>NZ_LT670846.1:341955-683910 GCF_900142435.1 Thermocrinis minervae
GGCCAAAAACCTTTGAGGAAGTAGTAGGTCAAGAAGGTGTAAAAACAGTTTTGAAAACCGCCGTCAAGACTGGAAAGGTACACCACGCCTACCTCTTTGCAGGACCTCGTGGAACAGGCAAAACCACAATAGCCCGCATACTCACAAAAGCTCTAAACTGTCTAAACCCGAAGGACGGTGACCCATGCAACGCATGCGAAAACTGTTTATCTATAGATAAGGGCAACTTTCCAGATCTCATAGAGATAGACGCCGCATCCAACAGGGGTATAGAGGACATAAGAGCTATCAGAGATGCTGTCTCCTATGCTCCCATAAAGGGTAAGTACAAGGTGTACATACTTGATGAAGCCCACATGCTTACGAAGGAAGCCTTCAACGCACTTCTAAAAACCCTAGAAGAACCACCACCAAAGACAGTTTTTGTACTCTGTACCACGGAATACGACAAGATCCTTCCTACCATACTTTCAAGATGTCAGAGGTTTATCTTTTCAAAGCTCAGGAATGACGAGATCGTCTACCAGCTTGAGAAGATATGTAAGGCAGAGGGTATAGATTACGAAAAAGAAGCGCTCTACATCATAGCAATGGTAAGTGATGGTGGAATGAGAGATGCTGTATCTTTACTTGATCAGGCCAGCATATACGGAGAAGGAAAGATAACCCAAGAAAAGCTTGAAGAGTTTCTAGGCATACCATCCCAAGCTAAGGTAAGAGAGTTCATAAATATGCTAATAGAAGCTCGCAAAGATGACGCCATAAAAACATTACAATCTATGTATCACTCTGGCATAAACCTACAACGTTTCTGGGACATGCTTGAAGAGGAAATAAGGTCTTTGCTACTGTACAAAAGCCTCACGAAACCCGAGGATATCATAGAAGTGGATGAGTTCCATAAACATTTTGATGGTGTACCCTTGACTAAGATACTCTACCTTGAGAAGGTGGTAAACCAGGCGAGAGCAGATGCTCGTACAAGAGATTTCTACAGAGCATGCCAGCTTGCCATAATAAAGACAGAACTGATAAAAGACATAATGGACCTTACCGAGCTTCTATCTTCAGGGTATGTCAGAACAAAGGAAGCGCAGGCAAAAGAGGAAGAGAGAACCCCAGAGTTCGCTATAAAAGTCGTAGAAGAGAAGGTAGGCTCTTCACAAGCTCAAATCCTCAAAAAGCTAAAGGCTCAAGTGAAAGATGACAAAGTAATCTTTGTTGGAAGCGCGGAAGACCTTAAGTCCCTAGATATTGACAAAATAAAAAATCTTTTAGCCTGGGTAGACTTTGAAGAAGAAGTATCCGACTTTACAAAACAGGTCAAAGATATCTTTGGGGCGAAGATAATAAAGAAAAAAGAGGGATGAAGGCTAGGGTACTTCTGGTAAAGGTTCCAAAGAAGGACATAGGTCTCTTTTCCGCCCTAGTGGACGGTTCTGGAAGGCTTGCCATCGTAAGGACTAAGGAGAAGAGCTCCGAAGAGGTCTACCTTATAGCCACTCCAGACACCTTTGATAGGCTTTTGACTGTCCTTGAAAACATAAAAAGGCACCTTGAAGGTTTAAGTATGGTGGGTGAAGTTCCAGAGGAGAGTGTAGAGTGTTGACACTTATACAATTTCTATGGTAAACTTGTGGGAAACTTGGGATGGAGGTAGAGCCATGAAAAAGTGGATAGTTGGACTTCTGGTAGGGGGCCTTCTGTGTACACCCACGCAAGAGATACAGAAGCTAGGCGTGGGAGGTCCAGAGAAGGCCTCACCCAGTTCCTTTGAGGAGTTGGAGGGTATCGTAGACACAGAATCTCTGGATACCAAAAAGGTAGATGAGCTTATATCCATAGGTATCTCCTTAGAAGAGGCCCGTTCTAGGCTTGCAGAGGTCAAAACCGTAGAGATGGTACGTCCAAACATATGGCCTGTAGTGGGTCTTATAGTGTCTGACTACGGATGGAGGATTATGGGAAGGCGCAAGGAGTTCCATACCGGGGTGGACATATCGGCACCCTATGGTAGCCCTGTAAGCGTTGCATCCGATGGGAGGGTCATCTTTGCTGGGAGCGTCAGGGGTTATGGAAACACGGTGATAGTTTACCACGGCTATGGATTTGTAACGTTGTACGCACACTTGAACAAGATCATGGTAGAGACTGGTGACAGCGTGGTAAAGGGTCAGATAATAGGTGCGGTAGGGTGTACTGGTAGATGTACAGGCCCCCACCTTCACTACGAGGTGATAAAGTACGGGATAAGACAGAACCCTATAGCGTACTTACCTTAAAGCAGGCCCCTTCTCCTTAGGGCGTCCTCGTATATACGCCTGTAGAGGTGGTTCCATTCGGGAGTACCCTCCACTATCCTCCTTGAGTAGGACCTTATCCTTTCCCTCACTTCCTTGTCTATTTCTTCTTCTTCCTTGACTGCTTCCATCAATATCTTTCTTATCCTATTTCTTATTACGTGTGGTTCATCGTAAATTTCAACAGTTTGATCCTCCATTATCATATCCTTTATGAGAGAGGCTATCTGGTTCATCCTTTCTCTTCTGTTTGTATGTATCTTCATTTCTTCGGCAAGCTTGGTACGGACCACTCTGTAAGCTGTCCTGTAATCAAGGCTAGACTCTTCCAGGAGTTCAAGCTTTTCTCTAAGTATCTCACGAGTTTTTTCGTCTAAAAGCCTTTCTTCCTCCTCCACCTTTTGAAATATGGCTTTTATCTTCTTCAAGAAAAGGTACGGATCTTCAACCTCTATAAGCCCTTCGCTCGTTAACTCTTCAAGTATCCTGTTAGCTATTCTCTCCACAAGCTTCTCAGGAAGCCTCATAACTATGTTATTATATCACAGAAGCTTTGAAGAACACTTTTCGTGTTTTGAGTATCCATAAAAAACGGATATTCTATGCTTGTAAGACATCTACTATTCTTTATACATGTAACTATTATGTACTTTGCAGGCTTATTTTCCTTTGAGTATAAAATCTTCATGTTGCAAGGAGAAAGTTTATTATAAATGCTGATTGTAACAAGCTCTGTCAACCTATGCGCTGGTAATATCACATTAAAGTATCCACCATCCTTCATAACGTAGCTTGCGGCTCTTACAAAATCTTCCAGTTTTGTATCCGTTTCAAAATGATATTTCTTGGGAAAACCATCTTTAAAAAAAGGTGGATTTGCTATAACTACATCAAAGGTCTGTTTTTGGAATAGCTTGTCTATGTACCTAAGGTCTCCTTCTACAGGAGTTATCTTGTCCAACAAGCCGTTTACTTGAACATTGTAATGCAAAAGCTCAAGCATGTCCTTATCTCGTTCAAGTGCCCAAACTCGGCAACCATACCTGAGGGTAAGGAGTAAAGATAGTGCGCCAAAGCCAGCGCCCAAGTCTAGCACTTTGCTTTTTCTCTTTATACCTCTAGCAAAGTAGACGAAGAGGACCTCGACTATAGAAAGCCTATGTCCTTTTACAGGTTGTCTTAGTCTTAGTTTCCCCCTTAGGAACTCAAACTCTTTATACTCCAAACTTTTCTACTATCTCCAAGAGCGTGCGGGCTCTCTCCATTATCCTCGTCCACTCTTGTATCTCTTCAAGTGTCTGCGCTGTGGCAAGCTTTCTGTTTGCCTCTTCAAAGAGTGCTTTTTCCTTTCCTGCGTCTATCTCTCCTACTGTGTAAGCTTCTTCTGCGAGTATGGTAACTTTCTGCGGAGTCACATCAACAAAACCATAGGTAACCACGATACCTTCCTTAGGGTTACCGTCAAAGTATACAAGGCCTGGTTTTAGAAGGGTCATAAGGTACATGTGCTTTTCCAGAACGCCCATCTCTCCCTGTTCTGTGGGTATGTTCACCGAGTTTACTTCTTTAGAAAAGGCCAAACCCTTAGGTGTTACTATCTCAACCTTTATCATGAGTTTCTATTATATCATTCTTGCCTTTGGAGGATCTTCTGGCTTGTGAAAGGCCTAAAAACAGACAAACGGTAAGGAACCCCCTGATCCAGAGAAGGTGCATGCTCCCTTCCTAATAGCACGACCACCTTCTTGTTTTCCTTCTTTAGGATGTTTGCTATAGCAAAGGCCATGCTGTTGTCCCATGCATTCTGTACATCTAGAAACACTTTCTCGTCTACTCGTGGATGATCCTTTAGTACACTCTTCCATCTTTCTATCTCTTCTGGCTTTGGGTCTACTATAGTCGTTGGTAGGGTGCTATCCTTTACATGCCTTAGGCCTACTGCTTTTATCTTGTTTACCACTTCAGAGGGTAATCCTATGGCGTACAGTTTTATTCCTTTTTCCCTTGCAAACCTCCATACGGGTGCGTAAAGTTCTTCTGGGTAACCCCATCTTTCCTTGTACTGGGTCTTCCTAAGAAACTCTTCTTCGTCTATCTGTCCACTTACGTATTCATCCAGGTATCTTTGGAAATTTTGTTGAAACATCTCCATGGCTATGACGAACTTGTTCCCACTTTTCCAGAGGCTTTCTATCACTTTCATCTGAAACTCATGATCCTTTTTGTTAGTGTGAATCTCAGGAAGGTATATCACCTCTATATTACATACTGCATAAGAAATTTTTATGAAAAAAATCAATGCTAAAGAAATAAAAAACATAGTTATAATATAAGCTTATAAATTCGGAAGGAGGTGTCAATATGGCAAGAAGAGGTAGAAAAAAAGGTGGTCCAAGATACAGGAGAGTTACTCTTTCTCTCCCAAAGAGGTTATACTATGTGCTCAATGGCATAGCTATGGGAGATGAAAGAAAGTTAAACAGGCTTATCAAGGGTATACTTGAGGACAAGCTCGCCGAATCTACAGTTGCAGAGTTAGAACTGTACCTAAGGAGAGCTGAAGAGGAGGAGGAAGAGGATCTTATGGAGGAACAGACTCAAGAGTCTAAGGAATGATAAGCAACAGAGTAAAACTTTTAGAAGCCTACAAGACTGAAACAACACAGGCAAAGGTAAAGCTTTCCTCTAATGAGCTGTCTGTAGACTATCCAGAAGAACTAAAGGATAGAATTGCTAAGGAAGTCTCGCGTATAGCTTTCAACAGATATCCAGACCCTACTGCAAGCGAGTTGAAGGAAATAGTAGCGGAGAGGTTTGGAATAAGACCGGAAAACATAATGCTAGGAAACGGATCCGATGAGCTCATATACTATTTGTCCATGTCTGTTGGTGAACTATCTACAGGCGTCTTCTTTCCCACACCTACTTTTCCCATGTACGAGATATCCGCCAAAGCCTTAGGAAGACCTCTAGTGTGCACACCTCTGGGTGAGGATTTTGACATAGACCTAGAAGCTTCCCTCCAAGCAATAGAAGGGCACAGGCCTACACTGGCCTACTTCTCCTACCCAAACAACCCTACCGGAAACTGCTTTAGTAAAGAGAAGATACAAAAAATAAGGTCCCTCGGTGTGTTTACAGTAATAGACGAGGCTTACTACCACTTTTCAAAAAAGACCTTCTTGGAAGAAGCTGTGACCAGAGAAGATACTGTAGTCTTAAGGACCCTATCCAAAATAGGGCTGGCAGGTCTAAGGGTCGGAGTACTCATAGGTAAAGAGGAGATTGTTAAGGAGCTTGAAAAGGTGAGGCTTCCCTTCAACATAAGTTCTACATCGCAAGTCATAGCCAAACTTATACTTAGGGACTATTACCACATCATAGAGGAAGCCGTAGACACAACTATAAAGGAAAGGGAAAAAATGCTACAGCATATGTCTAATATGAAAGGGATCAAGGTCTACCCTTCAGAAGCAAATTTTATACTATTTAAAGTTGAATGTATGAGTGCCCAAGAGCTGCACAGCAGATTACTAAAAGAAGGAGTTCTTGTGAGGAACATGTCCTATCTTGTTGATAACGCTCTAAGGGTTAGTGTAGGAAAGCCCCAAGAGAACGAAATGTTTCTAGAAGCCCTTCAGAAGGTCCTGGTATGAAGATAGGCTTTGCTTCCACTACGGGTAAAAAAGCCTATGTTGCTTACAACCTTGCGAAGGATGTATCGAGGAAGGCTCTCTTAAACCCTGAGCTTTTTTACTTTGCTATAAACCCCGCCGAGGATGTTCCAATTGAGATAGTAAAAACACTGCAGTCCATGGGTTTGCTCTTTGAAGAGTACAAGCCCAGAAGCATAAAAGATGTTCCCTACGAAGACCTTGACATACTTCTGACCCTATCGCCCGAAGCTAGGGATCTATGTCCCTACTCGCAGCATCATATGAGAAGAGAGCACTGGCTGATAGATACAGAGAGTCCTTCAGAACTTGTACGGGAGTTGCAAGCAAAACTCATAGAGTTTTTTAGGTTGGGCCGCAACCCTACATTGCCATAAGAGCTTTTTATAAATATAATAAATTTCTGTGATAGACATAAGCAAGCTCAAAACCTTTGTGGCTGTCGCAGAGATAGGCAGCTTTTCCAAAGCTTCCGAGATACTGTATGTAACGCAGCCAGCCGTTACCCAGCAGATAAAGGCTCTTGAAAAGATCATAGGTGCCAAGCTTTTCCAAAGACAGGGTGGGAAGATAGTGCTCACCGAAGAAGGTAAGAGGATATATCAGATAGCCAAGTCCCTTCTAAACAGCTACGAAAACCTTATGGAGGAGATGGCGAAGATAAAGAAGGATGTAAGGGATACACTCTTCTTAGGTGTAAGCACTTCTCTTGGTGAGTACAAGATACCCCAGCTCGTGGCCGAGTTTCATGCCCAGATGCCGAGCATCAACATAAAGCTCTTTGTGGAAAACTCTCAGCAAGTAGAAGAAGCTCTTTCCTCCGGAGTTCTAAACCTAGGTGTTATAGAGAGGGAGCCTTCTGAGAAGTTTAGCTTCATAAAGTGGTTAGCTGATGAGATAATCTTCTTCACACATCCTAACCATCCTTTTGCCAAGCGTGGTGAGATAGAGCCTGAAGAGCTATACGAAGTTGATTTAGTCTTCCGTGAATCTAGTTCTGGTACTAGGAAGATAGTAAAAGATTCTTTAGAAAAGTTGGGGATAATGTTTGATAGGCTAAACATCAAGATAGAGACCAACTGTAGTAGATCTGCGTTGTGTATAGTCAAAAGCGGCTACGGTGCTAGTTTCCTCTCAAAGGGTCTTTTGGAGAAGGAAATAGAAAGGGGAACTGTGGTTCCGGTAAAGATAAAAGGCTTTGAAGCTAAAAGGTGGTATTACATCATCTATCTGGAGGGTGGGAAATCCTCCTTCCTAGCGAATAGGTTTATCAAGTTTCTACTTTCAAAGAAGACCCTTGAAGAGCTAAACGTATGAAGGCTACCATCTTTGATGTAGATGGCGTTATAGTTGACGTAAAGGAATCTTACCATCATGCTATAGCAAGGACAGCATCCTACTTCTTGGGTTTTCCCGTTGATGTAGAATTGGCAAGGCGTATAAAGTTTGAAAAAGGTATAAACAACGACTGGCTTGCTACCTTGGAAGTCATAAGACACTTTGGTAAAGATGCAAAGCTTGAGGAGGTCATACAAGTATTCAACAGGGAGTACGTGAACGTTAGGGACAAGGAAAGATTGATCCTTAGCAGGCCTTTTTTTGAGGGTCTAAAGAGTATGGGCGTGATGCTTGGTGTAGTTACAGGTAGACCAAGGGAGGATCTTGATTACGTTTTTAGGAGGTTTTCACTGTGGGACTTGTTTGATTGTGTGGTAGATGACGATACTATAGAGGATCCTTCTCTGAAGAAACCACACCCCTACGCACTCTACCTTTGTATTGAGAGCTTAAAGGCTAACAGTGCTGTATACATAGGTGACAGCTTAGCAGACTGGCGTATGGTGGAGGATTTCAAAAAAGTATATCCTCAAAAGGTTGAATATGTACACTTTGGAGATTCAGTGAAGCTGGATGGTGTACTGTACGCTAAAGACGAGAAGGATCTTTACTCAACTCTTCAAGAGGTCTTGCGTAATCTCTGAGGAGTATAGGTATATCTTCCTCAACAGGATAATAAACCTTACATTCTTGGCATAGAAGAATATCTCTTTTACTATCATACAGAAGATCTCCTTTACATATGGGACAGGCTAGTATGTTTAGAAGGTCCTGAGGTATCATTTCGGTGGCCCTGATTCTTTTTCGTATGGCCACATTAATATTCCACCAGCTAAGTTGTAAGCTTCATATCCCATATGTCTTAGGAAGTAGGTGGCAAAGGCACTCCTTTCCCCACTTCTACAGTACACTATATACTTCTTGTTCTTGTCAAGATTGTTATAGGCGTACCTTAACTCATCAAGAGGTATCAGTAGAGAGTTGGGTATGCGAACCTGTACATGTTCTGGCGGCGTTCTCACATCTAATAAGACCACGTTAGGATCTTCTAACATCCTCTTGGCTTCTTCTGGACCTACCTCTGGGACCTGAAACATGGCACCTCCTCTTTCAATTATTAAATTATATCCTTACTCTCTTTTGAGGAGTAGAAACTTCTCTCCTTCCCTTTGCATCTGCATGTACCGCCTGGTGTAAAGCTCTCTGTAATAATCTGGGTTATTTTCCATACTCTGGAGTAGCTTAGAGAGCTTTGCGTTATCTTCCTCTAAAGACCTTATCTCAGAATCAATAACCTGCATAGATTTATTCAGTTTTGATAGAGCAAATACGTTTAGTTTGCTGAAGAAGATATTGTACACTGTGAGTCCTAGCATAAGCAGGAAGAAGAGTAGTGAAAGGAGCTTACTTGAAGAACCTGGGAAACTCATCCTTCCCTCCAAAGCTTGCAGCATATCCTAGAATTTCTTCTATCCTCAAGAGCTCGTTGTACTTTGCTATTCTGTCAGTCCTTGAAGCTGATCCTGTCTTTATCTGACCTGCGTTAACACCCACTGCTAGGTGTGATATGAAGGTATCTTCTGTCTCCCCAGACCTGTGGGAAACTATGGTGGCGTAACCTTTCTGCTTTGCAAAAGCTATTGTCTGTAAGGTTTCGGTCAGTGTTCCTATCTGGTTGAGTTTTATGAGTATGGCGTTTGCTATACCCTGCTTTACACCTTCTTCGAGTATTGCCTTGTTAGTAACAAACAAGTCATCACCTACCAGTTGAAGTCTGTCTCCCAGCCTCTTTGTTATAAGCTTCCATCCTTCCCAATCGTTTTCGGCAATGGGGTCCTCTATAGAGACTATGGGATACTTATTTGTTAGTTTGGCATAAAATTCCACAAGCTCTTCTGCTGTCCACTTCTTACCTTCAAAATGGTAAAGATCATCCTCATAGTAAAACTCAGAGGATGCGCAGTCCAAGGCCAAAACTAAATCTTCTCCAGGTTTGTAACCAGCCTTCTCTATGGCCATCATCAAAAAGTCCAAGGCCTGTTCTGTGTTCTCTAGGTTTGGTGCAAAGCCACCCTCGTCTCCTACATTTGTAGAAAAACCTTTCTCTTTAAGAAGGCTCTTGAGTGTATGGAAAACCTCCACACCTTTCCTGAGAGCTTCTGAGAACCTATCACCCAAAGGTACTATCATAAACTCTTGTATGTCCAACGGGTTGTCTGCATGAACTCCACCGTTTATCACGTTCATCAGAGGAACTGGTAGTTTGTTGGCTTGAAGTCCACCTATGTACATGTAGAGGGGAATGCCTAACTCCTGTGCGCTTGCCCTGGCTACGGCCATACTTACACCCAGTATAGCGTTGGCACCCAGACGGCTTTTGTTAGGAGTGCCATCCAGCTCTATAAGAATCTTGTCTATGTAAGCTTGTTCTGTGGACTCAAGTCCTACTATTTCTTTTGCTATTATGGAGTTAACATTGTCCACCGCCTTTAGGACACCCTTACCCAGATACCTTTTGGGGTCATGGTCTCTAAGCTCCAAAGCTTCCTTCTCACCCGTAGAAGCTCCGCTTGGCACTATGGCTCTACCAACAGCACCAGACTGCAGATAAACCTCTACTTCTACAGTTGGGTTACCCCTTGAGTCTAGGACTTCTCTTGCCTTTACCTTTACTATCTGTGACACTTTAACACCCCTCGTGCTTTGATTTTTCTGTTATTATTATACACAGAGAAGCATGTCAGAAAAAGCTACCTCCTGCGTTATATATAAATAGGAGGGTTTAGGTTGAAAAAGTTAACTTACAAAGTTCAGTTTGAAACACCTGCCTTCATAGGGGGAGCTGATCTTAAAAAAGCAGATCGCGAAAAAACAGATTGTGAAAAAGCTGATCGTGGAAAAGCTGCTAAAAAAGCAGAGCTTAGACCTGCCAGCTTTATAGGAATACTGCGATGGTGGTGGAGGGTCATCTTAGCAACCTTTTATGATAGTTCTGAGAAGATACATGAAAAAGAATCTCTGATTTTTGGCTCTAGTAAAAGGGCAGGAGCTGTATATCTGCGGTTGTTGAGTCCTGAGAATTTAAAGCGTTGCTGTGGAAAAGAAATAGATCCTTACATGTTTGCCAATAGAGAATGCATAGCTGAAGGAACTAGCTTCAATGTTTGTGTATACACAAAGAAGGAGTATGAAGAAATAGTAGACAATCTATGTAAACTGGTATTTTGTTGGGGATCAGTAGGTTACAGAAGCAGAAAAGGTGTCGGAAGCCTTAAGTTGATAGAACCTAGATTGGGTTCTGAAAAAGAAGAGCTTAAGCTTCTTAAAGATGTTTATTGGCGGAATATACTGGAGAAGGTAGAGGATTTTAGGGATATGACAGAAAAGGGGTTTGATGACCTTCCTTCCCTTAAAAACCTAAAGCTGTTACGAAGAAAGTTGAACTCAAAAGATTTACGTGAGGGGCTTAAAGAATTTAGAGAAGTATACCGGAATATTAGACGTGAAGATAACAATAAGACTCCCGAATATAACACCATAATTAAAAACTTCATGCAAGGAAAAGAAATAAATGAGCAGCATGTACGTGTACCAAACATAGTCTTTGGACTTCCTATACAGTATAAAGGCAGTGTTATGTTAACATGGAAGGGTCCTCAAAATCAGACGGGTAATAATAGGAGGGCTTCTCTATTTCTCTTTAAAGTTAAAGATAACTACGTATACGCTATAGGGTTTAAAAGTAAGCTCCTATTAGATGGTGCAAAACTTTACGTAAAATACTTAAAATTAAAAGGTAGAGAGGGTAAGGAAATTGATGTTGATTTATCTAGTGTTGATCTTTTTGAACAAGCAATAAAAGCTCTAGAGAAAGGAGGGTTTGAGGAGGTTAAAATAGAATGAATAAGTACCTAACCGTATTTAGCTTTTCACCAGTACAGAGTTTTATAGAAGCCTCGAGGAAGTTAAAGGATCTATTTACGGCAAGCTACATACTTTCATACCTCACCAAAGAAACTGCAAAAGATTATCAAGATTCTCTTGTGTTTCCTATGGAGGTAAAGGATGATAGTAACAAAGCTAACTGGCCTCTTGCAAACTATCCAAACAGGTTTGTTATCCTGACTGAAGAAAAAGTTGATTGTGAAAAGTTAAAAGAGAACTTTAACAATGCTTGGAGAGGGATTTGGGAAAAAGTTCTCAAATATCTAAAAGATAAGTATGAAAACTTTCCAGAAGATCAGTTTAAGCTACACGTACAGAATTACTTTCAGACTTTTTGCCATTGTCAAGAGTTTATAGATAGAGACAAATGGAAACAGTTGTTGGATTATAAAGAAGATGATAACGAAGATTATGGAAGTAATCCATACGTCTACACGTACGATATTGCTGAAAGAATACTAGGTTCAAAGAAGAGTAGAAGGTTTTACAAACCACTCTTTGACAAATACAAACATGGCGATCACTACCCGGACGGCTGCACTCTATGCGGTGAAAGGCTCCATCTTGCTCTTGATTGGAAAGAGTTGCAAAATAAGTTACCAAAAGGATATCTTGCAGAGAGTGAAAAGCTGTGCGGAGTGTGCTTAGTTAAGAGGCTTGCATGGGATGAGGTATTTTCTGCAAAAAATCAAAGTGAAGTAAACTTTCCTTCCGTAGAAGAGGTTGCTGGTATAAAGTTTAAAAAGGCTTTTATTGATAAACTAGAGAAAGATGAAGACTTACAGAAAAGCATAGAGAATATATTTGAGCTGCTACCAAGCAAATTTAAGATAAATACAAACCCTATATTTATAAAAATTTTGGAAGAGGATAAAAACATACCTGCTATCGACAAATTTGCAAGCTTTGTAAACATAGATAGTGAAGTTTTTAGAAGGTTTGATGACGAATTTTGGCTTAAAGAGCTAGAAGAAGAATATCCAGAAGAAATAGGCAAAATCAAGGAAGCTTTTAACAAACTTAAACAACTTTTTGAAAGGGAAGATCTCAAAGGGTACAGACATAGAAATGCCTATTATGCCATACTTCTAGCAGATGGTGACGATATGGGTAGGTGGCTTGGTCCTAAAAAAGATTTTAGAGGAGAAGAGCTTACCGATGAATTCCATAAGAATTTTTCGAAAAAACTCAGTGATTTTGCAGGAAGTGTGATTAAAGATAAGAAGATGCCTTTTCTGCCCGTTTATGCTGGTGGTGACGACATACTTGCCTTTCTGCATCCCTTAGACGCCTTGGACTATGCTTATGAAAAGGTGGAAGAATTTAAAAATACACTTTGGGGAAAGGGTAGTATGAGCGCCGGTATTCTTATAACCCATGTTAAGTCTCATTTACAGATGGCTTTAAAGTATGTGAGGGATTTGGAAAAGAAGGCTAAAAACTTTAAAAGGATATCTCAAAAAGGTTCTCTATGCATAGGTATTCTTACACATTCAGGTAATTTTAGGAGTGTAGTCCTAAACTGGGAAGATTTAGACACACTGAAAAAGTTGATAGAAGCTTTTAAGTCTGAGGATCTGAGTTCTAACCTTGCGTACACTATCAGAGAAATAAAAAAACTAACAGATAAGAATGTAATAGGATCCATGTTGAAAAGATATTTCCTCAGAAAATCGGTGAATCCTGAATCTATTTTATCCTTACATGAACAAGTGTTTAAAAACTTTTTCTTAGATAAACATGAATTTTTAGCTTCTAAAGCTTTGGAAAATCTGCTTGACGCGTTGTACGTGGCTAGATTCTTGGCACGTAACGTGGAGGGCTTTGAGAATGTTCAGGGTGTATAAGATCATACCCTGTAAGGAGCTTATGTTTGGGAGCCTTAAGCATTTTGTAGCTGGAGAGTCTCATTACTACACGAGTTCCGAGAGTCTAAACATAATGAGATTTTTTAAACTGGTGGAAGATCTAAAGGAAGAAGAATTCGTTAAAATATGCGCAGTTGGCTTTTTCTCAGAGTCTGATGGAAGCTTTTTGGTTCCATTGCCTGCAGACATACTCTTCCCAAGAAAAGGAAGAGAAGGAAATCCAGTCATGGCTAAGTATAGAGAAGATTACGTCTTTATTAAAGGAACTTTGGAGCACTACGAGTACAAGAGGGCATACGTTAAGCTTAGTTGTTTGCTCAAGGACTACCTCCACGGAAGGTTGGATTGCTTTAATAAACGTGATGACAATAAAGAAGGTGATAAAGAGGGTATACTAGAAGAAAGCAGTATACTAAAAAGAGAACAGAAGGTGGGTTTGGGCGTGGATTATGAAAGCAAAACGTCCAAGGAAGGAAGATTGTACTTTACGCAGAGGTTAGGAGTGCGTAGTAATTATTTTCTCTCCATCCTCGTCGAAGGTAAACTAAGGGAGGCTGAATCCTTCGTAGGTGCTGAGAGAACAAGGGCGTTCGTTAAGGATTCTGGATTGTATGTAAAGAGCTTGGAAGAACTGCAGAATATTAAAGAAGGTGAATTTTACAAGTTCTACCTTCTCTCCCATGCTTTCTTTGATGATAGCAAAGTTTACATAAACGGTATTGAGTTTGAGCTTAAGTGGATTTTCTCGGCGGGAGCTGAGTGGATATCTGGATGGAGAAAACCAGCCCTTTACATGCTAAGGCCAGGTTCTGTGTTGGTATTAAGGGCAAAGACCTCTGGAAATGTCAGAAGGCTGTGTCAGATAGAAGCGTTTGAGGGAGTTATAAATATTATAGAAGGTAAGAGGAGCTTTTTAGACTTTGGATGGAATACTGGGATAATCATGAGGGAGGTAAACACATGAAAGAGTATTTGTTCTTCTTCCGTGTAATAACTCCCATGCACATAGGTGTAGGCTCTGGAATAGGTCATATAGACTTACCCATCTACAGGGAGGTTCCTACCAACTTTCCAGCAATACCAGCAAGCAGCATAAAGGGAGTCCTTCGCCAAAGGTGGCTAGAAAGCACTCTAAAGCATTCTGGAAAAGGTTCTCTAAAGGAGTATGATGAAGCTTTAGAAAAGGGAGAGGATGAATCTCCTTGTGTAAAGCTTTCTTCTAAAATCTTTGGTAGTCAAAAAGGTGAAGGAAGCTTGGTGGTTTATGATGGGAGAATCCTTTTCTTCCCTGTAAGGTCTGTAAAAGGAATATTTGCTTATGTTACGTGTCCATATGTGCTAAAGCGTTTTGAACAAGATACAAATATAGCAGTAACTATGTCTGACTACGAGAATCTTAAGGATGGGGAAACCATCGTCCTTAACAGCGAGGAGATAGTGTACGAGAAAGGTGATAAACTCTATTTAGTGCTTGAGGAGTTTGCCTTTTCTGTATGTGAAAGGAGAAATGATCAATTATGGAACTTGGCAAAGAAAATAGGTATCAGACCGAAACGTATAGCTGTAGTTTCAGATAGCGTTTTTTCTCATATGGTAGAAAGCTATACAGAGGTCCAAACCCATACGAAGATAGATCTTACCACAGGTACTGTAGAGGAAGGAGCTTTGTGGACAGAAGAGTACGTACCACCAGAAACGATTTTTTATGTAAAGATGCAGCTTTTGAATTCTGGTCAATTACCTGATTGCGAAGAAGTTAAATTTAGTAGCTGGCTTTCTCAAGAAGTTAAAGCTCTTATGATAGGGGGCAACACAACTACAGGAAAAGGACTTGTGGAGGTTGTAAACTATGATGAAAAAGCTACATGAACAAGAGTTTGCAGAGTGTGCCTGGAAATGTGTAAATAAAGTAAAAAATGAGAAATACAAGGATAAATACAAAAGCCTTGCCAAAAGATTGCCCTCTATGATAAATGCAAACGGCCTTTTAACGACGGTAGCCTTTCTTAAGTCGAAAAAAGGATCGAAGGAACATACAGAGATTTTAAAACATCTAGCTACCTTTTTACTTAAAGAGACTGAAAAAGGTAACAACTCTACAGATGAGGAGCTTATAAAGAAGCTTATATATTCTGACTTTTCTGAGTATCTTTACTACACAAAGGTTGCCTTAAGGTTTGCTGTATGGCTTAAAAGGATGGCGGAGGCGGAGATTGAGGGTACCGATGAAGATTGAGAATATTAAGGAAATAGAAAGCATAGAGAACATATCGCTTGCTTTCAATAAACTTTTGCCCATGATTGAAATAATTAAGATTGAGAAGGAGAAAAAAGAAGAAAAACATATTTCAGCAAGGTTTCTAAGCAATTTGAAAGAAGTTCTGAGAAAAAAATATTATGCTAAAGATGTTGTTAGGCTATATAATGCTGCGGAAAATTTAACTATAAAGATGAGAAAATTTACTCTAAAAGCTGGCTATCGTCTTGCTATAGGTCTTGGAAATCCGTCCTTCATAGAAAACGGTTTTGCTTTCTATCCCACTTATGGAATACCTTACATACCAGGAAGTTCCCTAAAGGGTATCACGAGAAATCTTTTTATACTCATTGTGTCTGAACATCTGAATCGTGATGCAAAGTCTGTTGAAGAAGATCTTATGAATGAGAAGTTTGATAACAGTAAAGTACCCTTGTACCTGTTCGAGGACAATTTTGGAGAGTGGGAGCTACAAGAAACTTTTAACGTACTCTTTGGAACTAAAAATAGAGAAGGTAAGGTAATCTTCTTTGATGCCTTTCCTAAGAGTTTAACCTTAGACGATATAGAGATAGACATAATGAATCCACACTACCAACCTTACTATACAAACCCAAAGGAAAAGCCACCTATAGACTGTTATAATCCAGTCCCTATACACTATATGGTTTTGAAGGAAGGAGTAGAGTTTGAGTTTGTTTTAGGTGTTGCTAATGACACAGATCCTAGGTACCTTGAACTTGCTGAAAGGCTTCTAAAAGCCGTATTAAAGAGCTTTGGAGTTGGAGCTAAAAGAAGGAAAGGCTATGGTTGGTTTATTGAGGAGGCTAATAGGTGAGTTTAAGACTGTTTGGCCTTTAATCTTTTATGGTTTCGTAACAGTACTTCCTTATTTTGCATCTAAACATCAATTGTTGAATTTAGAGGATAAAACTGTGTATTTTTTAGTCCTCTTAATCTTTGTACTTATAGACATCATCTATGTATATTCATGGGTGTTAAATAAACCACATTACAGTTTTAATAAGGTAGCCCTTTCTTTTCTATCTGGATCTTTTCCGACCGTTGCTACCGTAATAGCTCTAGCCATCTTTACTATATATAACTCTTGGCTTGCAGATTATTTAAAAGATGGTGACATTAAAAATACAGTAATAAACATTTTATTCCTTTTTGGTCTTCCTTTCGCCTTCCTTGTATCCTTACCAGAACTAAAGAAGATTGAAGTTTCTCGTGACGTAAAACCAAAGAAGGTCTATATATGTGCACTGTCTTTGCTGGATGAGAAGAAGCGGGACGAGTTAGAAAAAGCTATTAAGGAAGGCGCAAGTGGAGAGGATCTTCTTAACAAGTTTAATATAAGTTGGACTATGATTTACGAAAGTTTAAGAAATCATAAAGATAGTTTAGAAAATTGGTATCTACTCGTGAGTAATGAATCTAGAAAACAGTTGTGTCTTTTTAAAAAATTCATACGGGCATGTTTTGATAATGATGCAACCGCACATAGAATATTAAAAGCAATAAGAGTAATACCAAAGGAAGGTGGCTTAGATTTTAATGATTTCGAGACGATTAGGGATGAACTATTGTATGTTCTAAAGGAAATAAAAAGGATGGGATATGATGATGAAGATGTATCTGTGTTTATAAGTCCTGGCACTTCTGCTGTTACCATTGCTTTTACTCTGTTTGCTGTAAGGGAAGGTGTGCAAGTAGAGTACAAACCTCAGGGGAAAGGTGATAAGATTACTGCTATTAATGTTGGCCCAAGGGACCTCTTTGCTCTCAACTCGGAGATTTTGTTAAAATAATAGATTCAGAATGAAGCATCTCATAAGTGTAAAAGATCTTACAAAGGAGGATGTGGAATCCTTCTATAAGCTCTTTTTGGATTTTAAGAAGGGAAGAAGAGAGTTTTTAGAGGGGCATGTGGCGCTTCTTTTCCTTGAGGCTTCTACGCGGACACGTTTTTCTTTTGAGCTTGCCTGTAGAGAGCTTGGCTTAAACACTTACTATGCTGGTAGGGGAGAGACCTCCATAGAGAAAGGAGAGAGCTTTTACCATACTTTGAAGGTACTAGAGAGTATGGGTTACAGGGCAGTGATTTTTAGAGTACCCTTCGTCCTTTTTCCTTATGATCCTTACCTTTCTTTGAGCATTTCCCTTATAAACGCAGGTGATGGAACTCATCAGCATCCTACTCAAGGTCTTGTGGACTTATTCACACTGCTTGAAGTATTTGGTAAGGTAGAAGGTTTAAACATCCTTTACGTAGGTGATGTAAAGCATAGCAGGGTTTTTAGGTCTGGCGCTTATCTTTTTAACATGTTTGGAGCTCGTGTAGCTGTCTGCGGTCCCAGTGTTCTAATTCCAGAGGATCTTTCTCCTTTTGAGGCACAGTACATACCTGATGTGGATGAAGGTATAGAGTGGGCCCATGTGGTCATATGGCTAAGACTTCAGGAGGAAAGGTTCCTTCAGAGCTATGTTCCTTCTAAGGAGAGTTATTTTTTGCAGTATGGGCTTACAAAGGAGAGGTACAAGAAGCTTAAGAGCTTTTTCATGCATCCTGGACCTGCAAACCTAGGCGTGGACGTAGATCCTGAACTCATACACGCGGAGAAGTCTTTATACTTAAAACAGGCCAGCAATGGACCTTTTGTAAGAATGGCAGTGTTGTACAAACTCTTATCATCGTAGTGCCATGGGTATAGAAGACGAGCTGAAGATAATAGGCGAGCTTAGGATAAAGCAGGGCGATACTTGGAGAGTGCTCAAGATAATGAGTGAGTTTGTCCAGGGCTTTGATGAACTCTCCAAGGTGGGTCCTGCTGTGACCTTCTTCGGAAGCTCACGCTTTGACCAAAGCAATTACCTTTATAAGCAAGCCTACAGAGCTGCTTATCTTCTTGGATCTGTTGGATTTCACATAGTTACAGGCGGTGGACCTGGTATAATGGAAGCTGCAAACAGGGGTGCCCACGATGCTGGAACTTTGTCCGTAGGCCTGAACATAGAAATTCCAAGGGAGCAGAAGCCAAACCCATATCAGAACCTTTCCCTTAAGTTTGACTACTTCTTTGTGAGAAAGGTGATGCTTCTAAAGTATTCCATGGCATATGTAATATTCCCAGGTGGTTTTGGTACCCTTGACGAACTTTTTGAAGCCCTCACGCTTATGCAAACAGGTAAGATACCCCGATTTCCTCTCATACTCTTTGACAGTAGCTACTGGGAACCGCTGATTGACTTCATGAGGAGTAACATGATAGGGTACAAAACCATAGATGAGGATGACATCAATCTTCTTACCCTGGTAAACACTCCCGAAGAAGTGCTTGACCTTGTAATAAATGAAGCCAGGATAAGATTTAAGCAGTACGAAAAGGAAGACCCAGCAAACCCTATCATTGAGAAGCTGAAGGCCATCCTTGAGAAAGTTAAGGTCTAATATATATTTACCTCTGTGAGGATAGCTGTAGGTATGAGCGGTGGAGTAGACAGCTCCACCGTAGCGGCACTTCTTAAGGAGAAGGGGTATGAAGTTATAGGTATAACCCTGCGTTTTCATAAGTGTGAGGCTGATGGTCTAAACGTGTGTTGCTCTCCTAAAGACGTACAGGACGCCGCCGAGGTATCGAGGAGGTTGGGTATACCGCACTTAACCATAGACTGGGAAGAACTCTTTAGAGAAAGAGTTATCAAACCTTTCATAGAGGGCTACCTCTCTGGGCTTACACCTAATCCTTGTGCTATATGCAACAGGGAGGTAAAGACGGGCTTTTTGGCCAGGTACCTTAAGGTGGTGGCAGACGTTGACAGGCTTGCCACGGGACACTATGCCAAGAAGGTTAGCTACAAAGGACACACTCTAGTAGCCAGAGGCAAAGACCTAAGGAGGGATCAGTCTTACTTCCTTGCCTTGGTAAGGATGGAAGACTTGGAGCTTTTGGAGTTTCCATTGGGTGACTACACCAAAGAAGAGGTAAGGCAGATGGCTCAAAGGTACAACCTCCCTGTAGCTCAGAAGAGAGACTCGCAAGAGGTGTGCTTTCTGATGGGTAAATCTCCTGGTGAGTTCATAGAGGAGCATGTGGGGCCAAAGGAAGGAGAGTTTGTATACAAGGGGAAGCTTGTGGGAAAGCACAGAGGAATATTTCACTTTACTGTGGGTCAGAGGAAGGGCTTGGGTGTAGCTTTGGGTAAACCCGTTTACGTGGTGGGCATAGATCCGAACACGAACACGGTAATTCTAGGAGATGAAGAAGACCTATACTCTAAAGCCCTTCTGCTGAAGGATATAAACTTTCATCTTCCTTTGGAGCTGTGGTCTGAACCTGTAGCCCAAGTGAGGTACAAGAACAAACCCGTAAAGGTTCAAGACATCAAAAGGACGGAGGAAGGTTATGTGGTAGTGTTTGAAGAGCCTGTAAGGGGTGTGACTCCAGGTCAGGTGTGCGCCTTCTACGAAGGGGATGTACTCCTAGGTGGGGGTGTTATAGCTAGAGCTCTATAATCTTCTTTAACTTTTCTTCAAGGCTCTGTAGGTCCATCTTTACCACCCTTCTGGGTGTACGCTCTGCCTTCTGCATTAGTTCTTCTATCTCTTGGGAAGCCTCCTTCAAAAAGAGCCTTACGGCTCCCAAAGATCTGTTCTTACTTACCATAAGGCAAAGCAGGAATCTAGGCTTTATGGATTTGATTACCACGTTCATCTTCTTGGCTTCAAACTCCAGCAAATCTGGATCCTCAAGCTCCAGGAGTTTAGACATCTCGCAAGCAGCACCAAAAACACCGCTTATCAGGGCTGATATAAATTCAGCCTTTTCTTCCTGGGTTTTATCTCCCTGGAAGTGTACAGCTATAGTCCTTCCTGCATCATCCACGATAAGAACTAGTTGTGCCTGAGTCTTCCCGGCGAGATCTTTTATGGTAGAGTAGAGCTCTTTCTTAAGGTTTTCGTCAACGTCGTACTCAACGATGTCAAGCTCCATGGAACTTACCTCCCCCTGAAAAATTTAAATCTAGTTATGTCAAGTATCAAGGAGCTAGCTACGAATATGGAAGAGAGCGTACCCACCACCACACCCACGACGAAGGCAAACATCACGTTGGAGAGTGCAGATCCACCAAACAAGAACATGGCAAGGGCTACCACAAAAACCGTCATAGATGTCATCAACGTCCTAGCTAGATTCTGATTCACCGAGATGTTTATCAGGTCCCTTAAGGGCAAGCTTTTACGTATACGTAGGTTTTCTCTCATCCTGTCGTAGATAACTACAGTGTCTGTAACCGAGTAACCAGCAACCACAAGCAAGGATGCTATCACGTCTAGGTTAACTTCCCTCTGAGTGATGGCATAAGCGCCAAGGACTATGATCACGTCATGAAAGAGTGCTACAAGTCCAGCAAAGGCCCACAGGAGTTTGTATCTGTAGGTCAGGTACACAGTTATACCACCGAGGGCTACAAGAACAGACCAGATGGCTTTGCTTCTCAACTCAGAGCTTATCACAGAACCTATAGTGTCCTGCCTTATGAGTGAGTAGTCTCCAAGGCTCTTCAAGGACGTGAGCGCTCTTTGAGGATCTTCACCAAGCTTTAACCTTATGAGGAAGCTTCCTGAAGCTGTATTCTGTATGTGTGGGTTTAAGCCTTCTTTCTGTAGTGCTTGCCTGACCTGTTCTGTGCTTACCTTTGCTTTGTAAGCTACTTCCAAGATGGTACCACCTGTAAAGTCTATACCTAAGTTTAGTCCTCTTACCTGCAAGAAAACAAGGCTGATGATAAGAAGGGTAAGGGATACAGCGTAGGAGTAAAACCTAAACTTCATAAAGTCTATCACAGAATATAATCATACCATGAAGGTTTTGGTTGTAGGCCTTGGCAGGATGGGGGGTGGGATAGCGAAGAGGCTAAAGTCCAACGGTGTCCAAGTCTTTGGTTATGCAAGACATTCACGGATTGAAGACATTCCAAGGTTAAAGGATCTGTCTGAGGTGGAAAGCTTGCTCTCTGAAGAAGACCTTATCTGGCTTATGGTACCGCATGAAGCTGTAGATGAGGTTCTAGACCATCTGATGCCATATCTCAAGGCAGGGCAGATAGTAGTGGATGGTGGAAACTCCTTCTACAGAGATTCTCAGAGAAGATACCATAAGCTTAAAGAGAGGGGTGTTTACTTCTTAGACGTGGGGGTTAGTGGAGGAGTGTATGGAGAAGAAAAAGGCTACTGTTTGATGATAGGCGGTGATGAAGAGGCCTTTAACAGAGCTAGGGATGTGTTTAGAGTCCTTTCCTACGGTGGTGTAGGTTACGCGTACCTTGGACCATCAGGTGCTGGACACTTTGCCAAGATGGTACACAACGGCATAGAGTATGCCATGATGCAAGCTATAGGAGAGGGCTTTGAGCTCTTGAAGGAGAGTGAGTTTAATTACGACCTTGAGAAGGTAGCGTGGATCTACAACCAAGGGAGCGTCATAAGGTCCTGGCTTATGGAGCTAACCCAGAAGGTCTTTGAAGACTTTGGAAACTTAGAAAACGTAAAAGCTTACGTGGAAGATACAGGTGAAGGAAGGTGGACAGTGCTTGAGGCCATAAGGCTTTCTGTTCCTGTTCCTACCATAGCCGATGCTCTGTTCATGAGGTTCCGTTCAAGACAAGAAAACTCCTTCAGGGATAGGCTTCTTGCTGCGCTAAGGTACGAGTTTGGTAGACACGAGGTAAAGAAAAGTGGAGACGAGGGGACTTGAACCCCCGACCTCAGGCTTGCGATGCCTGCGCTCTACCAGCTGAGCTACGTCCCCTAGTTCTATATATAGTATATATTCCTAGGTTTTAGCCTTTTAACTACGTGATACCCCACAAAAAAACCACCAATATGTGCAAACCAAGCTACACCACCCATACCGGCGAAGGGAAGGCTAACAAGCCCGTTTACTATCTGTATAAGTATCCAAAAGCCTATAAAGTAAACCGCAGGTATTTCAACAAGGGTTAAGAAGAAAAATATGGGCACGAGGGCGAGCACCCGAGCGTGTGGAAAGAGCCACATGTATGCTCCCAGCACACCACTTATGGCACCGCTTGCACCCACCATGGGTACATCCTCTGCTCCTACCAGAAGGCTCACCAATATCTGTAACAGGGCTGCACCTAATCCAGACAGTAGGTAAAGTAAAAGGTATCTAAGCTTACCAAGTCTGTCTTCCACGTTGTCACCAAAGACGTACAAGAACCACATGTTACCTATTATGTGAAGCCATCCTCCGTGTAAAAACATGTGGGTTATGATGGTGTAAGGTCTTTCAAAAAGGTTGGAGAGGGTAAGACCGTACTCACCTATGAACTTTACAAACTCTACCTCGTCCAAGGAAAACTCGTAGAGCCAAACCAAGGAACATACAACTATCAGGGTCAGGTTTACTAAAGGAAAGCTTCTGCTTGGGTTTAAGTCCTTTATGGGGAGCATTGTTAAATTATACGGTACGGTTTCGTCTGCCAAGCAGTAGGAAGAAAAGGGTTATGAATATGCTTGACAAAGCTATCAAAGAAGCTATTCTCAGGGCATCTTGTATGGCATAAGTTCCCGAGACTACCTCTTGGAACTTGGCCAAAACTATCCTATACCTCATGGGTTCTAAGTCAGATAGTGATACTATTGTGTCCAAGTAGCCGTAGGTCGATACAGAGTTTTTGACGGCGTCTATCTGGTCAAAGTGGAAGGCTCTACGTGTTTCGTATATGTAGGTTCCTATGGATGTGGCTAGGGAGGCTCCCATGAGCCTGGCGTAGTTATACAGAGCGCTGCCCGCTGGTATCTGGTGGGGTGCCAAACTCTTAAAGGCTAAGGCTGTAAGAGGGGCAAAGAAGAATCCCATAGCAAAGCCTACAAAGCTCATGTAGACAAACACCTTCCATTTGGGCGTGTAATAATCCACATGCGAGAGAAAGAAAAACAGCACTATAAAAAGTGTAGTCTGTGAGATTAGAAGTAAAAACTTGGAGTCTACTCTGTCGCTAAGCCTACCACCTACCAATGCAAACAAGCCGAGCATGAGGGCAAAACCTAAGAAGGTAATACCAGCTTGAAAGGTAGGCACACCCTTTAGATTCTCAAGGTAGATAGGAAGCAGGTAGATGGTCTGGAAGAAAACAAAGCCGTATATAACTATAAAGGTTATAAAGGCGTAGACGTAATCCAGATGCTTAAAAAGGCTGTAATCTATCAACTTGTTCTCAGAAGTGAGCTCACTCAAGGCAAAGAGCATCAAGCACAGAAGGGCAAGGCTGAAGGCCCAAAAGGTTTTGAAGGAATAAAACCATCCCCAGCTCTCACCCTTAGACAGAAAGACAACAAAAGCAACGGAGAAACCTGCTAGGAAGATAAAGCTTATGGGATTAAACCTAACGTGTACTTTTGCACCTATATCGGGAAGCATAAAATAGGCTATGGGTATAAGTAGGAGGACTATGGGTACGTTCATGTAGAATATCCATCTCCAGGAGAAGTATTCCACCATGTATCCACCTACGGTAGGTCCAAGACCCGGCGCGAAGGCTACGGCCATGGCGTAGAAGCCCATCGCTGTGCCTCTCTTCTCGGGTGGAAAGAGGTTGAAGAGTATAGATTGAGAAGATGGGATGAGAAGTCCCTCTCCTATACCCTGCAAGAACCTAAAGGCTATCATCTGCTCTAAGTTGGCCGCCTGTCCAGAGAGAGCACTGCCCAAGCTGAAGAGAAAAAGCCCCAGTATATACGTCTTTTTCAGTCCTATGCGGGATGTCACGTAGTTAAAGACTAGTATGGTTATGGCTGTGGCCACTATGTAGCTTATGGAAACCCACTCTATACCGTAGACATCCGTCTCTAGGGGGGCTATCATCTTTGGTATGGCTACGTTGGTACTCGTTATGCCAAGAACCGCCAGGAATGTGCCAAGCACCACAAGGAAGGTATAAAACCAAACCATACTGCTTTAGCTCCTTCCACCAAAGAGGGCTGTCCCTATACGTACTATTGTAGCTCCTTCCTCTATGGCTACCTCAAAGTCATGAGACATCCCCATGGACAGGTGCTCAAGCTTTATGCCAAACTCCTTTTCCAACTGATCCTTTAAGCTTCTAAGCTTTACAAAGTAAGGTCTTACTTCTTCTGGGTTTTCCCTGTAGGGTGGTATGCACATAAGACCCTCAAGCTTTAGATGTTCTTGAGATAGTATAAGCTCCACTAAGGGTTTTAGTTCTTGTTCTTTAACTCCACCCTTGGTCTCTTCTTCTCCTACGTTTACCTCTACAAGCACCTTCTGTACTTTACCTAACCTTTGGGCCCTTTTTTCTATTTCCTCCACTAAAGAAGGCCTGTCTACTGAATGGATCAAAGTAACCTTGTCTACGATGTACTTTACTTTGTTGGATTGAAGGTAGCCGATGAAGTGCCACTCTATGGGCAGTTCCTTGAGTTCCTCGTACTTTTTTAGGAACTCCTGAACTCTGTTCTCACCAAAAATCCTAAGACCACATTCAAAGAAAGTCTTTATCTTTTCAGGTGGGACTCCCTTAGAGGCACCCAGAAGGGTAACCTCCGAGGGATCCCTGCCTGCTCTTACACACGCCTTCTCTATTCTCTCCCTTACCTCAAGCAGAGTCTGACACATTACAGGGGTTTACCCTCTATACCTTCATCTGATCCCTTCTGTGAGGATTGGTACATGTGAGAACCTACCTTTCCGGCTACGTTGAGGACTTTCTCTATGGCTTCCCTTACTTCTTGTATGTCCTGTGAGGAGGTTATAACCTTCTTAGCTTCTTCCACTACCCTTTCTGCTTCTTGTACCAGGTCGCTTGGAAGCTTTTCTCTGTTTTCTTTGAGCACCTTCTCTAGATTGTACACGTGGTGGTCGAGCTGGTTCTTGGCTTCTATGAGTTCCTTCTTCTTCCTGTCCTCTTCTTCGTACATTTGGGCTTCCTTTATCATCCTCTCTATCTCTTCTTGCGTGAGTCCCGAGGAAGGCTGTATCCTTATGGACTGTTCCTTACCTGTTGCGAGATCTTTTGCCGTCACGTGGAGTATTCCGTCTGCGTCTACGTCAAAACATACCTCTATCTTTGGAACACCTCTCGGAGCAGGTGGTATACCTGTTAGATAGAACTTACCAAGAGACTTGTTGTCTTTTGCTAAGGGCCTTTCACCTTGTAGCACGTGTATTTCCACTTCCGTTTGGTAGTCTGCTGCAGTGGTGAATATTTCACACTTCTTGTAGGGTATGGGTGTGTTCCTAGGAATAAGCACCGTCATTACACCACCGTAGGTTTCTACACCTAGCGAGAGGGGTATAACGTCCACGAGGAGTATTTCCTTGACCTCTCCCGCCAGTACGCCAGCCTGTATTGCAGCACCTACCGCCACAACTTCGTCGGGGTTTACACCTTTGTGAGGCTCCTTGCCAAAGAACTCCCTTATCTTCTGTTGTACTAGGGGTATTCTAGTGGATCCGCCTACCAGAACCACTTCGTCTATGTCCTGAGGGCTTAGCTTTGCATCCTGCAGGGCTTTTTTGACTATCTCCATAGTCCTGTCTACCAGATCCTTTATCATCTCCTCAAGCCTTGCTCTGGTCAGTTTCTTTTGGAGGTGTAGAGGTTGATTGGTGTTGGGGTCTATGGTGATGAAGGGAAGGTTTATCTCAGTTTCCATCTTGAAGGAAAGCTCCTTCTTGGCTTGTTCTGATGCTTCTTTTAGTCTTTGTAGAGCTGTCCTGTCCTTCCTTAGGTCTACACCCGTCTCCTTCTTAAACTCCTCTATGAGCCACTCCATTATCCTCTCGTCTATGTTGGCACCACCTAGGTGTGTGTCTCCTGCCGTAGCCTTTACCTCTATGACTCCTTCTCCACCCTCAAGTATGGAAACATCAAAGGTACCGCCACCAAAGTCGTAAACCAATATCCTTACATCGCTCTTCTTGTCAAGGCCGTAAGCCAATGCTGCAGCAGTAGGCTCGTTCAGGATCCTTACCACTTCCAGACCAGCTATCTTTCCTGCGTCTTTTGTAGCTTGTCTTTGCCTTTCGTTGAAGTAAGCCGGGACAGTTATGACAGCCTTGGTAACCTTTTCACCCAGGTAAGCTTCTGCAGCTTCTTTTAGCTTTTTAAGAACGTGAGCTCCTACCTCTTCAGGACGTACCAACCTGCCTAGGTTGGGTATATAAAAGGCTGCGTCACCCTTCTCGTCTGCCTGGACCTTGTAGGACACTCTTGTAGCCTCATCTTTGACCTCTTCAAACTTCCTACCTATGAACCTCTTGGATTCATACACCGTGTTTTCAGGGTCTAGTATAGCCCTTCTCTTTGCCGGGTCACCTACGAGTATCTCTTTTTCCTTGGTCCAGGACACTACAGAAGGTGTAAGCCTTGAACCCTCCTGGTTGGGTATGACAACAGGCTCACCACCTATTATAACTGCCACAACAGAGTTTGTTGTACCAAGGTCTATACCCAGTATTTTCTCCGCCATCTTGTTAACCTCCTTTTTCTTTATTAGTATAATCCTTTAGTATGGTTATGTCAAGTTTTTTTATAAAAGATAATATAAACTTTTCGTTTCAAAAGTTGATTCCTAAAATAGGAAGTACCTGGTCTGCTTACATAACAGCTCAGGATCATCCATGGATGGCCCAAGCCTACAGATGGCGCCTCTTCTTTGGGATAACCTTCCTACTTTCTTACTTCGTCCTTATGTACGACCTTATTACCGCAGGTAGAAGGGTAGAAGAGCTGAAGAAGGAGGCTGAAGTTGTTAGCTGAGATCATCTACAAGCTTATGCTTTACGGCTTTCTCATGGTCCTCTTCGCTGGCTCCTATGCTTTGATGTACAGCTTTGGGAGGAGCTCGAGCTCCTCCTTTCTTGTAAAACTCTCTTACATCTTCGCCTTTTTGGAGTTTTTGGCAGGCTTTGGCATGGTAAGCATGGATTACCTACACACCTTTTGGAAAGTCATAATACTCTTTAGCTCCGTGGCCTATCTGTTTATACCGCCCCTCATGTGGAAAGTAGTGGTACTCTTTCACAAAAGACACGGATAGGTGTGTTAACAAGATTACAAAAATGTTAATTATTCTACGTACCTTATAGAAGGATTTAACATCTACAGACTTAGTAAACCCTGCTGTATTCTACAACGGTTTTGATGAAGATTTCTGGCACTATTTTTGCAGCAACACCGTATTGAAAAACCTTTGAGGAGGTTCAAAAGATGGCAACGCTCAGCAAATTGATGAAGTTTATTTCCATCCCTGGATCTGTGACTGCTTTACTGAGTACTTCTTATGCCCTGGAGCTAAAAGGTGACACCTTTGGAACTCTAAACTTGAGCGGTGCGATAACAGGTTATATGGTATACACGGATAACAAAAGTGACAACAAAAGGATAAGGTACGACGTTGGTTCTGCTCTCATAAGCCTTTCAAAGACTCCAGAGCCCATAGGCTTTACCATAGTAGGTGGTGCATACTCTTTTCCCGTAGTAGGTGCTCCTCTCTCAAAAGCTTCTGACTATACTAGCCTATACAGCGCTATCCCTATAGCCTACTTGGAGATATCACCCTCTAAGAGGTTTAGCCTACAGGTTGGTAAGCTTCCAACCCTTATTGGCTACGAATCCCCATTCACCTATCAGAACAACTACATACAGAGAGGACTTATATGGAACATGCAGCCTGTAATACACAACGGTCTTAGGTTTGTGTACACCGCTGACGTGTTTACCCTAAAAGCTGGTGTAAACGATGGCTTCTATACTCTTAGTACTAGCAACCCAAAACCTGCCTTTGAAGGTAGCATAGCTTTAACTCCCATAAAGGACCTTTCCCTTTCTTTTAACCTCCTTATACCGGACACAAGCTCAAGACCTAACAACAGAGAGTACAACGCGGTAATTTCTTACAGCGTCGGTAAGCTGTCTTTTGGAATGGACTTTGTTTACGTGGAGTCTCCTCATACACCATCAAAAGCTGAGGCAGAGGGTGGCTGTTTGCATCTTTCGTACGCTTTTAACGATAAGCTTAAACTCTCTAGCAGACTTGAATACGTGAAGGATAAATCAGGCGATGGAGTTGATCTTGTGGGTCTAGGAGATGGAAACAAAGGCTACACTTTTACCATAAGCCCCTCTTATACAAAGGGCAACCTCTTCGGAAGAGTGGAACTCTCCTACGTAAAGGCAGACAAGCCCTTTACCCAGAACCTAAAGGATCATCAAACTAGGATGGCTATGGAAGTGGGTTTTCTGTTTTGAAATTGTAGTATAATATTCAAATGATACGGCACTTTATAGACCTCTGGGATATAACTCCGGAGGAAGGGTGGCAAATAATAAAGGATGCCCTGAGGATAAAGGCCGGAGAGGATAGGGAAAAGTACCTTCTTGGAAAGAACATAGCACTCATATTCACCAAACCATCCACCAGGACCAGGATATCTTTTGAAGTGGCTATAAACCAACTGGGTGGTAATGCCATCTTCCTGCAGGAGAATAACCTCCAGCTCTCAAGGGGGGAAGATATAAAGGACACAGCCAGAACCCTCTCAAGGTACGTGGATGGAGTCATCATAAGAACATCCTCCCACAGTATGCTTGAGGAGTTCACCAAATACTCTTCTGTTAACGTCATAAACGCGTTGACAGACAAGTCGCATCCTTGTCAGGTTTTGAGTGATGTGTTTACCCTGTATGAGGTTTTTGGAGAAGATATAAGGAATATAAAGATAGCTTACGTGGGAGATGGGAACAACGTATGCAATACGTGGCTTGTGGCTGCGGGGCTCTTTGGTCTTAAGCTTTTTGTATCCACACCGGAGGGTTACGAGCCGAGCAGTTATTATTACCAAGCTGGAGAAGATCTTTGCAAGATAACGGGTGGTAGCATATACCTTACGCCTAACCCTGTAGACGCCGTCAAGGACGCTCAGGTGGTCTATACGGATGTTTGGGTAAGCATGAATCAAAACAGGGACGAGGAAAAGATAAAGAAGCTAAAAGCTTACCAGGTGAACTCAGAGCTTTTAAAGCATGCCCATAGGGATGTCAAGGTCATGCACTGCCTTCCCGCCAACAAAGGTGAGGAGATAACGGAAGATATTTTTGAAGCACACGCTGACTTTATCTTTACCCAAGCCGAGAACAGATTGCACGCACAGAAGGCACTCCTTAAGTTTTTGTATTACATTTAACCTATGGCAAAGCAGACAGGAGAACACATAATAGCCGTAAACAAGGAAGCTAAAGCCGAGTTTGACATAATAGAGACCTACGAGGCCGGTATAGTCCTTGAAGGTTCAGAGGTCAAGGCGCTCAGGAACAAGCAGACCGTGTCCTTTAAAGATTCCTTCGTAAGGATAGAAGGGGGAGAAGCATGGCTTTACAACCTCTACATAGCGCCTTACAAGCATGCTACCATAAAACCACCGGATCCGACAAGGAAGAGAAAGCTTTTGCTGCATAAGAGGGAGATAATGCGTCTCTATGGTAAGGTTCAAGAGAAAGGTTATACCATAATACCGCTAAAGCTTTACTTTAAAAACGGAAAGGTGAAGGTAGAAATAGCCTTAGCACGCGGTAAAAAACTCCATGACAGAAGGCAGGAGTTAAGAGAGAGAGACATGATGAGAGAAATACAAAGGCAAATAAAAAGTGGAAAGATAAAGCTCTAAAGCTTAAAATTATAGATTATGTACCAGGAGTACATACGCAGGCTCTACACTGTCAACCTGGCACTAAGAGAAGGGGAAAAGCTCCTACTTCTCACAGATGATGAGAAACCTTACCTTGTAGACCTAATGGAGGAGTTCTACGAAGTGGCTTTGGACATAACACCCCACGTGGAAAAAGTCATCTACCCTTCTCTAAAGGGCCATGGGAAGGAGCCGCCTGCTGAAGTTTGGGAGAAAACCTTCTCAAAAAAAGCTGTGGAAGTCCTTAAAGAAAAAGGTCTTCTGGATAGAGTTCTAAACAAAGAACCCTATTCAGAGGATGAAGTCATAGACATACTGCTTTCTTATTCTCAGGGTACACCGGATGTAGTAGTTGCTTTTGCCCATTACTCTACCACCCATACCTTCTACAGGAAGGTTCTTACCAACCACTTTGGCACCAGGTATGCCTCTATGCCTCTGTTTGAACCCCAGATGTTCTTGGGCCCTATGAATGTAGACTGGGACTATGTGGCCAAGCTAAGCACAGACCTGGCTGAAATACTATCAGAGGCAGAATGGGCAGAGGTTGTTGCAGAGGGCACAAAGATAGAGTTCTCCCTGTCTGGTAGAAAGGCTATAGCAGACACAGGACTCTTCCATCAAAAAGGACAGTACGGGAACCTTCCTGCTGGAGAGGCTTTTATAGCACCATTGGAAACATCTGCTTTTGGGAGCTTAACCGTGTTCTATGGACCAGACAGACCCCTAGAAAGACCCATAACTTTAAGGTTTAGAAACGGGCAGGTGGAGGAGATAGAAGGGATAGAACCATACAGGGATTTCTTGGAAGATGTGTTCAAGCAGTACGAAGGGGCCCGTTTTATAGCGGAGTTTGGCGTAGGCACCAACCCAGGAGCCAGAAGACCAGACAACGTTCTGGAAGCTGAGAAGATCCTAGGGACCATCCACATAGCCATAGGAGACAACCATAGCTTTGGTGGTGTCAACAAAGTACCCTTTCACACGGATTATGTAGTCTTTGAACCATACGTGGTAGTAGGAGGTAAGGGATGGCATACGAAGCTTTTAGAGAAAGGCCTGCTAAGAGTTTAAATATAGAGACTCTTAAAAAGATCCATCTCTTTGAGGACCTTTCTGAGCAAGAGATAAAGGCGGCCCTGGAGTACATGAGTTTAAGGGAATTCAAGAAGAACGAGTACCTCTTTTTTGAGGAAGAAGGAGAGCCTGGTATATACATACTATTAGATGGTCTTATTAAATTGATAAAAGAGACCCACGATGCTCGCTCTGTAATAGTCAGGCTCGTATTTCCTGGAGATGTTTTTGGCTGGATAGAGTGGGGTAAGAGAACACCAAAGAATACTTACACGGCAAAGGCTGTAACACCCTCCAAGACCCTTTACATATCCAACAAGGACTTTATAAACCTTGCCATCAAGCATCCCAGCATAGCCATAAAGATGACATGCGAAGCTACCGCTATCCTTATGCAAACCTACGAAACGCTAAAGAGCATAGCAGGCGGTAAGGTGGAGGAACGCATAGCAAAGGTACTCCTGGACATAGCCGACCGGATAGGTAAGATACAGGATGATGTAATCATAATAGACGCCCCTCTCACACGTATGGACATAGCGGAGATGACTGGCACAACCGTGGAGACCACCATAAGGACCCTGAGCAAATGGAAGAAGATGGGTATCATAAACACGGACAGAGGTTACATAGAGATACTCAAAAGGAGAGAGCTGGAGAAGCTAGCCATCTAATCTTTAAAAACTTTTCTGTATATGAAATTAGAGATAAGGGCTATAAGTATAAAAAGGGGTATACCTAAGACTACAAGGACTATTAAAAGCTTCAGGAAGAAGAAAAGCCAGGCGAGAAAGGTCTCCATCAGATCTCACCCTTTATTATCATCTTGGCCACATCCTTAGCAAAATAAGTGATGATCATGTCAGCCCCTGCTCTCTTCATGGACAGGAGAGTTTCTACCATGACCTTCTTTTCATCTATCCACCCGAGCCTTCCTGCTGCCTTTATCATGGAGTACTCACCGCTGACGTTGTAGGCACATACGGGTAGAAGAATCATCTCCTTAACCTTGGATATTATGTCCAGGTACGCTAAAGCTGGTTTTACCATGACTATGTCAGCACCTTCCTGTACGTCCAAGAGAACTTCCTTCAAGGCCTCCCTTGCATTGGCTGGATCCATCTGGTAGCTTCTTCTGTCTCCAAAGCTGGGCGCTGACTCGGCAGCTTCCCTAAAAGGTCCGTAAAAGGCCGAAGCAAATTTGGCCGAGTAGGACATTATGGGTATATGAGAAAAACCAGCTTCATCCAAGGCTTCTCTTATGGCCTTTACCATGCCGTCCATCATGCCAGAAGGTGCCACCATGTCAGCACCGTTTTTAGCATGCGAAACTACCTGTTTTTTTAAGTTTTCCAAAGTTTCGTCGTTGCACACCGTATCCCCGCATAAGACACCACAGTGTCCGTGGGTAGTGTACTCGCAGAAGCATACGTCGGTTATGAGGTACATCTCTGGTACCTCTTTTTTTAGCAGCCTGAGAGCCCTTTGGATTATACCGTCATCGCTCCACGTGTCTGATCCCACTTCGTCCTTTTTCTCCGGTATACCAAAGAGGATTACGGCCTTTATACCAAGGTCCGCTACCTCCTTAACAGCATCTGCCAGTTTGTCAAGGCTGTAGCGGAAAACTCCAGGCATGGAGGGGACTTCTTCCACTACGTTGTGTCCATATCTGACGAAAATGGGGTATATGATGTCATCCAGGGTGAGGGTAGTTTCTCTTACGAGCCTCCTTATGTTCTCCTTTAGCCTAAGTCTTCTGGGTCTTAACTTGGGAAACTCCATGGGTAAATTTTAACACCCCTCTTATGTCTTAAAATTTAGTCTATGTTTAACAAGGTCCTGATAGCAAACAGAGGAGAGGTAGCTCTAAGGATAATCAGAGCTTGTAAAGAGTTAGGTATAAAGACTGTGGCTATATACTCCGAAGCGGATGCTCGATCTTTGTACGTAAAGAAGGCTGACGAGAGCTACCTGATTCCTGGGGATCCCATAAGGGCTTACCTTGATTATGTACGCATAGTGGATCTAGCCAAGTCTGTGGGAGCAGATGCCATACACCCAGGTTATGGCTTCCTGGCAGAGAATGCAGAGTTTGCCCGCTACTGTCAGAAGATGGGCATTACCTTCATAGGTCCAAAGCCGGAGCACATAGAAACCTTTGGAGACAAGGTAAAAGCTAAAAAGGTGATGCAAGAGCTAGGAATACCCACTGTTCCAGGTGTTACAGAACCCTTAAGGGATTACAGAGATGCACTACACTACGCAAGGCAGATAGGCTTTCCCGTGATCCTAAAATCTGCTTATGGTGGTGGTGGTAGGGGTATGAGGGTGGTCAAGTCTGAGGAGGAGTTGCCCGGGCTCTTTGAATCCGCGTACAGGGAAGCGGAGACCTTTTTCGGAAAGGGAGACCTGTTCATAGAGAAGTATCTGGACAATCCAAAGCACATAGAGGTTCAAATACTGGCAGACAAATACGGCAACGTGGTTCATCTAGGTGAAAGAGACTGCTCTGTTCAGAGAAAGCACCAGAAGATTATAGAGGTAACGCCTTGTCCTGTACTTCCTAAGGAGATAAGAAACAAGATGCTTGGCCTTAGTGTAAGGGCTATGATGCAGATGGGCTATGAGAACGCCGGCACCCTTGAGTTCCTCGTAGATCTAAGAACGGGAGAGTTTTACTTCATAGAGATGAACACACGTCTACAGGTGGAGCACACCATAACGGAGATGGTTACAGGTGTGGACATAGTCCAGCAGATGATAAGGATAGCGGCGGGAGAGCCTCTACCTTTCACTCAGAACGAGATTACCTTCAGGGGTTATGCCCTTGAGTTTAGGATAAACGCAGAAGATCCTAAGAGGAACTTTGCACCGTCTCCTGGCAAGATTACAGCTTACTACTCACCCGGTGGCCCTGGTGTGAGGATGGACGCAGGAGTTTACAAAGACTTTGTCATACCACCCTACTACGACTCTATGATAGCAAAGCTTAGCGTGTGGGCTATGAGCTGGGAAAGCCTGCTTGCCAGAGCAAGAAGAGCCATAGACGAATTCATCATAAGGGGCGTTCCCACCAACATACCCCTACACAGGGAGATAATAAGGGATCCAGACTTCATAAGCGGGTACTTTGGCATAAGGTTCCTGGAGGAGAAGCTACCCACCTACGACTTTGAGGTGGAAGACCTTTTGGATCCAGAAGATCTAGCCCTCGCGGTGGCTGCGGCCATAGCGGGTTACTACGGTCTGTAGGTTATGCTAACGCCTCTGCTCTCTGTACCGTACTTGCTCAACACCTTCACCGTGTAGATGGTCTCCTTATTGGGTCTTTCATCCACAAACATGTAGCCTTTGAGGGTTGCTACCTTTTTCCCATCCTTGTACACTACGAAAGCCTCAAAGTGTTCATCGGCTTCATAAGACCAAAGGATGTATATGTTCTTTTCATCTACTACGTACTCAAGCCTTTGTACGTCTTTTAACTCAAGGGGTATGGCCTTAAGGCAGATCCTCTCGGGTGAGCTTTCAACCCTAGGTCTTATCTCTCCTGTTACAAGAAAGCATACAGGCACGTAATCTTTTCTAACGATGGTCTTTCCTTCAAAGGCTTCTCCTGAGAAGGGATCAAAGGGTTCTCTGTAGATGTAGTACCTAGTAAAACCTTGCGCCTTTATGATGGCTTGCGATGGGCCTTCTTCAACGATCAGGAGTGGTTTTTCTTTTGGAGCTTCTGGAAGGCATTCTTTCCTTGTCTTTCCTTCTTGCCTTGTTATCTTAAAGCAGAAGGGTCTTTCCTCCTCCTTTACGTATAGACTTCCTTCTTTTCTAAAGCCTTGGGCCACCGAAGAACCATCCAAGGGCCTAAAATAAACAGAAGACCCTATCCTCTTTACCTGGTAGCTGGGTTCTAGGAGGGGCATGGTGTCTGCTTTTATGCCGCACGAAAGAAGGGGCAAAAGAGAGAGAAATAAGCAAATCCTTTTCATCTTATGGACTTTTCAAACTCCTCAAGGCTCCACATAAGGGACTCTTCGTAAGGGATGGGATCCCTTCCGCACAGGGCCTTAACACCTTCAGACACAACGCCTTCGTCAAGCCCACACACGTTGTCCCTCCACATCATAAGCACCTGGTCGGAGCTTATCAGAGGCTCATCCATGATCCTCTCCGCAAGAAGACCACCCACAAAGGCGAAACTCTTGGGTATGGGTAGGATGAGCACCTTCCTTCTCCAAAAGTTGAATATGTCCTCAAGGAGATCTCTAAATCTTACCCTCTTGGTTCCACAGAGCTCGTACATACCTGTTTGTGGATCCTTTAAAGCTTCCGAAAAGGCGCATGCCACGTCCCTTACGTCTACAGGTTGGAAAAGAAGGTCTGGCTTTGGTATGGCCAAAAGCCTAATGTACTTGGTTATTACCCACATCTGGCTAAAGAGTTTCTGTTCTGGGCCAAGGATTATGGAAGGTCTCATTATGGCATAGCTTATGCCAGAGTTTATGAGCTCCTGCTCTGCCATGTACTTGGTCTGGTGGTAGTCGGAGGGAGCTCTTGGATGCGTACCCAAGGAGCTCATGTGAACAACCCTCTTGACTTGAAACTCTCTACACACCTCGTACAGGAGCTTAGAATAGAGGTAGTGGACCTTTTTAAAGGTTATACCCTTCCTCCTGCTTTCTGTGAGTATGCCTATGAGATGGACAACTCCTTCAGGTCTAAAGGATTCAAAGGCTTGCCTTAGGCTTTCCCTGCTTTCAAAGTTTACTTGGTAGACCTTTACCCTCTCACCGAAGATTCTTTGGGCCTTTTCCTTGTTTCTCACGAGAAGAGCAACCTCATGGGAATCTTCTAGCAGCTTTCTCACTATGTACCTACCCACAAAGCCTGTGGCTCCTGTGACTATTACCTTCATGTCTGAACCTTCTGCAGAGCCTTCTCCTTCTTCTTGGCAAGCCTACCAAAAAGTAAGGATATCTCATAGAGGGCTATTAGTGGTATGGCCATCAGCACCTGTGTGCTCACATCAGGGGCCACCAGGGCACCTATCACGAAGGCTATGACTATGAAGTACTTTCTGAAAGACTTTAGCTGCCCTTCTGACACTATACCAGCCCTCAGGAGAAGGTAGTTCACTATAGGAAGCTGGAAGGCTATACCAAAGGCCACGATCATCTTAAGCAGAAAGGATATGTACAGGTCAACAGAAAGGAAAGGGCTTATCTGGAGCTGCTCCACACCTATGCCGAGGAGGAACCGTAGAGCCAAAGGGAGTACAAAAAAGTAAGAGAAGAGGCTACCCATAATAAAAAGAAGCAGGGATAGGATGGATAAGGGGAGAACAAGCTTTTTTTCATGTGGATAAAGACCAGGTTCTACGAACCTCCAGACCTGGTAGACTATTACAGGAAAGGCTATTATAAAGCCGAAGACTAGGGAGATCTTTATGTAGATGTAAAAGGGCTCCATGGGCGATATGGTGATGAGCTGAACTTTGGGATAGCTCTTGAGGAGTGGCTCCTTGAGGAGTTCAAATATGTCCTTCACAAAGTAGAAGGAGATGCCAGCACCTATAAGATAGGCTACTATGGACTTAATCAGCCTGCTTCTTAGTTCCCTCAGGTGTTCCGTCAGTGGCATCTTGGGGAGTTCCTGCTGGTTCATCCTGCCTTTCCTCCATGGTAGAGTATAAGCCCTCTTCCGGCTTTTGGTCCTTAGTCTCCTCGTATATCTTTCTGTTTAGCTCCTCGAGGTAGAGTTGATAGCGCAGCTCATCCCATGCCTCCCTTACCTTCCTGAGGGCCTCTCCTAGCATTCCTGCGAGCTCTACCATCTTCTCAGGACCAAGCACTACAAAGGCTATGGCCAGGATCAACAAAAGCTGTAGCTCCATAGATAATAGTTTAAGCCTGATGGTAAACGATGCGTGAGGAATAAAAAAAGAAGGTATCTGGGATTATAAAAGCGGGCCCGAAGGCCCGCGGGGGAGAGGTCTTAGAATTGGGTTTGGAGTGCCAGAGTCCAGTCGGTGAAGTTCTTGCCGTTTGGTACGTTTGCCTTGGCGTCGCTGTTGAGGTTGACAAAGTCAGCACCCAGCTGTATCTTAGCGTCTTGACCCTTTATGTAGTAGTTAAGGAACACACCAGTCCTGGTTACCTTAGGAGTACCAGCGACAGCTGTTACTGTACCGGTAGTTGTGTCATACTGAGCAAGGCTCTTGTTCTTATTTTGCTCCCACCTTATGGCAAGAGCTGGCTTACCAAGACCTACAACCTGGTCGTAGAGTAGCTGACCCTGAACGTAGAAGGCTTCAGCCTTGCCATAGTTTACATTAGGTAAAGCAGCATTAGCTACATCCTTTTGGTTTATGTAGCCAAGCTGTAGGTTGGGGACGAAGTCTTGGAACTTCTGCTCCCACATGGCGTCCACTGTCCAAGCCTTGGCGTTCTTGCTGTAGTTAAATGGTTGGCCAGTGGTCTGTGCCTTCTGGAAGGTGTAGCCAAGACCTATGGTGAGGACATTTTGGGTTCCCAGGTATGTGTCAGCAAGGGTAAAGCCCTTTTCTGCCTTGTAACCTAGCATGGTGGGTGTGAACTGTATCCTACCTGCAAAGGCAAGCTTATCCTTTGGCCCAAGAGCACCGGTGGCGTGGTCGTACCTTCCGTCAAAGACACCAAGTTGGTACTTTACAAGACCGTCGGCTATATTACCCCAGAGGGTCACTCCCGCATCCCTGTAGATGTTGCCCAGAGCTGTTCCTACGCTAAATGGTGCGTAGGGGTTTATAGCTAGAGCGTTACCAGCGCTTCCAGTAGCTATTCCCCAGCCGTATCCGGTGGGTATTATGTAGGTATAGCTGTCCGTCAGGCTTGCCCTGGAGAAGGGTACCCTGTAGAGACCTGCCATCAGCTGGACTTCATCCATAAGCTTAAGGTTGATAAAAGCATCGTTTACCCTGGTTTCGTTAGTACCAGAGTGTTGTGTCCTTCCCTGAAGATTGAGGTTTCTGCCCAGCCCAAAGTCAAGGTTTGCTCCAAACTGGACGTACTTGTTTACCTGGCCGCTGAAGTATACCCTGGCGTTGGCTATGGAGAAATCCGTGTAGTCTTGTCCGCCGTTTTGTGCCTTACCAAGCCTTTGGGCCCATATTTGGAGTTTTAGACCCGTGTTGGCAAAGGTGTCTTCATCCAACCTTATCATAGCTGCCTGAGATGGCAGTATGGCTACTCCCATGAGGGCTGCCATAGCCAAGAGGCTCTTCTTCATTTCCGTACCCTCCTTAAGTTATTCCTCTCCTCTTTGGAGAGGTCAAAGATAATATTACTATAAGGAAAATGGCTTGTCAAGAGGTTTTTATAAGTTTTCCTCCTTTTGCAATTTTACCAAAGCCTTTTGAACAAAGTTTCCGATTTTTGCAAAAATGCAAAAGTTATTAAGTTATAAAATATAACTATGGATTTTAGGCCACTTCTTGAGTTCCAAAACACGGAAGAAGAGCTCCTCAGGTTGAACAAAACCCTTCTACGTACACAAGAAGAAAAGAAAAGAATCCAAGGGCAGATTACATCCATAAAGCAGGAGCTGGACGATATGGAGTCCAAACTTCGAGACCTTGAGGAAAGACAGAAGTTTATAAGGGAAGAGGTAGAAGAATGTAGAAGGGCCCTAAGCAGAGCCCAAGAGAGGCTAAACATGGTAAAAAAGGCAGAGGAGTACAAGGCTGCCTTAAGGGAAAAGGCAAGGAGTGAAGACTGTATATTCAAAAAGGAGAAGCTTTTGGATGAGCTAAACCAAGAGAAGAAGAGGCTTGAGGAGAGTTTGCAGGAGCTTAGAAAGAAGAAGGAGAAGTATTTGCAAGAACTAAAGGAAGAGCTTGAAGACCTTAATTCCGAAGAGAAAAAGCTGCAGGAGAGGATAAGGCTGACCGAGGAGAAGCTTGAAAGACTAAAGGAAAACCTTAGAGAGCTTGTCAGAGAGTACGAAAGCCTAAAGGCTAAGGTGGGCTTTCCTGTTTTTGTAAGGCTTGAAGAGTTCGGCGTCTGTGGTGGATGTGGTACCAAGCTCCCGGCTGGCTTGGTCTCCGAGGTGTTAAGGGGAAACATAGTCAGGTGTCCCACATGCTCCAAGTATGTCTATTATGAGATTTCTTAAGGATTACGACCTTAAGCTTGTGGGTGCTCTTTTTGGGGTACAGCTTATAGGCCTTCTTGGAGTATACAGTGCAAGCTTTAAGGGTTCGCATCCTCCCTCTCTCTTTGTAAAACAGCTCCTTTACATGGTCTTTGGTTGGTTTATCATGCTAGGGCTCTCCCGTGTAAACTTCAGGCTTCTGCTGGATCTTTCCCTTAGCGTGTACCTTTTTAACCTCTTTCTCTTGGTCCTGGTGCCTGTCTTTGGCAAAACTATTTACGGAGCCAAAAGATGGATAGACATAGGGCCTGTTAACATCCAACCCTCTGAGTTTATGAAGTTTTCCCTACTCCTATTTCTGTCTTACTTCATGGTACACACCCAGAGGATATGGAGTAAGGAAAGCCTTATAGTATTTCTCTCTGTTGCCCTTCCCTTTGTTCTTACCTATGAGCAGCCAGACCTTGGTACGGCTGTAACTTACCCAGTGCTGCTTGTGTTCCTTCTCTTCCTAAGGGGGGTAAAGATTAGGTACTTTGTCATAAGCTTTCTTACCTTTGTACTTGCGTCTCCACTACTGTGGCACAAGCTTAGAGACTACCAAAAGGAGAGAATACTAGCCCTCCTTGATCCTTACAAAGACTACATGGGAAGTGGATACCAGCTTGTACAGTCTATGGTGGCAATAGGTTCAGGTGGTCTTCTGGGAAAGGGCTTTTTAAAGGGTACGCAAGCTCATCTTCTCTTTCTACCAGAGAAGCATACGGACTTTATCTTCTCCGTCATAGCTGAGGAGTGGGGCTTTTTAGGTGCTTTCCTCTTGGTAAGCCTCTACCTCTACGTCATAAAAAGGCTTCTGGACTATGCTAGGAGTACTCCAGATATTCAGGAAGCCATCTTTATAGGTGGTCTGGCCTCTCTGCTTATGTTTCAGGCCTTTGTTAACCTCTTCATGACCATGGGGCTTGCTCCTGTAGTGGGTGTACCCATACCTATGGTGAGTTTTGGGGGCAGCAGTATAATCACCTTTAGCCTAGCCTTTGGCTGTACCTTCAGCATAGTAAGGGAGCAGAAGGCAAGGTTTTTAAGGTTTGAGGAGTCAGCCCAGAAGGCTTGAGTAAAGCCTTTCAAGTGCTCTCACAGACTCTTCAAAACTTACTCTTTCGTCTACAGATTGTCTGAAGAAATCATCAACAATCTGTCTATTTTGCATAAACCTATCTAGGATCGGATTACTACCCGGTGTGTAAAGACCCATGTTTATAAGGTCTTCCATGGATTCATAGAGACTTAAAACCTCCCTTATAGCCGTTGCCATCTTCATGTGTTCCTTGGATACTAACTGTGGCATTATCCTGCTAAGGCTTTTGACGGGATCTATGGCTGGGTATATGCTGGCGTTTGCCCTTTTACGGGATAGGATTATATGTCCATCCATCATACCCATAAGAGCATCAGCCACAGGGTCTAGAGATACATCATCCCCCTCTACAAGTACGCTGAAGATACCTGTAATGCTTCCCTCTCTGAAGTTTCCACAGCTTTCCACTACTTTTGACATGAGGTAGAAGACAGAGGGTGTAAAGCCTTTAAGGGTTGGAGGTTCTCCCACGGCTAGTCCTATCTCCCTCTGAGCCTGAGCCAACCTAGTCATAGAATCCATTACCAGAAGTACCCTATACCCCTTCTGAGCAAAGTACCTTGCATGGACGACAGCACTCACGGCACTCTTTACCTTCACTATGGGAGGGTCTTCGGCTGTGGATACTACTACCAGGCTCCTGTTTATAGCATCCCCCAACACATCCTCCACGAACTCCCTAACTTCCCTACCGCGTTCCCCCACCAACGAGAGTACCACCACGTCAGCGGTGGCGTGACTGGTGATCATACCTAGAAGTGTAGTCTTTCCTACACCTGCACCAGCGAATATGCCTACTTTCTGGCCTACACCCAAAGTCAAAAGGGCGTTTATGCTCCTTATGCCAGTATCGAAGACTTCTCTTATCCTTTCTCTGTGTAGAGGGTTTATGCTTTGTAGTTCTATGGGTCTTTCCTCGGTGGATAGCCTTTTGCCTGTGAGTATGTCCCTACCCATAAAGTCCACCACACGACCCAGCAGCTCTTTACCTACGGCTGTGGAGACCTTCTTCCTGTCTAAGAGCACTTTATCCTTGTAGCTTACACCCATAAGACTACCGAAAGGCATTATGATGCATCTGTCTTGGTTAAAGCCTACTACCTCACCCTCTAAAAAGCCCCCGTCTTCTTTCTCTATGACCACTCTATCCCCTACGCTCGCGCCTATGTTGTAAGCTTCCAGGTAAACGCCGCTCGCTCTAAGTACCTTGCTGTAGACTTTTAGCATCCTTCAACTTTTCTTCTAGGATCGCTTCCAGGTTGTCCAAATGCTTGCTCACAAGGGTAAACCTATGGCTGTCTATTATCAACTCTCCTTCCATGAGGTCTTCCCTTGGTAAGATCTGAACCTCTATACTTTCCAACTGTAAGCCATTCCACAGCTTTTTAAGAGTCTCTACGTTTTTAGGGTTTGTGTACATCTTCAAGGTTCCATCTATCTCTAAGGATAACTCAAAGAACTCTTTTAAAGCTTTTTCAAGGGCCTTTTCTTTGGGGAGCTCCCAGATATCCAAAAGCTTCTTCATCGCATCAACTATGAGTTCCTTTAGCTCAATGGCTATTTTTTCCTTCTCAAAAGCTATCTTTTTTAGGATTTCTTCTTTCAGGTTTTGCATAAGCTCTTCTATTTTTGCCCTTTTTGCAAGCTCCTCCAGGAGCAGTTCTTTTTCCCTCTTTAGATCTAAAAGCTCCTGAGAGAACTTTTCCTTTTCCTCTTGAAGTTCCTGGATCCTCGTTGAAAGCTCTTGGTTCTTCAGTAGAAGCTGGTCTAACGTATCTTTGTACTCCTGGCAGTCTTCCTTTTCCTTTGGTTCCTCCTTTTTTTCTACTGGTTGATCGTGAAGATGGTGTATGGGTATGAAGTCTCTATACATAGCTCTCCCCACCCCTTATGTCTATTATTCCCTGATCCGCCAAGTTTTTTATAACTCTGATGACTTCCTTCTGTGCCTTTTCTACTTCCGATACCCTGACGGGTCCGAGGGCTTCCATGTCCTCCATGAATATTTGGGCTGCACGCTTGGACATGTTAGAGAGGAACTTCTCTTTTATATCTTCCGGAGCACCTTTTAAAGCTAGCAGGAGTACGTTTTTGTCCACGGCTTTGAGTATTTCTACTATTGCTCTATTGTCAAGCTTCCTTATGTCTTCAAAGGTAAACATCTTTTCTTTTATCTTCTCAGAGAGGTAAGGATCTTCCTCATCAAGCCTTGACAGTATGGTGTTAGCCATATCTTTGTCCATAAGGTTTAGCACCTCGGCTGCTAAGCTAATGCCCTCCATCTTCTGTGTTATACCGCTTATACCTATAGACTTTATCTCTTCTGCAATCTGTTCTATGAGCTCTCCCAAGTACTCGGGTGACAGATTTTCCAGCGTGGCCAGGCGTTTTACCACGTCTACCTTTAAGGTATCTGGAAGAAGTTTAAGCACTTCCGTGGATTTAGATGGACTAAGTTGGGAGAGTACTACAGCAATAGTCTGGGGGTGTTCTTTCACCAGTATACTAGCCAGGAGCTTTGGATCTACCTTTTCAAGTTCCTGAAAGCTTTTTATGAGGTTAGAACTACTCAAAAACTCGTAGAGTTTAGTAAACTTTTCAGGTGGTAAGGACTTTCTAGCTATTTCAAGCAGGGAATTTATGTCTGGCGATATATAAGACACGTTTTTAAGCTCTGCTAGGAATTCCTTTGCTATTTCTTCTAAATCTTTAAGGGTTATTCCTTCTAAACTTGTAGCGTACATAAGAACCTTCTGAAGTTCTTCGTCTGTAAGCTCTTTCATTATTTCCACAGAAACCTGAGGTGGTAAAGCCATAAGGAGTATGGCAGCTTTATGAGCTTTTGTTAGCTTTTCCTTTACATCAGCCATACCATCGGTTTTAAAATTATACCCTTCAGTGAAGAAGCTATTGCTGTCGGTCTTTTTCTTTATCTTTGGTAACTGGCTGCTCAGTTTCACGTCCCTGGATGAAGGTAGGAATATGTCTGCTGTACTCAACATGTTGCAAACAGGTGATTTTCTAAGGCCCTTTTATAACTGCAGCCTTCGCTTTGAAAAGCCACCTCTACTTTACTGGCTTGTGGCAATAAGCTCCATGCTCTTTGGCCTTAACGAGTTCTCTGCAAGGTTAGTCTCTGGCCTTTCAGCCATAGGGACAGCCTTCTTAACCTACACCATAGCAAAGGATCACGTAGACAAGGAAACGGCCGAAAAGTCTTTCTTAGTGATGTTGACCTTTCCACACCTCTGGATAGAGTCTCGGGCGGTGGTTCCTGAGTTCCTTCTAACCTTCTTTATGACCCTGTCTTTGTACTTTTTTTTGAAGGGAAAGTACCTTCTTGGTTGGATTTCTGTAGGCCTTGCCTTCCTTACCAAGGGTCCTGTGGGCCTTGTACTTCCACTACTTGTTTACACTCTTTGGAAGAAGGATATAAAAGTGTTCAGACCTGTATATCTTTTAGTCTTCTTTCTTGTTGGTGGAAGCTGGTACTTTTACATGCTTCACGAGTACGGTCTTGAGTACTTTTACAAGTTCTTCGTGTATGAAAACGTCATGAGGTTTACAGGTCAAAGACAGACACACCCTTACGGTCTTTATTACTATCCTCTCGTTTTGTTTGTTTCTACTATCTTTTACCTCCCCGTCTACCGGAAGGTTATATTGAGCATAAAGGGAAAGCTCCTCCCTTTCTTCATCTGGTTTTCGGTAGTCTTTGTATTTTTTAGCCTCTCTAAAAACAAGCTCCACCATTACATACTTTTCGCATATCCACCTCTAGCTGTGCTAATAGCTTACAACGTAAGCCAAACCTACATAAAGAGGATCCTTACTGTATCCTTCTTGCTTCTATGCGGACTTCTGCTCTTTGCATACAGATGGGAGCAAGAGAGGTTTGTTCACAAGCTGAGGAAGTTTCCAGATGTTCAAAGGATAGAACTGCATTTTTACAAAGCAGAAAACTCTAGCCTCGTCTTCTACCTGGGTAGATGTATACCCCAGACGGAAAGGCCAGAGGGTTATGTGGTGTCAAAAGAGGTTTCCAATGGGTGCAGTGTGCTTTTGGAAGGTAAAGAGTTTGATGGCAATTACTACCTCTTACGCTGCTTGCCTTATTAAAAGCAACAGGCCGTGGTAGATTAATAGCGCTATAGTTGTAAGATAGTAGAACTGACTTATGTGCCTTACCCTTGTGTGTATCAGAAAGAGGAAAACAGGCATTAATACTAAGGTTATGGTGTAGTTGATCAAGTTTAGAAGTTTGTCCCTTTTTAGTTTTTTCTTATCAAAAGATACCTCTAAAAGGCTGTTTAACTCTAGGGTGTATCTACCAAACTTTACGCTGTAGAACTTGTTATCTTCTAAAAGCAATAAGGATCCTTCTTGAAAGCTTACCGTATTTTGTTCAATAGTTGCCCTGTGAGCGTATACGACTCTGTCTTTCAGTTTAAACATTACATCCTTTAGGACTTGACCCTCTTTGTCTTTTATGTATACGGTAGCATCGGAAAAGCTGGAGAAGGTCCGGATAGGTACTGAAAAGATGAAGTTTACGTAATTCTTTAGCATGAGGTACTTTCTTAAGAAGCTTACGTGCTGGTCTGTAAGTACATGCCCGCATACACCCATGAGGAACAGGAAGGGTAGCAACAGGATAAAAAGCCTTGATATGAGTTTAAAAGGACTTACACCAAAAGACTGTATGACTTCAAGCTTCCTGTGCTCTTTTAGTTCAAAGAAGGTAAAGCCTATGGAGACAAGCAAAGAAGTGGGAAAGAAGTAAGCGAACAGGTTGAGGAGAAAGGCCGTAAGGTAGAGGAGGGAGCTCTCCAAGGAGAAGGAGAAGATAAACTCGCCTATCCTAAAAAACTGGATTACCAGGATGGCAAGGCTGAATATGAAGCTGAGGAGAAAGGCAAGCCTTAGCACTTTTCTGGACAGGTATATCCAGAGCATCACTCCTTGATCTTTTTCAAGATCCTCTTCTCCTGGTCAGGCTCACCGGTCTTACCGCTCCTTAGAAGCTCTAAAGCCTTCTTGTAATGGTACATAGCTTGATCTTCTTTTCCAAGAGCTTTTAGCACGTCTCCCATGTGTTCGTGGATAACTGGATCGTTGCCTTCCTTCGCCAAGGCCTTCTTTAGGTACTCGTAAGCCTGCTGGTAGTCTCCTTTGTAGTAGAGCACCCAAGCCCAGCTGTCAAGATAGGCTGGATTTTCTGGATCCTTCTCCAAAGCTTTTTTTATGAGCTCTTCAGCTTCGGACAGCCTTGAACCATCGTACCAGAGCAGGAGCGAGTAGCCAAGGTGGTTAAGCAGGTTTGGATCTTCTGGATTCAAAGAAAGGGCCTGCCTTAAATCCTTCTCCGCATCCACTATCCTACCAAGCTTGTCGTAGACTATAGCTCTGGTAAAGTATGCTCTATAGTCCCGCGGGTTTATCTGAATGGCTTTATCTAGGTAGGGTATAGCCTGTTGAGGATCTCCAGTGTCGATGATAAGACTTGCTTTCAGAAGGTTAAAGGTGTAGCTTTCTTTGTCTATAGACAGACCTTTATCTATGTACTCTTTGGCCCTCTTGTAATCTTTTAGATCTAGACTCACAACTGCGAGCCTTTCAAGAATGCTCAAGTTGTTTGGTCTTTCCTTGAGGAGTGATTCATATATACTGAGAGCTTGTTTCTTTTCATCAGTCATCTCAAGGCTGTAAGCGTACATGAAAGCTACATCAAAGCTTGGCTTTTGTTGGTAGAGTTCCTTTAAAACCTTCTTAGCTTCTTCAAACTTTTGATTGTTGATGAGCACAAGTGCGTACTTGTACTGGTAGTCTTCTCCTGGGTACAGATTGGAAAGCTTTTTGTAGATCTCTTGAGCTTCTATCAGCCTACCTGTAAGCACGTAGAGGTTTGCAAGCCTCTCTAGGGCTACTCTGTTTTCAGGATCCTTCTTTATGGCTGCTTTGTATATTTCCTCCGCCTTACTCCACTCTCCTCTTTGTTGGTATATGTTACCGAGGGTTATAACTCCAGCCTCAAAGGAAGGGTTAACGCTAAGGGATTTTTTCAAGTACTCTATAGCGGTATCTACTTGATTCCTGTTTAAGTATATCCTTGCAAGCATATAGTAAGGGTATGGATTGTCTGGAGCTAACTTAGACAGATCTTGAAGAACCATCTCTGTTTTCTGATAGTCGTTTAACCTTAGGTACTCATCCGAGAGAAAGAGAAGGATTTCCTTTGACTTTACACCCTTCTCGTAAGCTTCTTGGAGTGTGTTCAGAGCCTTTTCCTTCTGTCCCAGAAGTGTGTACACGCTGTAAAGAGTCATGTAGGCATCTGGGTTTTGTGGATATGCTCTTTTGAAGCTTACCGCAAGTGTTAGCGCTTTCTGTCTGGCTCCCATCTGGAGGTAAGCTCTTATGGTGTCTAAGTAGAGGCTTGGGCTTGGAGATACGCGCAGGGCTCTCCCGCAGTGGTGAATAGCCTTAGCTGGGCTTGACTTTCTGAGGTATGCACACATAGCCATATCCTGGTAGACATTGTAAGAGAAGGAGAGGCTAACAAAGAAGAGGAAAAGCACGATGTTCATGCTGTCTCTCTGTGTATTAGGATGGGTATCTCTGACCTCCTCAAGACCTTTTCGGATACGCTTCCCAAAAGTACTCTTTCTAAGGCAGACATTCCTTTACTTCCTAAGACGATAAGGTCCACATCTTCCTCCTTGGCTTGGTTTACTATAGCTTCCCACACGGAAAGATAAAGACCTGTCTCTACGAACTTGTAGCTTGCCGTAATACCTTCGGCTTGTAAAGATTCCACCCTATTCCTTAGATAGACTTCCTTTTCCCTTTCGTAGACTTCACTCACAGAGCTCTTTATGTGCTCTACAAGGGGAATTTCTAAGGTTTCTTTCACATGAAGTAATATAATCTCTGGCTTCATAGGCCTTAAGAGTTTGACAGCAAACTCCAAAGCCTTCTCCGAATAGGATGAATAGTCAAAGGCTATCAGGACCTTTCTAAAGCTTTCTACGAGCTTACCCTTTAGTATGAGCACGGGTTTTTTGGAGTACCTTGCTACCTTCTCTGCTGTAGAGCCTATAAGAACTCTTTCTATCAGACCTTTCTTATGAGAGCCCATGAGTACAAGGTCTGCCATATCTTCCTTTTGTAATATCACCTCTACGGGGTCGCCCACTTCTACTATGGTTTGTACTTCCAGCGGTGACAAGTAATTTACCAAACCTTTTAACTTTTCCTCGGCTAGCTTTTTACTCTTTTCCTGAGCTTCTGCAACGAGTTGAAAGTCTATGGTGCTTATGGAAAAGCTCTCGGGTAAAGGAAAAAGTAAAATGGGCTCTACCGCGTGCAGTAGGTAGACCTTGCCACTGTGTAGGGAGGCTATGCTTTTAGCAAGTTGGAGGAGTGGATTTGTAAGGTCTGTAAAGTCAACTGCCACGAGCAGGTTCATAATCTTCCCCTAACTTTAAGTATATTACATCCTTTATGTAAGAGAAGGCTGTTTTGTTCCCAGCCACTATATCGGTTCTGAGAGCAAGGCCTTTTGACAGCCAAACTTCTCCTCCGGCTTCTTGGACTATGACCATGCCAGCGCATACGTCCCAAGGGTTTAGTTCAAACTCCGCAAGGCCATCAAACACACCCTCTGCCAGCAAGCACAAGTCTACCGCTGCTGCTCCTGGCCTCCTCATAGCTGAGACTTTGTCAAAGATATCCCTAAAGATCTCCCAGTATATGCTTAAGTTCCTCTTTGCTCTTGATGGAAAGCCGTATGCTACAAAGCAATGCTTTAGGTTCTCCTTTTGTTTTACTTGTATTCTTTTTCCGTTTTTGTAAGCCCCTTCTCCTTTGCACGCCCAGTAGAGGTTGTCAAAGTAAGGCAGGTACACACATCCCAGTATAGGTTGGCCTTTGTAAACCAATCCTACAGATACACCGAATATAGGAAAGCCAGCTATGTAATTCTTAGTTCCGTCAAGAGGATCCACGTACCAGACATAATCGCTCTCCTGGCTGCCACCGCTCTCCTCGCCAACTACAGAGTGATCTGGAAAGTTTTTGAGAATATGCTCCTTTATCCTTTCTTCCGAAAGCCTGTCCACGTAGCTTACAAAGTCCTTCTCTGCCTTCTCTTCTATCTTATCCGTGGACACCTTTAGAAAGTTTTCCTTAAGTACCAATCCACCGAGGAGTGCACTCTCTTTTGCAATCCTCAAAAGCTTGTCACTCTTTATCATCTAAAACCTCTATGCAGGGTAGGGTTTTACCCTCAAGCAGTTCCAGGAAGGCACCACCACCTGTAGATACGAAGTCTATGGAGTTGTAGACGCCTGCCCTGTGTATGGCGTGGTCTGTGTCTCCACCTCCGGCTATGGTGAGGGCATGAGAATCAGCTACTATTTTGGCCGTCTCGTAGGTTCCATCTTTGAATCTGTCAAGCTCAAAAACCCCCATTGGGCCGTTCCAGACTATAGTCTGAGCATCCGATACTATTTCTCTGAGTAGATATATGGACACGGGTCCTATGTCAAGGCCCATCCAGCCATCTGGTATCTCTTGCCATGGGACTATCTTGGTGGGTGTGTTGTCAGATACCTCTTTACCAACGACAAAGTCTACAGGGAAGTAAAGCTTTACACCAAGTTTTTTGGCTATCTCTATTATGTCCCTAGCTTCGTTTAGGAGTTCATCCTCCACCAACGAATTGCCTACAGGATAACCCATGGACTTTATGAAGGTAAAGGCCATGGCTCCGCCTATGAATATCTTATCTACCCTCTTTAGAAGGTTCTTTACTATGCCCAGCTTGGAAGATACTTTGGCACCACCTAGGATGGCTACCACAGGCCTCTGCGGATTTATCATAGCTTTTTCAAAGTAGGATATTTCCTTTTCCAACAGAAAACCCATCACGGCAGGCTTTAGGTACTTGCCCACAAGATAGACGGAAGCATGTTTTCTGTGGCACGTACCGAAGGCATCATTCACATACACATCTCCAAGCTTTGCTAGCTCCTTGGCAAACTCTTCGTCCTTTCCTTCCTCTCCCTTGCAGAACCTTATGTTTTCCAGCAAGACTACGTCTCCCTCCTTCATGCTGTTTACTATCCTTTCCACTTCTGGACCTATGCAGTCGGGTGCCAGTATGACCTCTTTACCTATGTACCTTGACAGTCTTTTAGCTACAGGGAGAAGACTGTATCGCGGATCTCTGTCTTTTGGCCTTCCCAGGTGGCTTACCAGGATTACCTTAGCCTTTGCATCAAGAAGGTAAAGGATTGTAGGGAGTGCGGCCTTTATGCGCGTATCATCTTCTATGTTGCCCTGTTCGTCTATGGGTACGTTAAAGTCTACTCTTACCAAGACCCTTTTTCCGGAAACATCCACGTCCTTTAAGGTTTTTTTACCGAGGGGCATAGGCGACCTCCTTTATAGGTCAAAGTCTATGTCCTCGTCGTCAAACTCAATCCTATCTTGTGGGCTTGGATACACTCCCCTAAGGCTAAGGGATAGGGTTTTCAACATCTCTAGGTAGGTCAGTACATCTTCGTACATTTGGAGAAGGGTCTTGTATCTGTTTGCTTCTTCATAGGTGAGCTTTTTGTTCCTGAGTATCTTCTTTACAGCTATACGGGACATGTAAGCTCTGGAGAACTTCTCCTGCCACTCAGCCCAAAAGTCCTTGGATACTACAGGAGACTTGACTATGAAGTACTCAAGGTTTGAGAGCTCCTCAACAAGGTTTACATCCAGATGTTTCATATCTTTCCTCCTTTTCATAACTAGAGCTTTACTTCTAACATACCATCTTTATCTTTTTCTACTACCACATAATACTTTATGTGTTTTTTAAGGTATGGAAACTCCTTAAGAAAGTGGTCCTTTTCCAAGTATGGAGCGTGTATGAACACGACAGTATCCGTATCTACCAACCTTAGTACGTTCTTTGCATCCTTCTCTGATATGAACTCCCTATAACCTATGTATACAATATCAGGATCTATCAAAAAGGCATTCCTTAATGCTTCTTCAAAGGTTTCCACGTCCACACCTGCCTCGACTTGGACGACTATGGATCTTTCATGTCTTAACAGGAAGCTTATAGGTTTTTCTATTATGTATATGATCCTATAATAGTTTTGGGCTACATGCTGTAGGTAAGAGTAAACAAAAGTGGATACGGCTACGGGTGTTTGACCAGTTACTACCACTATACCAGAGCTCCTAAGGTTTACAAGATCTTCTATGGGTTGGAGGGCTTTTACGTTCGTCAGAAGGTTTTCAAGTTTTGGTATTTCATACGGAGTTTTTACTATGCAGATAAGGTAACTTCCTCTTTGTGTTAAGTAAGAGACTCTAAACCTCCCTATGCCCTGCAGGCCAAAGGAAAAGGTTCCTTCTCTCCCAAGAGAACTACCCGAATAGTAAGCATAACTTTTGAGGGCTATAAGAGTATCTCTTACATCATCTGGAGTAAAGATAACATCCATTATCTTTACAAACTTATCTTCCTTCTTTTCTACAGGTACAGACTTTGGAGCTATGTATATCTCCCTTATACCTTCGGAGCTTCTAAGGTAATTGAGTATCTGCGGTGCATAGTTCATTTTCTCAAATATTATAACTGTGAGTTAAATTTTTATGTATGCAAGTCAAGCCCTTTTTGCTAGGTGGAAGGTGGGTAGAGAGCAACGAAACTATTGACGTGATTTATCCTTACACAGGAGAGCTGATCGCTAAGGTAAGTAGAGCTACTCCCGAACATGTGAACGAGGCCATAGAGCTTGCTAAGGAGGGGTACAAAGAGTGGAGTTCTTACACTCCCTATGAAAAGTACAAGGTACTCATGAAGGCAGCTGAGCTTCTTCAGGATAGGGCAGAGGAGTTCGCAAAGAGCTTGGTACTTGAAGTAGGTAAGACCATAAGAGAGGCCCGTGTAGAGGTTCAGAGAGCAATCCAGACTCTTATCTTTTCCGCTGAGGAGACCAAAAGGATAGGTGGTGAAGTAATCCCCATAGATGCACATCCCAACGGTAAGGGTAAGGTAGGCTTCTACATAAGGGAGCCAGTGGGTATAGTATCCGCCATAACACCTTTTAACTTTCCTTTAAACCTCTCCATGCATAAGGTGGCTCCAGCTTTGGCAGCAGGAAACGCTGTCATCCTAAAGCCTTCCGAAAGGACGCCTATCACACCCCTTATGATGGCTGAGCTCTTCTTGGAGGCAGGCCTTCCGCCTAAGGCCCTTTCGGTACTCCCTGGGTATGGTGATGTAGGTAAAGCCATGACAGAACACCCTGACGTTAGGGTGGTTTCCTTCACAGGAAGTAGGAAGATTGGAGAGATAATAACCAGACAGGCTGGCATAAAGAAGGTGGTCCTTGAGCTTGGCTCCAATTCTGCCTTAGTTCTCCATAAGGATGGTGACCTAAAGAAGGCTGTCCAGAAGACCATAGCTGGTGGTTATGCCATAGCTGGACAAGTGTGCATATCCATACAGAGGGTTCTTGTTCACGAAGAGCTTTTTGATACCTTTTTGGCTAAACTTGAAGAAGAAGTATCCAAACTGAAAGTGGGTGATCCTATGCTAGAAGAAACGGACGTAGGGCCTATGATAAGCGTGAGCGAGGTGGAGAGAATCCAAAGCTGGATAGACGAGTCTCTTGAGAAAGGAGCAAAGCTCGTTACAGGTGGAGTATCCTGTGGTGATAAGGTTTCGTCCGTACTTACACCCACTATAGTCTCTTTAGTTCCACGTGATGCCAAGCTCTGGAGAGAGGAGGCCTTTGCTCCCGTAGTACTTGTAAATCCTTACAGTACAGTAGAGGAGTGCATACAGATGGTGAACGACAGCGTGTACGGTTTGCAAGTAGGTGTCTTTACAAACGATCTAAAGGTAGCTTGGGAGTTTATAAGAAAAGTGAAGGCTGGTGGTGTACTCATAAATGAAGGTCCTAACTTTAGGGTGGACCATATGCCTTATGGAGGTGTGAAGGAATCAGGTATAGGTAGAGAAGGACCTCGCTTCGCCATAGAGGATTACACAGAAATAAAGATGGTCATCTTTGACTTGACGTGACTAAGGTACTCCTAACAAGAGAAGAGGAAGACATTGAAAGGGACAGGCACATCTTTGAAAGCTTTGGTCTTGAGGTAGTAAGCCTACCCCTGATAGAGACTAAGTATTTACCCTTTGAAGAGCCAAGTGACTATGATTGCATAGTCTTCCAAAGTCAAAAGGCGGTAAAGGCCTTTTTAAGTAGAGCAAGTATAAAGGAGTCTGCCAGGGTGTTTGCAGTAGGCAGGAAAACAGCGGAGATTCTTGAGAAGTTTGGTATTAAGGCACAGTATCCTGAAGAGGCCTATGCAGAAAAACTCCTGGAGATGATAAAAGGCTTTGGTTCATGTAAGATTGTAGTTCCTAGGTCTGAGATAGGAAGGGATGAGTTAATACAGGGTTTAAAAGCCATCGGCTTTGAGGTCATAGACATACACGTCTATACAACAGTTCCGAGGATCTATCCGCCGGAGGTGGTGGAGCGTAAACTGAAAGCTTCTGACTTCGTGGTCTTTGCCAGCCCATCTTCGGTACATGCACTTTTTGCAAATTTACCAAAACAAAAAGTTACAGACCTTCTAGAAGGCAAAAAAGTAGTATGCATTGGTAAAACTACCAAAGGAGCATGGGTCCAAGAAACAGGTATGGACTGTCTTATACCTGAAGAACAAAGCATGCGCTCCATAGCCCTCCTTATAAAGGATTTGGCACGAAGTTTGCACTAATATAAATAAAGCTATGGAAAAACAGGCCACCATTAGGGAGGACATCACCTTTGAAGGTATAGGGCTCCATACTGGGCAGAGCTGCAAAATAGTTTTGCATCCAGCAAAAGAAAACACAGGAATAGTCTTCTACAAAAAGGGAACTTACATACCTGCAAATTACAAGCATGTGGTAAATACAGACCACTCTACAGACTTAGGGAAGGATGGACAGATAGTGAAAACCGTTGAACATCTTATGGCTGTGTTGTATATGTTAGGTATAGACAATCTTATCATAGAAGTTCAGAAGGGTACTGAGATTCCGGCGTACGACGGAAGTGGATATCACTTCTACAAAGAGTTAAAATCCAAAGTTTTATACCTTCCAGAATATAAAGACTATCTGGTCATAGATAGACCTTTGGAAACACTAAACTGCCAAGCTAAGATAGTAGCAGAACCTTATGAAGACCTATTGGTTATTTACTCAGGTTATGTAAAAGGTTTTATAGAAAGTTCACAGGTAGTATACAGAGGTGATGCAAGACAAGTAGTCTTTGCTAGGACCTTTTGCTACGACTATGAAGTGGAGCATCTCCGAAGGAAAGGCTTGGCTAAGGGTGGAAGCCTAAAAAACGCAGTGGTGTTAGGAGAGGGTTTTGTCTACAACAAGGAAGGTCTTAGGTCTAAGGATGAACCAATAAGGCATAAACTTCTTGACTTACTCGGAGATCTTTCCTTGCTCGGCAAGAGGATAAGAGGGAAGGTCGTCTCTTACGGTGGTGGACATTCACTAAACGTCGCCTTTGTGAAGAATCTAGTAGATCTCTACCTTCTGTAGAGCCTTACCTTCCTTAGGTGATCCTGGTAGTCAACGCTGAAGGAGTGTTTTCCTGTACCATCTGCCACAAAGTAAAGATAGGGTACATTTGCTGGATAGAGGGCTGCCTTTAATGAATCCAGCCCTGGATTGCATATGGGTGTGGGTGGAAGCCCGTAGTATACATAAGTGTTGTAAGGATCTTCAAAGTTAAGGTCTTTTTTGGTCAGGATACCCTCCCACATACCTCTTCTCTTCAGAGCGTATATAACTGTGGGGTCTATTTGGAGTTTCATGTTCTCTTTAATTCGGTTGTATATGACTGCTGCCACAAGAGGTTTTTCTGAAGGCAATGCTGTTTCTTTCTCTATCATGGAAGCTATTATGACCCATTTTTCTAAGGTTAGTCCTTTCTTGGGTAACTCCTGACGGAGTTGAGCTGTTTTTTTCATGAAGTTTTTAAACATCACGTCTACTATATGCGAAGGGTGGGTGTTCTTTGAGAAGAAGTATGTGTCTGGGAATAAAAAGCCTTCCATGCTGTAGGTTGCAAGGCCATACTTTTTAACAGTCTTTGGAGAAAGAGCGTACTCCAAGAAGTCTTTAGAAGAGCATATCTTTTTTTCCTCCAATAGCTTAGCTATGTCATAAAGATCATACCCTTCTGGAACGGTGATCTTGTAAAGCTTTCTAAGGCCGTACCTTATCTTCCTGTAGGCATCCCACGGAAAGACTATGCCATCAAACTCGTACTCACCAGCCTCAAGCTTACCTCTAAAAAGTGCATGTATAGTTAGAAAAGAAAAGGGGCTTCTTATTATGCCCTCCCTATAGAGGCGTATAGCTGTATCCAAGCTGCTCTCACCGTAAGGTATCTCCACAGTCTTTTTATACACCCTGACGGGCATAAACTGGTAAAGGATTCCCCAAAATGACAGTATAGAAAGGACTATTAGTAGCTTTATCCTCATCCATCTAAACCAAGGTACTCTTTGAGTATGACATAAGCAGCCATGGCGTCCTTTATCTCTTTTCTCTTCTTTGAAGGAAGCTGAGCTATGTACGAGTAAGCTTCCTTAGTGGTAAACCTTTCATCCCACAGGACTATCTGCACAGAATCCTTTAGGTATTCCCTAAGTTTTCTTACAAACTCTTTTACTTCCTGAGCCCTTTGACCCTCCTTACCCCTAAGGGTTAAGGGAAGACCTACTACCACTAAAGAGACGTTGTACTGTTCTACAAGGTTTTTAAAGTAAGAAAAAAAAGCCTCACCGTTCTTAAAAGAAGTTAGAGGTGAGGCTATCTTAAGTTCTGTGTCTCCTATAGCTACACCTATCTTTTTGCTTCCGTAGTCCAGGGCTAAAACTTTCAACCTGTCCTAAAGCCAAGAACCTTGTATAGAGGACAGAAGCCGATGGCTGAGGTTATGAGAAAGACTATCCCTATTATTCCCAGTATCCAGTAAGCACCGCCGTGAGTAACGGCTAGATACAAAAACACAAGTGCAAGAACTATCCTAACGAGCCTGTCCCAAGTGGCCATGTTCTTTTCCATGATTAACACCTCCTTATAGAGTAAAAATATACTATACATTACCCCTTGACAAACTTAAATTAGTTCACTAAATTTATTTGTGTAAACTACTATAAAGGAGGTGATAGCCATGAAGAGAGGAATGATGCTTTGGAGTCCCTTTGCAGAGCTGGAGCGTATAAGAAAGGAGTTTGATAGGTTGTTGGAAGAGTTTCTACCAGCCAGGGCTGAGGAAGTAGAAGTACGTTTTATGCCAGCTGTTGAAGTCTATGAAACGGACGGAGAGCTTGTAGTAAAGGCAGAGGTACCGGGTGTAAAGAAGGAGGACATAGAGGTAGTTGTCAAGGATAACACCCTCTACATAAGGGGTGAGAAGAAGGAAGAGAAAGAGGAGAAGACTCAAACTGTCCACAGGATAGAAAGGGTGTACGGAAAGTTTGAAAGAGCCATACCTCTACCTACAGAAGTTAACCTTGAGGGTGTGAAGGCAGAATACAAGGACGGAGTCATAGAAATAAGGTTCCCAAAGGCTCAAAGTGCAAAAGAGACAAAGATAGAGCTCAAGTAAGCCCCTCTTCCCCCCTTTCCCTTTTTACACAAGCTCCTAGCTGATTCAGCTTTTCCTCAAGCCTTTCGTAACCCCTGTCCAGGTGATACACATCCCTAACTATGGTGGTTCCCTCGGCTACTAAGCCTGCCAGTACTAAAGATGCGGAAGCTCTAAGGTCTGTGGAGAAAACCTCAGCACCTGTAAGTTTCTTTACGCCATTAACTATTGCGAGTCTGCCATGAACCTCTATCTTAGCTCCCATACGGTTGAGCTCAGCCACATGTTGAAATCTGTTTTCAAATATATTCTCTTGAATCTTTGACACACCATCAGCTAGACACAACATAGCCATAAACTGGGCTTGCATATCCGTCGGAAACCCTGGGTACTCAGCCGTTGATATCTCCAATGGGAATATCCTACCTCTTGACCTTATCCTAATACTATCCCTAGAGATTACGTCTATTAGAGCACCAGCTTCCTTGAGCTTTTCAAGAACGCTTCCCATATGGTCTACCCTTACGTTCTGCAAGGTAACATCTCCTCCTGTCATAAAGGCACCTACAAGCAATGTACCAGCTTCTATCCTGTCTGGAATCACCCTATGATGGAAACCTTTTAGTTCTCTTGATCCCTTTATTATGGCAGTTCTGTCATCTATGTGAATTTCCACTCCCATACTCTTTAAAACTTCTACTAAATCCATTACCTCTGGTTCCAAGGCTATATTCCTAAGTACGCTCGTCCTTTCACACATACTTAGGAACATAAGGGCGTTCTCAGTCCCTGTAACTGTTATGACTTCGAAGGTGTATTCTACAGGCCTTATTTTCTCTACTGTAGCCTTTATGTAGCCATGCTCTACGCTTATTCTAGCCCCACCCTTCTCAAAGACCTTAAGGTGCTGATCTATGGCCCTTACACCTATGGCACACCCACCAGGCATGGACACGTAAGCTCTTCCAAACCTTGCTAGCAGTGGTCCCATGCAGAGGATGGAAGCTCTCATTCTGCGTACCAGGGAGTCTGGTGCTGTAAAACTGTTCACTTCCTTAGCGTTTAGAAGGACAGAGTTTCCACTGATTTCAAGTCTTGCACCCAGATGTTTTAGAAGTTCGTAGGCGTTTTTTACGTCAAGGAGGTCTGGGACATCCTCCAGGAAACAGTCTTCTTCGGTGAGAAGGCTTGCCATCAGTATGGGAAGGGTAGCGTTCTTGGACCCAGATACACGTACTGTTCCTTTTAAGGGCTTACCACCCTCTACTACGAAGTACTCAGAGGTATATGAGGTTGTGCTTATCATCCCTTGGTATGATTATCTTTACTGGCTCCCACATTTTTGAATAGAAGATGAGAAGTCCGTCATCTTCTTCACAGTACTCAGCTTCTTTATCCGAGTATATTACCACTATCTTATCTTCTTCCTCTCTGATGATTGGGTAAATCATATCCTGACTACCACGCAGGTGAGAGCTTCTTTCACACCTTCCAAAGAGTGTATCTTGTTTATAACAAGCCTGCCTAGTTCATCCTGGTTTTTAACTTCTGCGAAGACTATTATGTCATAAGGACCAGTGACTACGTCTGCTGTTCTTACACCTTCAAAGGTGGAAAGGGCCAGCATTATTGAGGGTATTTCCCTTGGGTCTGCCTTTATAAGTATGTACGCCTTTACGGAGTATTCTGATTCAAGCTCCATAAGCTCTGTTATGGACATAGGGTAGTTTTCGTGTCTCGTTTCCATCTGCTTCCTCCTCCATGAATATTTTAAGCAACTTAGGGGCTTCTTCGGGGTTTTTCTTTACCTCTTCCATAAGCCTGTGTATGAGCCTCCTTACTCTTGGACTTCTTATTTCCTCTTCCCTCCAACTCTCTTTTAACCTTTTGAGCTGTTCTTCTATATCCAAGAGTTTTAACCATCTTAAGAACTTTTCTACTTCATCCCATACTATCATTTCGCCTTTTTCCTTTTCTTTCTGCCTTTGGAAAAGGTTCTTCTGAGCTATCTCCTTAAGGTCATCTATGTCATAAAGGAACACCTCGTCCACCTGGTTTACTTCGGGGTTTACGTTTCTAGGTACAGATATGTCAATAATAAACATGGGTTGGTATCTTCTCTTCTTTATGGCTTTCTTTACATCCTCGGGGTTAAGGAGGTACTCTTTAGATGCTGTAGAGAAAATAAGCACGTCAAACTCGTGCAGATGATCTTTGAAGCTCTCAAACTGAAGCGCATGCCCACCTAATCTCTGGGCAAGCTCCACAGCCTTTGAATAGGTCCTGTTAGTTATGTATACGTCGGCCTTTAGCTTTTTCAGGTATCCTGCTGAGAGTTCAGCCATCTCTCCAGCACCCACCAAAAGCACCTTTATGCCATGTAGGTTTCCAAAGATCTTCCTTGACAACTCTACGGCTACCCAGCTTACTGACACGGCGCTCTTGCTTATACCTGTCTCGGTCCTTACCCTTTTGGCTGTTCTCATGGCAAAGTCAAAGAGTCTGTTGAGGATTTTCCCAGTTGTGCCGAAAGCTTTAGCCATAAAGAAAGCCTGCTTAAACTGTGAAGTTATCTGGGTCTCACCCACTACCATTGAATCTAGACTTGAGGCTACCCTTAGTATGTGAGCTACGGCTTCCTTTCCTTCTTTTAAAAAGGCTTTAAGCTTATGTTTGTTGTGTATTCCTTTAAAGCTCAAGAAGGTATCCACGGTGCTTTTTAGCTGCTCTTCTGTGCCGTACGCATAGATCTCAACCCTGTTACACGTAGAAAGAAGGAAAAACTCTAGATCTTCAGATAAAACCTTTAGCTTTGGTAGTAGATGTTCAAGGTCTTTGTCTGTGCACGCCAGTAGCTCCCTCTCCTCCACAGGAGCAGTCTTGAAGTTAAGCCCCCATACGAATATGCTTTTCATCAGGTATTAATATAACTCATCACTGACATATGAAGGCCATCACCACAAGTCTTTCTTCTGCAAAGAATCCGTGTGGTTCGTTAGGCTCGTACTGCAGAGCCTGACCCTTTTCTAGCCTTATTCCGTTTTCTTCTGAGCCAGCAAAAAACACACCTTTCCCTTCCAACACTACGGTTATCACGTGGTAAGGAGATGTGTGCAGGTTTATCTTCTGCCCCGGCTCGAGGTAAAAGCATATTACTCTCACTTTATCGCCTTTTGCCAGAAGCTCCTTCTGCGGAATGAGAGGTGAGAAGTTTACATTTGGTGATAGGATCTGAGCCATATTTTTTAGCCTCCGAACCTCAATTTTGCAGCAAGGAAGACTATAAGAAGGCTGAGAACAAGGTTTATAAAACCTAGGACTCTAGCCATAAAGCGATGAAACTTAGATTCTATGGCCTTCTTACCAAAGTAAAGGTCATGGACCAAGGAAACTATCACTACGAAGACGAAAAGCCCTATTTTTTCCCAAAGGGTCTTTGTGTAAGGGTTGGAAAAGTCAAGGATGTTTTCAAAACCGAGTATGTAATGTATGTTCCCTAAACCTGTTACGAAGAGCAAAAATAGGGCTCCAAAGGTCCCATAAAAGCTAAACCTTTTGCCCACTTCTTGGAAGGCCTGATCCCTTATGGGAAGCTTCCTTATGTATGGTGATACTACGAAGACAAGGAACAGCATACCACCAACCCAGAGGCTTGCAAGGATAATATGCACGAACAGCACAAGCTCTCTAAGAGTAGTCATTTACTTACTATTATAGTCTATCCTTTGAGGATGGCAAGGTAAAGCTCTTCAAGACACAGTATCCATCTGGGTGGAGTAAGACTTGTGGAACATCCAAGGGAAGAAGTATCGTAGAACTTGAAGGCTCTTGGGTTTGAAGGATCATGCACGAAGGCAAAGACAGTACCCTGAGATAGGTAGCCGAGGCTTTTTTTCCAGTCTTTTATCTGGTTGGCTATCTGTGCTAGCTTCTGGATGGCTCCCTCTCTGTCTAAAGTTTCCTTTTTTCCTTCCTTCAGGTCTTCAAAGATCCACCTTCCCTCTGGCAGTTCTTTGGAAAGTTCAACGAGCCTCTCCTCTGACATAAGACCATAGAACCTCATAACTGTATACTATAAACCATGTTCGTGCTTGAAGAACCTAACAAGGAAAGGCTTTTAATACACCTACATGGCTTTGCATCAAGCGTAAGGTCGAACAAGGTAAACCTTCTAAGGGAGCTAAGCCTTTCCACTGGTGCCTTTTCCTTTTTTGCCATGGACATGGACTACCATACAACTACAACCACTAGGGTGCTCTCCTTGCTCGAGGCTCTTATCGTTGGCTTTTCAAAGAGATACAACCACATAGTGCTTAGCGGAAGTTCCCACGGCGCTTATGTGGTCCTTAACTTTTTAAGGTATAGAGAATTTCCAAGGAACCTAAAAGCTGCTATTCTTTTGTCTCCTTCTTACTCTACTCTGGCTCTCATAATAAAGGAGTATGGAGAAGAATACTGTAAGGTTTGGTTGGAAGGGAAGGAGGATCTGTACATAAAAGAATGTGACACAGGGATGGAGCTTGCCATAAACAGAGAGTTTGCTGTGGACATAATCCAAAGGGGCTACGAGATAATAAAAGGTCAGGAGGTTGACTTTCCTCAAAAGCCACCCGTTAAGCTGTACGTGGTACACGGTACTGAGGATAAGGTTGTGCCAGTGGAACACTCACGCCTGTTTACTAAAAGGGTTGAGTCAGTATACATAGAAGTAGAGGACGATCATAGACTTGATGCAACCTTTCAGAGGCTTTTAAAAGAGGGATTTTTTGAAGGATCATTCCTCGGTTGATTGATAAATCTCATAGCATACAAACTTTTGTAGCATACCTTCATTTTCTGTAGAAAATACTGTTTAGGAGGTGTGAGCCATGTTTGAATACAGTGAGAAGGTGCTTGATCACTTCTTGAACCCCAGGAACGTGGGTGTGCTTGAGGATGCCAACGCTGTAGGTCAGTGTGGTAATCCAGCCTGTGGTGATGCCATGCTCTTTACTCTCAAGATAAATCCAGAGACTGATATAATAGAAGATGTGAGGTTCAAGACCTTTGGGTGTGGCTCAGCCATAGCCGTATCCTCACAGCTAACCGAGATGATAAAGGGCAAGCCCATAAGCTATGCACTGAACCTCACCTACAAGGATATATTTGACGAGCTTGGCGGACTCCCACCCCAGAAGATACACTGCACCAACCTAGGTCTTGAGACCCTTCACGTAGCCATAAAGGACTACCTCATAAAGCAAGGAAGGCTTGAGGAAGCTGCTAAGATACCGGACTGCTACGAAGAGGAAGAAGAAGAAAGCAGGGAGTTTGAGTTCCTATCCACATGAAAAGGCCGAGGGCTGTCGCTCTTCTTTCTGGAGGCTTGGATAGTTCTTTAGCTGTCCGCCTCCTTTTAGACCAAGGTGTTGAAGTAAAGGCTCTACATTTCTACACGGGGTTCTGCATAACGGAACATAAGAGGCGCCTTGGTCTTAGGAGAGAAGACGGACAGCCTTATATGAATCCTGCTTTAAAAGCGGCAGCCCAGTTGGGTGTACCCATAGAGATAGTGGATATATCGGAGGAGTACTTTAACATTGTCTTGAATCCAAAGTATGGCTATGGTAAGAACGTAAACCCGTGCGTTGATTGCAGGGCCTTCATGCTCAAAAAGGCCAAAGAGATAATGGAAAAGGAAGGGTACGACTTTGTGGTGACGGGAGAAGTGCTAGGGCAGAGGCCTATGAGTCAAACCCTTCCTAGACTAAAACTGATAGAGAAAGAGGCTGGTCTAGAAGGTCTGGTACTTAGACCACTCTCCGCCAAGTGTTTACCCCCCACTATACCTGAAAAGATGGGATGGGTAGATAGGTCAAAGCTTTTGTGCATAAAGGGTAGGAGTAGGAAAGTTCAGATAGCCTTGGCCCAGAAGTATGGGCTTGACTACGAACAGCCTGCAGGTGGATGTTGCTACCTTACAGACGAAAACTACGCCATTAAATTTAAAGAAGCTCTGCAGGTAGAAGGTTTTATAACCAGGGATGACCTAATTCTTTTCTCTGTAGGTAGGCATCTAAGACTTCCATCAGGTGTAAAGCTTATAGTTGCAAGGAACGAAGGAGAAGTGAGATTTTTGAAGGGATTTACCAACAGGTATGCTCATGCTTACAGAGAGGACGGAAAGGGAACCCTATCCCTAATAAAGGGCAATCTTTCCGAAGAAGACGCTAAAAAGGTAGCGGCTATAGTAGCAAGGTACTCCAAGAGAGAACCCTGTAGGGTTGTGATAAATACTTTAGATAAAACTATAGTGTTGGATGCAGAGCCTATGAGCGATCAAGAGCTTGAGAATTATAAGATAGTAAGGGAGGTGGTTGGTACATGAATCTGGAAGATATAAAACCTGATGTGGTTCACGATGTGGTTGGTACTTTTTGCCCAGTACCAGTAGCTGAGACTGCAAAGATGATAAAGCAGATGCAAATAGGACAGGTGCTTGAACTTATAGCAGACGATCCGGGCGTTGTTGAAGATATACCGGCATGGTGTAAGGCAACATCGCAGGAGTTTTTGGGTATGTACGAAGAAGATGGTGAATACCACCTGTTTATAAGGAAGGTAAAGGAGCTATGAGGGACCGTCTTACTATGGACATAAGCCTTAAGGAACTTCTAGAGGAAGTTCCACGTGCCAAGGATATACTGTACGAGTATGGACTAAACAGGCTTGAGGAAGAAGACATACTGGACGTAGTAGTAGACAAACTCACTCTTAAGGGTTTTTTCCGTCTCATGGACTTAGATGATGAAACTCAGGGTGAAATATGGAAAAAGTTACAAGATTTATACAGAGGTTCGGAGGACTGTCATGGATAGGTTCAAAGAGGTTGAGGAGATCTTGGAAAAGGTAAGGCCTGCTTTGAAAGAACACCATGGAAACCTACGTGTAGTAGACATAAGGGATGGAGATGTGTACCTTCAGTTTGAAGGTGGATGCACAGACTGCCCCATAGTTGACGCCAGCCTCAAAGAGGTCATAGCTCTCACCATCAAAGGAAACCTGCACTGGGTAAAAAACGTAGAAGTGGTACAACCAAAGTACCAAATTGGTTAAGCTTTCGGGAAAAACGAAAGTATACGGTGTAATAGGTTACCCCATAGAGCATTCTCTTTCACCAGTTTTCCAAAACATCTTCTTTAGCCGTTTAGGAATAGATGCTGTTTATGTACCTTTCAGTGTTCCTCCTGAGGACTTGCAAACTGCTATAGAAGGGCTTAAGGCTTTAGGTGTTAAGGGTGTAAACGTTACCATACCTCATAAAGAAAGAGTTTTACAGTTTGTAGACTTTGTTGACGAGCATGTAGAAAAGATAGGATCATCCAACACTCTAAAGTTTGTTGATGGAAAGGTATACGCATACAATACAGACTGGATTGGATTTCTCAAAGCTGTGCAGGGTCTCATAGAACCTGGTAAGAGAGTTCTCCTCCTTGGAGCTGGAGGAGCTGCGAGAGCGGTGCTATATGCGCTGCTGCAAAGAAAGGACAGAGTGTTTATATTCAACAGAAGCAAGGAAAAGGCCTACAAACTAGCGGAAACATTTGGAGCAGAAGTAATAGACAGACCAGAGGATGTACTTAAAGATGTAGATCTTATTGTGAATGCAACATCTGTAGGGCTTGTAGACAAAAGCTGGCTCTTTGATTACACCCTCATAGAAGACAGGCACGTGGTTTACGATATAGTGTATGGTCAGACGGAGCTTATAAGACGGGCCAAGAGCAAAGGGGCCAAGTGTGAGGATGGTCTCTCTATGTTAGTTCACCAGGGAGCAGAGTCCTTTAAAATATGGACTGGTATGGAAGTTCCACAGGATCTTGTAGACGAATGCATAAAGACTCTTAGGGAATCATGGGTATCTTCCTAGGAATACTCGTATTTATTCTGTCTTTTTTACCCTTTCACATGCTTAGCTCTCCTTTGGAGAAGCACATAAGCTTTATAAGATTAAGACCCGATGAGTTTATAGTACAAAAGGGTGTGGAGGGCGGCACCCTTAGGTATACTCTCAACGGTGATCCCAAAACCCTGAACCCTGCTGTTGCACAAGAGACCACTTCTACTGCTGTTGTTGGTGATCTTTTTACAGGTCTTACCAGGATAGACCTCAAGACTATGGAGCCAGTACCAGACCTAGCTCAGAGTTGGGAAGTCTACGAGGAGGGAAGGAGGTACGTTTTCCATCTAAGAAAGGATGTCCGTTGGTCTGATGGAGAACCTTTTTCAGCCGATGATGTGGTGTTTACGTACAGGGATGTATATCTTAACGAGAAAATACCCAACTCTACTATGGACATGCTCAGGGGTGTACTCAAGACTCCTGAGGATATTAGGAACTTTGTGAGAAAGTTGGACGACTATACGGTAGAGTTCAGACTTCCCAGCCCCTTTGCACCCTTCTTGGGTGTACTCAGCTCTCCCATACTACCAAAACACAAACTAGAAAAGTATGTAAAAGACGGAAACTTTATGAGCGCCTGGAACGTAAACACAGACCCTAAGGATTTGGTGGGTACAGGACCCTACGTCATAGAGAGATACATAAAGGGTCAGGTGGTGGAGTATACAGCCAACCCTTACTATTACATGAAACCCTTACCTTACATCAAGCATAAGGTAGCTTACATAGTCCAGGATCCTGACACAGCTCTTATAAAGTTCTCCCAAGGTGCTGTTGATTACGTAGGTATAAGGCCTCAAGACCTTAACCAAGTGACCTCACTCAAGGGTATAAACCTATACGACCTTGGCACAACCCCTGCCATAAACTTTCTTGTCTTTAATCAGAATCCAAAAGCCAAGATACCACCGTACAAGTTAAAGTGGTTCCAGAACAGAGATTTCAGAGTTGCTCTGTCTCATGCCATAGATAGAGAAGGCATATGCTATTTAGTATACAACGGTCTGGCAGAACCTCTATATGGTCCAATAACACCTGCCAACAGACCTTACTACGAAGAAGGTCTGTTTCCAAAGTATGAGTATGACCTTAAAAAGGCCCGCTCTATGTTGGAGAAACTCGGTTTTAAGGACCGAGATGGTGATGGCATTTTGGAGGATAATCAAGGGCACAAGCTTGAGATAGTTATATTGACCAATGCAGGCAACAGAGAAAGAGAGATGATAGGCAACATGATAAAGGAAGACTTTGAGAAGATAGGTGTAAAGGTAATCTTTAGGAGTATAGACTTTAACACCCTTGTGTCTAAACTAACTTCACCACCCTACGACTGGGAGGCCGTGATAATAGGCTTAACAGGTTCCATGGATCCTTACTTTGGGAGGAATGTGTGGCATTCAAGTGGAACCCTCCACGTGTGGAATCCTATGCAGAAATCTCCTACTACCCAATGGGAACAACAGGTAGACAAGCTTATAGACGATGCTGCCAGAGAACTTGATTTTAAAAAGAGGCTTGAACTTTACAGAGAAGCCTTCAGGATAATAGCCTGGCAACAGCCTATGCTATTTATAGCTGCGCCTAAAAGTATGCTAGCCTCTTATCCTAAGTTTGGCAACTTCTTCCCTACTGTGTGGGGATGGTACCAAGAAGAGCATATGTTCATTACGAGATTAGCTCCCTAAGCCTTTCCCTCAGAGCTTTGGAAGCTTCCTCTCTTATGATACTGGCTATGTCTAGTGTATTCATAATCTTTGATACTTCTTCCATCAGTACTTTTTCTACCTTTTCTGACAGTACTTGATTTATGACAGACTTCATTAGATCTTCCGTGATTGTATTCTTTATAGCCTCTTCTATCAATCTAGGTACATCTTCTTTGACGAATTTTTCTATGTACTCTGTTTGGTACGCTGATGCCTGGTGTACCGGTGGTGTCAGGATGTGTTCAGCAACAGGTTTTTCCTCCGTGTGGTAGAAAGATTCTTCCTTTTGAGTTATTTCAGGAATAGATTCACTGATAGGTGCTTTTTCAAAGATCTTCTCAACTTCAGGAACTTGTTCTACAACTTGACTGACAGCTGGTAATTCGCTAGGTACTTCTTCCTCATGATGAACAAGTTTTTCTTTTTGGGTCATCTCGAGTAGCAGTTCTATTAAATCTTTACTGATATCTTTCTTTTCCACTAAAAGCTCCTCTACCTTCTGTAATGCGTTAGTTAATTCTCTTTCCCTAGAGTATGTGTATTTGTGTTGTAAATCTATGGAGTCTACATCTATGGCAAAGAGTTCATCTAGCAGGAGTACGTAAGGCTTTTTGGAAAGTACAGGATTCTTTGAAAACTCCGTTAGAGTTCTTTGAGCTACAGCCCCTGATATAGTGTCAAAGACCACTACATCTGCGTCGTGAACTTTCTCTCTAGCTTCCCTTACGTTTTTTGCTACTATAATCTGTGCTGTATTGCCAAGTCTCTCGGAGAAGAAGTTTATTATGTTGCTATCAAAGGATACTATCAATACCTTTTTATTTTCTTTTTGAGTTTGTTCTACATGACTTTCCAATTGCTTAGGCTCCGAGGGAAAGGTGCTTTCTATCACATATTCTTTGAGTTGAGACTCTTCCAGAATGTGCTCTTCTTGTGGTTTAAGTTCTAAACTAGACCTACCTTCTACTTCGTACTTTGGTAAATTTATTTCTTCTGGAACATAACCACCTTCTATAACATGAGGTACCTTTTCCAAGGCTTCATCCCTTTTTATTAGAGTTTTTTTAGTGACGAGAAGATTTTTGGGATCTATAGGGAAGAGGTCATCCACTAGAACTATGTAGTGGCTATCCTTAAATTTTTTTGTGTACAGTTGGTTTATATCTTCCTCGGATATGGAACCTGATATAGCGTCATAAACCACAAAGTCTACCTTAGTATCCACCAAATTTATAGCCTCGTCGCCGTTTCTAACGTCTATGACTTCATAGTTACTCAGTCTCTCCTTGAGCTGATCTACTAACCCTTTGTCAAAGGAAACTAGAAGTATCTTCATTGCCTTCCCCCAACGGATTTTAGTATATCATCTAAAATCTTTTTTGCCTCTTGTAGACTTTCTTCTGGTAGGAGTTTTGCAGTACCAATAGTAAGTCTGAGGGCTTTTAACTTATTTATTATATATTCGTCAGACAATAACTTCCTTTCCGTTTCCACTTTTATCTGATCGCTTCTGGAGACAAGGTTGAACAAACCTAATGCCAGCAGTATAAATCCAGAGAAGAATATACCAGTCCAAGCTGGGTTATCCATAAGGACGTTGGTAAACTCTCCTATAGAGAAGCTCTTCGTATAAACGGAAAACACAGCTGCTGTTGATTTCTGCTGAGTGTAGGTAAAGGCCTGTATATCTAAGGTATTGATGGTGTTGAGGGTAGCTATAACTTTACCCGTGTTGTCCCTTAATACAAATATGTTTATATCCTCGTAAGGGAGTTTTACGGATGAAGCTCCACTATAAACATCCAACATATATTTAGCAAAGTTAGTGTTTACCTTTTTTAGTTTATTGTTGGCGTACAGTGTGAAGGCAGATATAGACCCAAGGACGGACAACGCCATCCCAAGGATCACAAGTATAAGACTTAAGACTGTGTTGCTTTTCATACCCTATGCCCCCACGGTTAATCTCTCTACAAGTACAGAAGGACTGCCCACGTTACCATAAAAGACAAGATCATTACCTACTGCTCTTATATTCTTGAGTACTTCCAAAAAGTTTCCGCTGATGGTGATACCCCTCACCCTTTTAACCTCTTTTCCTTCCTTTAATATTATACCGCTCGCCCCCAAGGAAAAATCACCTGATATGGGGTCTACTGTATGAAGTCCCATGAGGTCTAGGACCAGAAGGGTTTCCGGGAAAAAGGTGGTCAAGTCTTCAAAGCTTGTGTTAGAGGGTTCAACAAAAAGGTTTGTGATACCAGAAGTGGGCAAGGTTTTGAATGAGTCCCTGACAGAATTACCTGTAGGTTCTTGGCCAGACTTTAAAGCGGTACGGTAACTGTGTAAAAAACCTTTGAAAACTCCGTTTTTTACTACCAGGTTCCTTCTCGTAAGTATACCCTCCGCATCTACGGGAGAGGAAGCCAGGCCTTTTTCTATGGTTCCATCGTCTATAAGGGTAAACACTTCGGATGCTATAATCTGTCCCTCTTTTCCCTTCAACATAGTCTTGTCTTTTATCAGGGAATCACCCAGGAAGACGGAGGAAAAAGCCTCCAGGAGAGACGCGAAAGCGTCTCTGAAGAATACAGTAGGCATAACCTTACTTTCAAAATCTGAAGGGTTCAGTTGAGAAACTGCCTTAAATACAGCATCCTTTACCATGTCTTCTAAGGGAAGGTCTGCTAAGTACCTGGAGGCTCTAAAGTCGTAGGATATACTACTATCCTCACCTTCCTGGGCAAGGACACCTATGGTGGAAATGAAGCTACTGCTAGCGTAGTGGTAGTCTATACCGCACGTGTTAAAATGGTACACTTCCGAGTAAACACCTTTTAAACTGAGTTTTCTAACACCCTTTATCCTGTTGTCTAGGGTTTTGGCGAACCCCTCCAGCTGTATACACCTTTGGGCAAGATCTTGAGGTGTCACGTATAAGACGGTGCTATCGTAAGGGTTGTTTAGCTCACCCTCTACACGAGCGCAGAAGGGTTTGTTTGTATCATCCTCGGGAGACAGTTCACAAATCTCCACAGCGCGTTTGTAGCATTCTATAAGAGATTCCTCCGATAGATCTGTAGTGTAGGCAAAACCTATCTTCCCATTGCGGAATACTCTTATACCTATACCTGTGTCTTGAGCTTTGAGCAGACTTTCTACACTTTCGGAGGATGTTTCTGCTAGGACTTTAATGGCTGTATGTATGTAAAGCTCGTACTCGTAGCCTGGCTTTGCTACCCTTTCAATGGTTCTTTTTACTTTTTCCATCAACTTACTATTTTAAGGTAATGCAAGTATACAGGTGCGCACATAAGCAGGGAGTCAAGTCTGTCTGTGAAACCTCCATGCTCGCCTAGGATGTTGGAAAAGTCCTTTATGCCTACCTGTCTTTTTATAAAGCTTTTGAAGAGGTCACCACCTAGAGCTACGAGGGCTAATAGAGCTCCCAAATAGGGGTTTTTAAACGCAAAAAAGCTATACAACATTCCTGCTAGGATCCCTCCGAGAAGACCTTCCCACGTTTTTTTAGGAGATAGCCTAGAAGCCAGGGGAGTTTTGCCAAAGGTTTTCCCTACGTAGTAGGAAGCTGTATCTACAACCCATACAAAGAAGAGCAGCTTTATAAGGTGTAAGCCACCAAAGCTTTTTATGGCAAAGATGTAAGAGGGTAATAGTCCACAGTAAGCCTGTATAAAGAACGTTTTAAAGAAGGTGTCCAGATCCCACCTTCTCGAGGATATCCAAAGGGTTGACATAAAAAGAGCTACTGTTCCCATCTCCAAGCTATAGGCCGACATAAGAAGCACTACAGGTGCTAAAGGGTATAGTTCAAAAGAGAGAGCTTTAGAGAGCTCCCAGCTCATAACAAGGCTAACTCCTGCCAGAGCTATTAGGAAAATCCAAGGTGGTGCTAAGGAAAGCCCTAAGGCTGTGAAGACAAAAGTTATACCGATGAGTTCTCTACTTTTCCACGATGGCCCCAAACTTCCTGATCCTCCTTGAAAACTCCTTCAATGCTTTTAAGAGCTCCTTTTCGTCGAAGTCTGGCCAGAAAGTATCAGTAAAGTAGAGTTCTGTATAGGCTATGTACCAAAGGAGGAAGTTGGATATCCTCTTTTCTCCTCCTGTGCGTATTAAGAGATCGGGCTCTGGAGCATCTCCCATATCCAAAAAATGTCTAAAGGTCTCTTCATCGATGAAGTTAAGGCCTGCTTTGATGGCCTTGTTTACAGCCCTTACTATCTCGTCCCTCCCTCCGTAGTCTACTGCCAGAAAAAGCTTCAATCTATTGCACGACGCTGTGGTTTCTTCCACTTGCCTTATAACCTCCAAGAGGTTGGTTGGAAGTCTGTCCCTCCTCCCTATAAACTTAACCCTAACACCTTTTTCTCTCAGCTCATCCTTCTTCTTCATAAGATAGGCTTCAAACATGGAAAAAAGGGCTCTTACCTCTTCCTTAGGTCTCTTCCAGTTTTCCGTTGAAAAGGTAAAAAGAGTAAGGTACTCTATGCCGAGCTTTAGGCAGCTATCCACCAGCTCTTCAGCCCTCTTTACTCCCTCGTAGTGACCTTGTATTCTCTCCAACCCCCGCGCCCTGGCCCACCTTCCATTACCATCCATTATCACTGCCAGATGCCGCGGGATTTTCATCTCTGTTCTAATTTCTGTTTGGCTATCTGAGCCTCTGTAGATAGAGGATACTCGGAAACTATGGCATTATAGAGCTCCATAGCTTTGTTTCTTTGGTTGGACTGTTCATAATACTTTGCTAGCTGTAGCATTGCGGATGGAGCTTTGTTGCAGTCTGGAAGCTCCTTTTTTCTACACTTTTCTATGAGTGTTAGCCAAACGGCTTCCATCTTCTTGTTATCGCCGAGATCTTTGTAAACGACTCCAAGCCAGAAGTAGGCGTTGTCTGTAAGGGGAGTGTTAGGATATTTTTTTATGAAATCTATAAAAGCACTTTTAGCTTGGTTGAGTCTTCTAAGGTTGTACAGCTCAAAGGCGGATTCGTAAGCTTTCTGGTAGTCTTCTTTAGGTTGTTGCTCCACTTTTGCTGTAGGAGTTTCTGAAGGCATAGGTGTTGTAGGTACAGTTACAGGAGATGTTACAGGAGATATATCCGTGTTTACCTTGTTTGAGGATTCAAGCTTTAACTTTAGGCTTTCTAGGTCTATGCTCAGTCTGGTAAGTCTGTTGGCTATGTTGTCTACTCTTTCTTCTGTCTTGACGTTTTTCTCCTCCAGCAGCTTTTGTCTTTCTTCCAGTGCGCTTATGCGTGACCTTAACTCGCCTATGGTTCTGTTGTACTCTTCTTGGCTTACGGTTACACAAGAGGATACAAATACGAGGCCGAGGAGTAGAAATCTCTTCATGAGTTGATAATTATAACACCTGTGGTATGATACTCAAGGATGAAAAGGGTAGTCCTAAAGTTTGGTGGGACCTCCGTAGGTTCTTTGGAGAGGATAGAGAACGCTGCAAGAAGGGTGATAAAGAAGGTTCAAGAAGGCTATCAGGTGGTGGTGGTCTCCTCGGCTATGGCTGGGGAAACGGACAGGCTCATAGAGCTAGCTAAGAAGATAATGCCCCTACCGCCTGAGAGAGAGTTGGATATGCTTTTAGCTACGGGAGAGCAGCAAGCTATAGCTCTGTTTGCGATGACTTTGACCAAGCTCGGTTATCCTGCTGTAAGCCTGTGTGGCTGGCAAGTCCCTATAGTGACCGACAAAGTTCACACGAAGGCAAAGATACTAAGGATAGGTGTCCAAAGGATTAAAAACCTCCTGGAGGAAGGTTATATACCTGTAGTAGCAGGCTTTCAGGGCGTGACGGAAGATTGGGAGATAACTACCTTAGGAAGGGGTGGCTCTGACCTCTCAGCGGTAGCCTTGGCATACGCCTTGGGTGCAGATTGTGAGATATATACGGATGTGGAAGGTGTGTTTACCACAGACCCACGCATAACGGACAGAGCGAAGAAGATACCCTACATATCCTACGAGGAGATGCTTGAAATGGCATCTTTGGGTGCCAAGGTTATGCAGGCCAGGAGTATAGAGTTTGCCATGAAGTACGGAGTTAGAATACATGTAAGGAGCTCCTTCTCGGAGGAGGAGGGAACATGGATAGTACCGGAGGAAGAGGTTATGGAGAAGGTAGCTGTAAGGGCTATAACCCTTGATACAAAAGAGTCGCGTATAACTGTGGTCAAGGTACCAGACAGACCAGGTATAGCCTACAGGATTTTCAAAGCTTTAGGTGATGCCCACATAGTTGTGGATATGATTGTGCAAAACGTCTCCCACCAGGGCTACACAGATCTTTCCTTTACAGTAAGTAAGGCTGATGCGCCTAAGGCGGAGGAGATAGTGAAAAGGGTGGCTCAGGAGATAGGAGCTGAACAGGTAGTAAGGGATGATCATGTGGCCAAGATATCCGTGGTGGGTATTGGGATGAGAAGCTCTTACGGAACGGCCGCTAAGATGTTTGAGGTGCTCTACAAGAACAACATAAACATAATGGCCATATCCACCTCGGAGATAAAGATATCCTGTCTGATAGAGGACAAGTACGCAGAGTTGGCCGTCAGAGAACTCCACTCAGCTTTCATAGAGGAAGGAGAGGATATCAAGGTGGTCAACGAGGGGTGACTACGGATACCTTCCGTAGACAATGGTAAAGTCTTTTAGCCTCTGAGCTAATTCCTGAGAGGGGAGGTCTTTGAGCTTCCACCTCCAGTTTCCTTTAGGTTTTCCTGGTGTATTCATCCTGGCCTTAATACCTAGGTTTAGAAGGTCTTGCATTTGCACTATTGCATACCTACATACAGACATGTAGACAAGCCTTATACACTCCCAAGCTACACTCTCCTGGCTTACCTTTTTTCCCAGGTACTTTATAAGCCTCTGTCTTCCAGTTGGTTCTAAGGCTTTAAACCATCCCTTTAGAGGTGGATTGTCGTGCGTACCCGTGTAGTAAACGCAGTTTTCTTTGAGGTTGTGAGGAAGGTAAGGACTGTCTTTCTCGTCAAAGGCAAACTCAAGGACTGCCATGCCAGTAAGTTGGTAATGCTCTCTGTAGTAGTGAACTTTTTCGTCTAGGTAACCGAGATCCTCAACCCAAAGGCGTTCCCTCGGAATTACCTTCAGAAGGGTCTCCAAAAACTCCTTGGTAGGCACCTCTACCCACCTTCCCTTTACAGCAGTCTTTTCTCCCCTTGGTACCTCCCAATAGGCACAGTAACCTCTAAAGTGATCGAGCCTTACCACATCAAAAAGCTTTAGTTGATGCTTTATCCTTTCCACGTGGTACTTAAAACCCTCTTTTGCAAGCTTCTCCCAGTTGTAAACGGGTGTACCCCAAAGTTGCCCTGTAGGGCTAAAGCTATCAGGTGGAACACCAGACACCACGTCAAGCTTAAAAAGGTGTCTTTTTGTGTAAACCTCCACGCTCTCCATAGCTGGGTACATGGGTAGATCTCCTACTATGAGTACACCCTTTGAGTTGGCATACTCTTTCAGAGTCTTCCACTGTTTGTAAAAGACAAACTGTTCAAAGTAAAACCTTTCCTTGATGGTTTTCTCTCTTCTCGACATGTAAGTAGCGTAATCTTCAAGCCAGCCTCTGTTTTCTTCGTAGAAACTTTCAAAATCACAACCGGGTTTGAAACGCGAAAAGGCTAGATCGAGAAGAACCTTTTTGTCTTTTATGGTCTTTACCTCGTGGTCCTTCAGCAGACCTTCCTGCATAAGGAGGATAGGACTTATAAACAGGTAGTTTCCGGCAAAGAAGGATATGGGTTCATAGAAGAGGTATCCTTTCCTGCACGCGTTGATGGGGAGGACCTGCCATAGGCTCTGTCCTGCCTGCTGCAAAAAGTCCACAAAGGCATAGGCGGATGGTCCTAAGTCCGAAGAAGGTAGAGAGCTTACATGCAGGAGGATGCCGGCTCTTCGCATGGCTTCAGTATAAGTACGGCTAAGGGTGGTAGGGTCAGCTTTAAAGAGTATGGTCTTGAGTGAAAGGGTACAGGCTCAGCCCAAACTCCCCCTAGGTTACCCACTCCGCTTCCACCGTACTCCTTGGCATCCGTGTTTATGAGCTCCCTCCAGAAGCCTCCCTTCGGTACACCTATGCGGTAACCCTCTCTGACCACAGGCGTAAAGTTACAGACTACGAGCACCATGTCCCCATCTTTTGACTTTCTAAGATAGCTTATTATGCTCTTTTCCCAGTCAGAAAAGTCTACCCACTCAAACCCCTCGGGTGAGAAATCAAGCTCGTGGAGGGCTTTTTCTTTCCTGTAGAGCCTGTTTAGATCCTTTATAAGAAGTTGTATACCCCTGTGAAGGTCGTAGTCAAGAAGGTACCAGTCTAAGCTCTTTTCGTGGTTCCACTCCTCCCACTGAGCAAGCTCACCGCCCATGAACAGGAGTTTTTTACCCGGGTGCGTCCACATGTAGGCATAAAGTGCCCTTAGGTTTGCAAACTTCTGCCAGACATCTCCGTGCATTTTGGATATGAGAGATCCCTTCCCATGTACTACCTCATCATGGGATAGTGGTAGAACAAAGTTCTCAGAGAAAGCATAGAAGATACTAAAGGTAAGACAATCATGATGGTACTTCCTGTATATGGGATCTTTAGAGAAATAGAAGAGAGTGTCGTGCATCCATCCCATCTTCCACTTCATCCCAAAGCCAAGACCACCAAGGTAAACGGGCCTTGATACCATAGGCCAGGCAGTAGACTCTTCGGCTACTGTTTGAACCCCTTCAAAGTCCCTGTATATACTCTTGTTTAGCTCTCTTAGGAACTCTATGGCTTCTAGATTCTCCCTCCCACCGTACACGTTGGGAACCCAGTCCTTCCTTGAGTAGTCTAAGTAGAGCATGGAAGCTACAGCGTCTACCCTTAGACCATCAGCGTGATAGACATCAAGCCAAAAGTGGGCGGAGGAGATGAGGAAGGACCTTACTTCGCCCTTTGAGTAGTCAAACACGAAGCTAGTCCAGTCTGGGTGGTATCTTTTCCTCCAGTCCTCGTACTCATAGAGTGCAGTCCCGTCAAAGTAGGCAAGTCCATGGGGATCTGTGGGAAAGTGGGAGGGTACCCAGTCCAGGTATACGCCTATACCCTCCTTGTGCAGCGCATCTATAAGGTACATAAAGTCCTGAGGTGTTCCGTACCTGCTCGTGGGTGCAAAGTAGCCCGTTATCTGGTAGCCCCAGGATCCGTAAAAAGGATGTTCCATCACGGGCAAGAACTCCACATGTGTAAAGCCCAAGTCCTTAACGTACTTGGGGAGCTCTTCAGCAAGCTGTCTGTAGCCTAGACCCTTTTTCCACGATCCTAGATGAACCTCGTATATGCTTATAGGAGACTCTAAGGAGTTTTTCTCCCTCCTTGATCTCATCCACTCATGGTCTTGCCAGTTGTAGCTTAAGTCCCAGACTATGGAAGCATTGCCAGGTGGTCCTTCGTGGAAGAATCCAAAAGGATCTGCCTTTTCAAGGCTCTTTGAGTCTCTTGTGATTATGTGATACTTGTACTTACAGCCTACCCAAACGCCCTCTACAAAGCCTTCCCATATACCAGAGGACTCGTCCCTCCTCTTTAGTGGGTGTGAAAACTTGTTCCAGTTGTTAAAGTCTCCCATCACGTAAACGGCTTGGGCGTTTGGTGCCCACACGGCAAAGTAAACCCCACCCTCTTTTACATGAGCTCCAAACTTCTTGTAGAGCCTCGTATGAGTCCCTTCCTTGAAAAGATACACGTCGTAATCGGAGAAGATGGACATGCCTAAAAAGTTATTAAAGCGCAAGACCTTTGTCAAAGGTAGTCCAGAAGCTTAAATTCAAAATCCTATGGAATCCTCCACTGTAAACAAACAGCTTGAAGAAATATTAGAAAGATGGGAGAAGGTAAGGAGGGCTTATGAGTTTGTAGAGGAAAAACACAGGGGTCAGAAGAGAGCATCGGGAGAGCCCTACATAAACCATCTTATTGAGACAGCCCTCATAGTTTACAACATAATAAAGGACGAGGACAGTGTAGCCGCCGCCTTACTGCATGATGTCTTAGAGGATACCCAGACCACCTACCAAGAGATAAAAGAACTCTTCGGCGTTGCGGTAGCTGACATAGTGCAAGGCGTTACAAAGCTAAGCAAGCTCTCCTTTAAAGACGTTGAAAAACAAAAGGCAGAGAACTACAGGAAGCTCATCCTTGCCATGGCCAAGGACATAAGGGTGATAATCGTCAAGCTCGCCGATAGGCTACACAACATGCGCACGCTTCACTACCTTAGGAAGGACAAGCAGATAAGGATAGCCAAGGAGACTTTAGAGATATACGTTCCTATAGCCAATAGGTTGGGCATTTGGCAAGTAAAGAACGAGCTTGAAGATCTTTGCTTTATGCACCTATACCCCAAAGAGTACCATACTGTGAAAGAGTTTGTAGCTCAAACGCAGGAGGAGTTAAAGCTTTACCTTCAGAGGTACTTTATACCCGTCTTGAAGGAGGCTTTAGAGAAGGCCGGTTTAAAACCATACATAACTTATAGACCTAAACATTTGTATGGCATCTGGCAGAAGACCATAAGGAAGGGTATAAGGCTCGAAGATGTTCACGACATACTAGGTGTTAGGGTATTACTTAACGAGGTAAGCGAATGCTACCTGGCCCTAGGTGTAGTCCACAGCATCTTTAAACCTGTCCCAGGAAGGTTTGATGACTACATCTCCCTTCCCAAGGCCAACATGTACCAGTCTTTGCACACCACCGTCATAGGGCCGAAAGGTAGGATGGTGGAGGTCCAGATAAGGACATGGGAGATGCACGAGAGGGCAGAGAAGGGAATAGCAGCACACTGGGCATACAAGGAAGGTAAATCTGTTAACGACAACAACATATATTCTTGGCTAAAAAACTTGGTGGAGAGCATAAAGGGAAGTAAAAACCCTCAAGAGCTTTTGGAAAACGTAAAGCTAGAGCTCTTCTCGGAGGAAGTGTTTGTCTTTACACCCAAGGGTGACCTAGTAGTACTTCCAAAAGGAGCCACACCAGTAGATTTTGCCTTCCATATTCACACGGACATAGGCATGCACTGCGCGGGTGCTAAGGTAAACGGTCGCATAGTTCCCTTAGACTATAGACTGCAGAACGGCGATATGGTAGAGATAATCACTCACCCAAACAAAACTCCCAAGGTAGAATGGCTCAATTTTGTAGTCACTTCCAAAGCTAAGAGTAAGATAAAAGCCTACATAAGAGAGCTAGAGAAGGAGAGAACTTTACAAGAGGGAAAAAAGAAGCTTGAACTCTATGCCAAGGCTATAGGTTTATCCAAAGAAGACCTTATCAAGAGGATCTCTCAAGAGCTTCAGGTTGACGAGGAGCGCCTGTACTTGCTAGTAGGAGAAGACAAGCTCACTAAAGAAAAACTCCTTTCCTTACTAGGCTACAAAAAGGAGAAGGTAAGGGATAAGGATCATAAGCCTGAAGCTCACCTGTCCCTTGCCGATGTGGGTGCCATCATGCATCAGAGGGCAACTTGCTGCATGCCTGTACCTGGGGAAGAAGTTTACGGTGTTGTGGTAAAGGGTAAGGGTATAGTTATACACTCTTCTCAGTGTCCTAACCTTCAGTACATGCTCAAGAATCTACCTGAGAAGGTACTTAAAGTAGATTACAAAGGCTCCTCTGGAAGGTATCCAACGAGGATAAGGCTATCCGTTAAGGATAGGATAGGTATACTAGGAGATGTGACTTCCACCATAGCAAAACTTGGTGTGAACATACTTGAAGCCAAGACTAAAAGCCTCCAGGTGGGTCAGGCAATCATGGAGTTTACCGTTGAGGTGGAAAATTACAAAACGCTCAAAAACCTACTGGATGCCTTGAGGTCTGTGGAGGGTGTAGAGTACGTAGGGAGGCTGTTTGGATGAGTTCCTACTTTCCCGTATTCGTAAACCTTAGGAAAAGGTCTTTCGTTACTGTCAAAGGAAGGGAATCTTTTGCAACTCAGTAGACAGTCCAGACTTTTGCAATTTCCTCTTTCCAGCCTTGGTGGCGAGGGGAGAACTTGTAGTTGGCATAACCACCTCTGGGAAGGTACCAGCTCTGTCAAGGGTCGTTAGGGAGATGTTGGAAGACACTCTGCCGCAGGATTTAGAAGAGCATCTTGAGAGACTAAGCTCCTTAAGAAATGCACTACCCAAGGGTAAGAACAGACAAGAGAAATTACTGCAAGAGGCTAAGAAGACCCTTAAGGTTAAAAACGACTCCAGGCCGAAGGGCCCGGAGGGATGATTTAAGGTATGAACTTGCTCTTGAAGTCCTTCAAAGCGTCTTCAATTTTTTTCTTTAGCTCGTCGTCAAGAGCTTTCTTTTCCTTTATCTCCTTTAGGATGTCCGGTCTTTCCCTATCAAGGTAAGCGTATAGCTCCTTTTCAAACTTCCTTACCGACTCTACTGGCAGGTCATCCAGGTATCCGTTGGTTCCTGCGTATATGGCCACTATCTGCTTTTCTACGGGTATGGGGTTGTAGGGTTCTTGCTTTAGGAGTTCCACAAGCCTTAGACCTCTGTTTATAGTCTGCTGAGTTGCCTTGTCCAACTCTGATGCAAACTGAACAAAGGCCTCAAGCTCTCTAAACTGTGCAAGGTCAAGCCTTAGCGAACCTGCCACCTGCTTCATAGCCTTTATTTGAGCAGCACCACCGACACGTGAGACGGACAGACCTACGTTTATGGCCGGCCTTACACCCTTGTTGAAGAGGTCTGGCTCAAGGTATATCTGACCGTCGGTTATGGATATCACGTTGGTAGGTATGTAGGCGGCAACGTCTCCCGCTTTAGTCTCTATTATAGGAAGAGCCGTCAAAGAACCTGCTCCCAGCTCATCGTTGAGTTTTGCTGCCCTCTCTAGTAGTCTTGAGTGTAGATAGAAGACGTCACCAGGGTAAGCTTCTCTTCCCGGTGGCCTCCTCATGAGAAGGGAGAGCTGCCTGTAAGCCTCAGCATGTTTAGAGAGGTCGTCGTATATTATGAGGGCGTGCTTTCCGTTGTCTCTAAAGTACTCACCTATGGTACATCCTACGAAGGGGGCTATGTACTGGAGGGATGCTGGATCTGTTGCGGATGCCACTACAACACATGTGTATTCCATAGCACCGCTCTTTTCTAAAAGCTCTATTATCCTTGCTGTGGTTGACCTTTTCTGACCTATGGCTACATATATGCAGTAAACGTCCGTATCCTTCTGGTTGAGTATAGTGTCTATACATATGGTAGTCTTTCCTGTAGACCTGTCACCTATGATGAGCTCCCTCTGACCCCTTCCTATGGGTATCATGGCGTCTATGGCCTTTATGCCCGTCTGAAGGGGTTCGTGCACAGATTTCCTCTTTACCACACCTGGAGCTATCTTTTCTATAGGTGATCTGTACTCGTACTTTATGGGTCCCTTTCCATCAAGAGGATTACCAAGAGGGTCTATGACCCTACCTATTAGCCCTTCGCCTACTGGAGCGTCCAGGATCCTTCCCGTCCTCCTTACTATGGATCCCTCCCTTATACCGCTCTCGGAGCCAAGTATTATGATACCTACGTTGTCTTCTTCCAAGTTGAAGGCCACTCCCAGCGTTCCACCTTCAAACTCAACTACTTCATTGGACATTACATTTTCAAGACCATAAGCCCTGGCTACACCGTCACCCACGTAGTAGACAACGCCCACTTCTTCCATACGGGCTGCTGCTTCAAGATCCTTTACTTGTTGTTTTAAAAGTTCTAGAGCTTCCTCATAGCTAAGCGTTGCCATAGTCTACCTCCTCGGCTTTGCTTAAGTTAATTATAAAATAATTAGCGATGAGAACAGGCTTTATTTACGATGAAATTTTTCTAAAACATAACGAACTACACCATCCAGAAAACAAAGACAGGCTCATAAGTATAATGAGGGAGTTAGACTCTAAAGGTACTCTAAAGAAACTAATACTTCTAAAGACTAGGAGAGCCACACCGCAAGAAGTCGCTCTAAACCATGAACCATCTTACATCCAAGAGTTACACGACTTTTGTTCTGCAGGTGGGGGGTATTTGGATCCTGATACGTACGCTTACAAAGACAGTTACGAGGTAGCTCTCCACGCCGTTGGAGCAATCCTTCAAGGAATAGACCATCTTCTGAATAAAGATGTGGAAGCTGTATTCTGCGCTGTAAGACCTCCTGGCCATCATGCGGAAAGGTCCAAAGCTATGGGTTTTTGTCTGTTTAACAACGTGGCCGTAGGAGGATGGTACCTACTCAACAAAGGCATTGAAAGAGTTTTTATAGTAGACTTTGACGCACACCATGGAAATGGTACTCAAAGAAGCTTCTACGAAGAGGACAGAGTCTTTTACTTTTCCACCCACCAGTACCCCTTCTATCCAGGTACAGGATCCGCTGAGGAAAAGGGGGCAGGTAAGGGCTATGGGTATACTCACAACGTTCCCATGAAGGCCTACTCGGGTGATGAGGAGTACATAAAGGTATACCGAGAGATCCTTCCCGATCTAGTCTATTCCTACAGACCGCAGTTTATGCTAGTTTCAGCAGGGTACGACATCCACAAGGATGACCCGCTGACATACCTAAACGTGAGCACCCAGGGCATAGGCAACATAGTGGAGTCCCTTGTGAGCATATCAAAGGACCTTTCTATCCCCGTACTCTTTGCACTGGAGGGTGGTTACAATCTTAGGGCACTTGCTGAAAGTGTAAACCTTACCCTTGAAATACTCCTAAAGTCTTAGAAGTTTATAATTAATCCGATGGAGCACCTTACACCTGAGCAAGTAGAGGAGCTAAAGGATATCCTCCTTTCTATGAGAGAACAAGTACTTAAAAGGGCCCAGGAGCAGATAAAGGATCCTTCCAACGTAGCTTTTGAGGGAGGTGACGAAATAGACAGAGCCAACATAGAGGCAGAAAGATACCTCCTCCTTCAAAGGATAAGAACGAGAGAGCTCAAGCTTCTAAGGAAGATAGACTACGCCCTTATGAAGATAGAAGCCGGCACTTACGGCATTTGCGAAAGTTGCGGCAAACTCATACCCTTCGAAAGGTTGAAGGCTCGCCCTGTTACGACCATGTGCATAGATTGTAAAGAGCTTGAAGAGGAGAGAGAAAATGAGTAACCAGTGGATGTTTCCAAGAGTGGCAAAGCTTCCCAAGTACGTCTTTGCCATGATAAACGAGCTTAAGTACAAACTGAGAAGAGAGGGAGAGGACATAGTTGACCTGGGTATGGGAAATCCTGATATGCCACCAGAGAAGCACATAATAGACAAACTCTGCGAAGTAGCACAAAGGGATAACGTCCATGGTTACTCTGCCTCCAGAGGCATACCCAGGCTTAGGAAGGCTATATGCGACTTTTATTATAGAAGGTACGGAGTGGTGCTTGATCCCGAAGAAGAAGCCATACTTACCATAGGAGCAAAAGAGGGTTACTCACACCTTATGCTAGCCCTTTTGGAGCCTGGTGATACCGTCTTAGTTCCCAACCCTACGTACCCCATACATTACTACGCACCCATAATAGCCGGTGGTGATGCCCTCTCCGTACCTATACCAGAAGAAAACTTTGAAGAGAGCTTCCTCCAAAAGGTAAACGATATCATAAAAGCTTCCTACAAGAAGCCCAAAGCTATAGTGGTGAGCTTTCCACACAACCCTACCACCCAATGCGTGAGCTTAGATTTCTTCAAAGAGCTTATAAGGATAGCAAAAAAGGAGGAGATCTGGGTTATTCACGACTTTGCATACGCAGACTTGGGTTTTGACGGGTATGAGCCACCAAGCATCTTGCAGGTGGAAGGCGCAAAGGATGTAGCCGTTGAGATATACTCCATGAGTAAAGGCTTTTCCATGGCAGGCTGGAGAGTAGCCTTCATGGTAGGCAACAGCGTTCTTATAAAGAATCTGGCCCACCTTAAAAGCTATTTAGATTACGGCGTTTTTACACCCATACAGGTAGCTTCCATAATAGCTTTAGAGAGCCCTTATGAAATAGTCATCAAAAAGAAGCTCGTTTACCAAAAGAGAAGGGACGTGTTGGTGGAAGGTTTGAACAGGGTAGGTTGGCATGTAGAAAAACCAAAAGGTAGCATGTTTGTATGGGCAAAAATACCCGAATGGGTTGGTATGAACTCTTTAGACTTTTCTCTCTATCTCTTAAGGGAAGCAAAAGTAGCTGTATCACCTGGTGTAGGCTTTGGTGAGTACGGTGAAGGTTACGTAAGGTTTGCCCTAGTGGAGAACGAGCACAGGATAAGACAGGCCATAAGGGGTATAAAAAGAGCCCTTGAAAAGCTGGGTCACAAAGAAAAGGATCATAGTTTGAGTAAGTAGGGTATAGTGCTTGCCAGAAGGCCTGCTAGCATAGAGAACTCCCACTTAAACACGTACTCAAAGGCAAACCAGACCGAAAAACCTATGAGCATTGAAGCAATAGCCTTATGTTCGCTCCTTGAGCCAAAGAAAAGACCAGCTACCAGAGGAACAAAGAGAGAAACCAAACTCAGAGCTGAAGATGATGCCACAAGCTCGTAGATAGACTCTCCCATGAAGGCCAAGGAGAGGGAAACTAAAGCAACCAGAAGCACGCACATCCTCGTGATCCAAAGAAAGAGCCTGTCTGAGATCCCCCTAAAGAAGGGTCTTATAAGGTTTTCACTCAAAACAGAAGATGGAGCCAAAAGAGCTCCGCTAGCCGTGCTCATCACTGCGGAGAGCAATGCCCCGAAGAAAAGAGTCTGGGTAAAGGTATTAGTGTTATTAACTATGTAGGTAGGCAAGAGCATTTGACTGTCATCAACGTTAATGCCTGATCTTTTGGCAAAAAGAGCTATAAGCAGAGGTATAAGTCCCACGCTCAGATACATAAAACCACCAAGTATGGAAGAAAGCACCGCAACCCTCTCCGACCTTGCAGACATAACCCTTTGAAAAACGTCCTGTTGAGGTATGGAACCTAAACCTATCACGATCCAAGCAGATATATAAGCAAGGACATCATGCAGGTTCAAGTCTGGGAAGAACTTGTAGAAGCCCTCAGGTTGAGACGTAACTACGTAAGGTATGTCTCTAAAGCCGTTGGAAACCTCATACAGTACAACAATAAGACCCACTATTATCATGATGGTCTGTATAAAGTCTGTAAGAGAGACAGCCCACATACCGCCTATGAAGGTGTAGAATAGAACCACAGCAAAACCAAGGAAGAGACCAACAGTCTTTGACACACCAAGTACCATCTGGAAGACTATACTAAGGGCCACAAGTTGAGCCGCTATCCAGCCTATGTAAGATATAGCTAACATAAAGCTTGCGATTATCTCCGCTTTCCTTCCATACACTACTCTGTAGAAGTCTCCGAAGGTAAGTAAGTTCATCCTGTAGAGAGGTTTAGCAAACAAAAGCCCTACAAGAAAAAGACAAAGGGATGCACCAAAGGGATCTTCTATAACACCATAAAGACCCTTTTGAACAAAAACAGACGGAGCCCCTAGGACTGTTTCTGAACCAAACCATGTAGCAAAAAGGGCAAAGGTGGATATGCTAAGGGGTAGTCTTCTTCCGGCTAGCATATAGTCCTTTGTACTTTTAATGAGAGTGCTAGCCAACACGCCCACAAAGAGTGTCAAAAGCATGTAGAGTACGATGAAGCCAACCAGCATAGTAATATAAATGTTATAATCATTCCATGCTAATAAAAAGCTTCCAACATCGGGATGCCTTCTACAAGTTTCTTAAGGAGAAGGTAGGCATATTCTTCAGAGAAGCAGAACAAAGATCATCGGAAGGCGTTTTTTACGTTATCTATTTAGAAAATCAGGAATTACAGCCAGATAAAGTATTTTTATGCGCAAAAGAAAGCTGTATTTCTGTATTTTTTAACGAAGGTAAATATGCACTGTGTGGAAGTGAAGCACGCCTTAAGGACTTTTTTGGATGTATGGCAAAGTATAAAAAAGACTTTGCTATAGGAAGTCTTGAAAATCTTATAAACTATAGGAAAAGATCCTTTAAACTACAGTACAATTACAAAATTTTGCCTTTAGGCATAAAGACAGTCGTAATGGGTGTTCTCAACGTAACACCAGACTCCTTCTCTGATGGTGGTCTCTATTTAGACCCAAAGGAGGCTGTAAAAAGAGCCATCCAAATGGCAGAGGAAGGTGCTGACATCATAGACATAGGAGGAGAGTCTACAAGACCTGGCTCAAAGAGGATAGGCTTGGAGGAAGAACTAAACAGGGTACTACCAGTCCTGCGGCAAGTCAGAAAGGAACTTCCAAAGGTTTGGATATCCGTAGACACTTACAAATCCCAGGTGGCTAAGGCCTGTCTTGATGAAGGTGCTGACATCATAAACGACATAAGCGGTGGGACCTTTGACGAGGATATGCTCAAAGTTATAGCCGAGTATAACTGCCCTTACGTACTCTGTCATACCAAAGGAAGGCCTGAAGAATGGAAGGAGATACCCATAGTCTACGAGGACGTTGTAGAAGAGATAGTAAAGTTTTTCAGCGAAAGGATAGAAGTTCTCAGATCTTTAGGCTACACAGGCAACCTTATCCTCGATCCTGGTATAGGATTTGGAAAACTTCCAGAACATAACGTAGAAATACTAAAGAGATTCTCTGAGTTTAAGGTCTTTGGTCTACCTCTTGCAGTTGGCGTATCAAGGAAGTCTTTCATAGGGCTTATTCTGGAAGGATTGCTTAGAGTCAAAAGGGAGCCAAGGGAGAGGCTTTACGGAAGCTTGGGAGCCGTAGCTTACGCGGTTGTACAGGGTGCTCACATAGTAAGAACCCATGACGTAAGGGAAACTAGAGAGTTTTTAGCCCTCTTGGATACAGTAAGGACCTATGGAGATTTTTAAGTACATATCACCAAAGGACTTTCTGGACATATTCCTCCTGTCCATACTCATATACGGTGTTCTGTACTTTTTAAAGATCACAAAAGGCTTTCAGATACTGCTGGGATTCATCCCGTTGGTTGGTATGTGGGTATTGGCCGAGGTTTTCAACCTCAGGGCATTAAAGTGGATATTTGAGAAGCTATGGACCGTTGGTCTATTTTCTCTGATAATCATATTCCAGCCTGAGATAAGAAAGGCCCTAATGCAGTTGGGTCATAAAACGCGTATAAAGACCACAAAACCTGTAGAGGAGATGGTAATAGAAAAGGTGGTACGTGCTTGCTTTTTTATGGCAGAAAGGCAGATAGGAGCCCTGATAGTCATAGAGAGGGGTCAAAACTTGGAGTTTCTTATAGAAGGTTGCGTTTACATAGACAGCGCAGTCTCCGTTGAGCTTCTCATCACCATCTTCAACCCTCTGTCTCCCCTCCATGATGGTGCTGTAGTTATAAGGGGTGACAGGATAGCTTACGCCTCCTGTATACTACCCCTTTCTAAGTCACCAAACATACCCAAGAAGTACGGAACCAGACACAGAGCAGCCGTTGGTATAACTGAAGAGAGTGACGCCATAGCCATTGTGGTTTCTGAAGAGACGGGAGAAGTGTCCATAGCTGTATCGGGAAAGCTCGAGAGGAACCTGGATCCTGAAACGGCAAAGGGCATACTCTTCAGAGAGTTGGGTATGAGCAATGCTTAAGAAGATCTTTGTTGTTGACTGGCACTATAAACTTGTATCTGTTCTCTTAGCAACAGTCGTGTGGTTTTTTGTAAGTTACGGTGTGAGGACTCCTCTGTACGTAGAGAAAGAAATCCAGATAGTGCATCAAGATGCCAATTATACCTACAAGCTAAGCAAGAAAAAAGCGAGGGTAAAGCTTTTTGTGCTGGAAATAACAAACATTGAAGAAGTTGTGGAAGATGTTAAGGTCTATGTGGACGTAAAGGGCCTCTCAGAAGGTGAGTATATGCTTAAAGTAAATGCGGAAAGTCCAAATCCCTTCTTAGCCATACCCACAGAGGTGGAACCTAGTTCAGTGAGGGTATATGTAAAGAGGCGGGGCTAGAGCCCCAGATCATCCGCAAGAGAAGGAGTTTCCGCAACCACAGCTACCTGTAACATTGGGGTTCTTTATGGTAAAGCCACCACCCATGAAGTCTACCACGTAGTCAAGCTCTGCATTGTTCACGTAGGGCATGGAGAACTTGTCTATGGCTATCTTAAGGCCGTTGTATTCAAAGACGTAATCGCCTTCTTCTATGGTGTCATCAAAGCCCATGGCGTACTGAAAGCCAGAGCATCCACCTGGAACAACCCTTATCCTGAGTATAGGTTCTGTTATATTATTCTCTTGAGCTATCCTCAAAACTTCTTGGACAGCCTTCTCAGTTGCGAAGAAGTTCATCTCTACCTTCTGCATCTTAAAGCACCTCCTGTAAAAGTATTTAGTCGCTTTTTATTCTATCCAAACTTTTATGGGTGGCAATGTGATTTTCCTCATCCTTTTAGTGCTTCCAGGACCAGGCTGTCTAATTCTGCCGCCTTTTGGAGGTTACCCGTATGCATGAAGGGGACCACTCCCAAAACTGTGCCACCAGGAAAGAGACAGTTTTCAACCTTTTGAACCTCCATCTCAAACACGTTTACAGGAAACTTTACAGACTCTATCCGTTCCTTTACCAATCTTACGCTTCCATAGCATGCTATAGCTGTGTTGGGTGCAAAGAAGAAGAGGGATGCTTTCTGAGTCTGTATCATATTCTGAGCACTTTTAGAATTAGAGCTTAAGGCCATCCTTATAAGGTTCTGCTCTATAGGATAAAGCCATGTTATGAAGGTCTGATGCATGTCTCCTCCTGCATCCACTGTGGCCAAGACGGCTGGAAATATGGATAGCTCTCTCATAAGGTCAAAAAGCTCCTTTGGAAGCATGACAAACACCTCCTAAGGGAAGGACTTTAACGCAATTTTAAACTTGTACTTGTTAATATACAAGTTAAAATATATACAAGGAGGCATAGGATGCATAAGCTGCTTTATAAAGACAAAAACCATCTGGTTGCTTACTATGAAGAGCTTACTCCTGCGAGTGCTGTTCAGGCAAACCAATACCTTATAGTTCATAAGGATGAGGGCATGCTCTTAGACCCAGGAGGACACAAAGTGTTTACCAAACTCCTATCCGATGTGTCTACACTCATCCCACCATCGCATATAAGGTACGTATTCCTTTCCCATCAAGATCCTGATATAGTGGCTGCCATAAACGGGTGGCTGATGACCACGGGGGCAGAGGCACTCATATCTAAGCTTTGGATAAGGTTCCTTCCTCACTTTGGTCTTGACTCCAAACTGGAGAACAGGGTAGTACCTATAGACGACAGGGGGACGGTTGTAACGTTGGGTGGTGACTGTAAGATTTTGATAATCCCTGCCCACTTCATGCATTCGCCTGGGAACTTCCAGGTTTACGACCCGTGTTCCAAGATACTCTTCTCTGGTGACCTGGGAGCCTCTTTGGGACAGGACTACATATTCGTTGAGGACTTTGATTCTCACATAAAGTACATGGAGCCTTTTCACAGAAGGTACATGGCAAGTAGCAAGGTACTTAAGCTTTGGGCAAAGATGGTAAGACAGCTGGACATAGAAATAATAGCACCACAGCATGGAGCTATTTTTAAAGGTAAAAAGATGGTGGAAAGATTTATAAACTGGATCGAAAACCTTCAGGTGGGTGTAGACCTAGTCTCCGAAGAAACCTACAAGATTCCCGTATAATATACCTTTTGGAGGTTTTATCATGGATCTGAAGAAGATACCACCAGGCAAAAACCCACCAGAGGATGTGTACGTGGTTGTAGAGATACCTAAGGATAGCTCCATAAAATACGAGGTGGACAAGGAATCTGGAGCTGTATTTGTAGACAGGTTTCTGTTTACCGCCATGCATTACCCGTTCAACTATGGGTTTATACCTCAGACCCTGGCGGACGATGGAGACCCTGTAGACGTTTTAGTGATCTCAAGCAGTCCTGTGTTCCCTGGCTCTGTGATGAGATGTAGGCCTATTGGGGCACTCATAATGAGGGACGAAGAAGGAGAGGATACAAAGCTTATAGCCGTCCCACATTCTAAACTAGACCCTACATACGACAACATTAGATCTGTTGAAGACCTTCCGAAACCTATTCTTGACAAGATAAAACACTTCTTTGAACACTACAAAGAGCTAGAGCCTGGTAAATGGGTGAAAGTAGAGGACTTTAAGGGTCCTGAGTTTGCCCACGAAGAGATAAAAAAGGGCATAGAAAACTACAAAAAGGCATAGATGCAAGAGGTAATAGACTGGGCTCGCCAGGTTTTTGACATAGAGATAGAACAGGTAAAAAGACTGAGGGATTCTCTGGACGAGAACTTTGTAAAAGCTGTAGAGATAATATACAACTGCCAGGGTAAGGTAATACTCACGGGTGTGGGAAAGTCTGGACACATAGCCAGTAAGATAGCCAGTACCCTGTCAAGTACTGGCACGCCGGCCCACTTTTTACACCCTGCTGAAGCTCTCCACGGGGACCTGGGAGTTATAGACAGCAAGGACGTGGTTCTTGCTATATCTAACAGCGGACAGTCCCAGGAGGTCCTAAGCCTTATACCTTATGTAAAGCTCATGGGTGTACCCCTAATATCCATCACCAACAATCCAGAGTCTGAGCTTGCAAGAAGGTCGGACGTGCACATACACCTAATGGTGGAAAGAGAGGCATGCCCTTTAAACTTGGCACCTACCAGCTCAACTACCGCTGCCTTGGTCCTGGGTGATGCTATCGCTATGGTACTTTTAAGGCTGAGGGGATTTACCGAAAGAGACTTTGCCCTAAGGCATCCCGCAGGAAGTTTGGGGAGGAAGCTTAGACAGGTAAGGGAGATATACCATACGGGAGAGGAAGTCCCAGTGGTTCAAGAGGATACGCCCATGCCACAGGTGATAATAGAGATGACCAGCAAAGGATTTGGTGCCACCGCTGTGGTAGACAAAGAAGGAAAGCTGGTGGGCATCATCACAGACGGAGACCTAAGGAGGTTCATAAACAGGGGAGGAGATCTAAACAAGAGTCTTGCCAAAGATGTGATGACGAGAAATCCAAAGGTTATAAAAGAAGACAGATTAGTAGCGGAGGCCTTAAGGCTCATGGAAGATCATAAGATTACTGTTCTGTTAGTCCCTGATGAGGAAGGAAGGATAAAGGGTATAATACACATGCATGACATCCTGAGGTCTGGCCTTATATGAAGAGGTTTTCCATCCTTGGCTCTACAGGTTCCGTAGGAACCCAAACCCTTGACATAATAAGGGAGTACAGACAAGAGTTTGAGCTCATAGGCCTTGTAGCCAGAAGGTCTTCGGAAAAACTCCTAAAACAGGCTATAGAGTTCAGGCCCAAGTATGTGGTTTCTTACGAAAAGCCTACAGAAGAATGGCTTAATGCCCTTCCAGAGGGCACGCTCTACCTGCATGGCGAAGAAGGTCTTATGGCTGTCTTGGAAGAGTCCCAGGAGATACTCAACGCCATATCCGGAGTGGATGGTATACTACCCACCTACCATATACTTACCATGGGTAAAAAGCTTCTTGCCAGCAACAAAGAGTCTGTAGTGTGCCTTCCTGATCTTATAAGAAAAAACAGGGAAAAAGTGGTGCCCGTGGACAGTGAACACAACGCTCTCTTTCAGCTTTTGCAGATGGTGAGAAAAGAACACATAAAGAAGGTTTACCTTACTGCTTCGGGTGGACCCTTTAAGGACCTTCCTGTAGAAGACCTTGAAAAGGTGACGGTGGAAGAGACTCTAAGACATCCAAGGTGGAAGATGGGCTCTAAGATAACGGTAGATTCGGCCACCCTCATGAACAAGGGGATAGAGGTTTTGGAAGCTATGACGCTTTTTGATTTAGACCTTGACCACATAAGGGTGGTAATACATCCACAGAGCTACGTACATGGAGCTTTACAGCTCATAGACGGTAGCTTTATATTCCACGTTTCTGATACAGACATGCGCATACCTGTACTGCATGCCCTCTTCTATCCTGAGAGGAAACCCTTTCCTTTTGAAGGGAAGGAAATAATTGATCTCTCGAACATAACCTTTGAAGAGGTAGACAGGAAGAAGTTTCCAGCCTTGGATCTGTGCAAATGGGTGGCTCAGATGGGCGGAGTCTATGTCCCTGTACTCATAGGTGCGGATGAGGCAGCTGTGGAGCTTTTTCTCAAAGGTAGGATAAAGTTTACACAGATACATCTGGTAGTTGAAGAGGTGTTGAGCTCTGTAACCTTTAAAGATCCAGAGAACATAGAGGATCTGCTTAAAGTTATAGATTGGGCTTACCATAAGGGGTTGGCTGTGGGGGAAAAGCTGGCATGAACCTGGGAGTGTTGGTTTCAGGAAGAGGTTCCAACCTTCAAGCCATCATAGACGCTATAGAGTCAGGTAAGCTCCAAGACAGGATAAGCATAGTAATATCCAACAGAGAAAAAGCTTACGCTATAGAAAGATGTAAGAAGCACTCTATACCTTACGTAGTCATAAAGAGGAAGGACTTTCCCTCTAGAGAAGAGTTTGAAAGGGCTATGGTGGATATCCTCAAAGAAAGGGGTGTGGAGCTTGTAGTACTTGCTGGTTTTATGAGCATACTTACTAAGACTTTCCTATCTGCCTTTCCCATGAAGGTCATAAACATACACCCTTCCCTCATTCCTGCTTTTCAAGGGCTCAACGCGCAGAAGCAGGCTTTAGAGTATGGAGCAAAAATAACGGGTTGTACAGTGCACTTTGTCACGGAAGAGTTGGACAACGGGCCTGTGATAGTCCAGGCGTGCGTACCTGTACTGGATACCGATACGGAAGAGAGCCTTTCCGAGAGGATACTCTCCTACGAGCATCGCATACTCCCACAGGCAATAAAGTGGATATCCCAGGGTAGGGTAAAGGTGGAAGGTAGGATAGTCAAAGTGGAGGGTGCCAAGTACGGTACTCTTCCAGTTAATCCTTCCTTAGAAGATTTCTAGCTTTTATAATAGTTTTAGCGTTACTTTTTTGAAAGGAGGGAATAGTATGTGGAGGTTTCTAAGAAATAGGCTGTTGGTGTTTTCTATACTTGGATGGTTCACCTTCTTCGTTGGCTCACCTGCCATGGCTGGGTTGGTAGAGTCAAAAGCTCCTGACCAAATTAGCAACTACAACAGGGATGAAGACATAAACAAGATAAGAAGGGCTCTTGAAAACAAGCTCGTACAGGAGAAGCTAAAAGCCTACGGCCTTACAAAGGAAGAGGTAGAGAAGAAGCTTTCTGAAATGAACGACGAGCAGATACGTATGCTTGCCAGTGCATCGGACAAGCTCTTGGCAGGTGGAGATGGCCTTGGTGTAGTGGTAACAGTGCTTGTAATACTTATACTCCTCGTGATACTCCTTAAGCTTCTCAACAAAGAAATAATCATAAGGTGATCCTCCTTCTCCTCCTGCCTTTCCTTTTTTCTTTTAAACTCCTTGATGTTCCTTTTGTAAAGCAAGAGAAAGACTTCTGCGGGCCCTCTGCCCTGAGCAGCGTACTGGCCTACTATGGAATACACAAAAGTCAGCAGGAGATAGCCAAGTACGTCTACATACCGGCTCTAAAGGGAGCTCTTATAACAGACCTTGAGAACTACGCCAAAAGCTTAGGCCTAAGGACAGAGCTTTTCCAGGGTAGCTTAGAAAATATAAAGGAACAGATAGACAAAGGACATCCGGTCATACTGTTGGTAGACCTGGGTAACGCCTTTGTGAGCGTACCCCACTACTTGGTGGTCATAGGTTACGATGAAAACTACTTTTATGTACATACTGGGTACAAACCAAGGGAAAAGATGAGCTACCAAGAACTTTACCGGATCTGGTCAAAGATGGGAAGGGTAGCCTTGGTGGTCTACCCATGATCTACGTCCCCATAGGAACGGCTGGACATGTAGACCACGGCAAGACAAGCTTGATAAAAGTCCTTACAGGCATAGACACGGATAGGCTGCCTGAGGAGAAGTCCAGGGGTATGAGTATTGACATAGGTTTTGCTTTCTTAGACTTTCCAGAGGAAGGTATAAGGGTTGAATTCATAGACGTGCCGGGTCATGAAAGCTTTATTAAGAACACCATTTCCTACTGTGGGAAAACTCTCCCCTGTTTGAGGAAACCCAATCCTTCGGCGAGCTTATGAACCTCCTCAAAGAACAGATAAGGGAGTATAAGGAGCTTTACGATTACAAGGACATCCTTAGCTACGCCGTACGAAAAGGATACGTGCACAGTCTAGGGAACTATCTGTACATAAGCGACGGATTGCTCAGGGACTATGTAAAAAGGTTAAAAGAATTAGGAGAGACCTTTAGTGTGCAGGATGCAAAAAGCGTTTTAGGGCTGAGTAGAAAGTATCTTATACCCCTCCTTGAGTACCTGGATCGTACAGGAATAATAAGAAGGGAAGGAGATGTAAGGAGGTTCGTAAAAGGCTTTATGCTATAATTGTCTACATGCCAAAGCTTTCACCAAGGGATATAAGGAGAAAGATACAAGGTATAAGGAACACAAAAAGGATAACCAATGCTATGAAAGTTGTTTCCGCCGCAAAGCTCAGAAAAGCCCAAGAACTTCTCTTCTCCTCAAGACCTTACTCGGACAGACTCTACGAGGTGATAAGGAACCTGGCCTCTCACATAGATCAGAATGTGCACCCCCTTTTCCAGGCAAGGGAAGAAAGGTCCTGTGATCTTATACTCATAACCGCAGACAGAGGTCTTGCCGGAGCCTTCAACTCTAACATCATAAAGCAGGCCGAAGAGTTTATCAAAGACAAAAGCTTCAAGGGTATAAAGGTTAATCTTATCCTTATAGGTAGGAAGGGTGTACAGTACTTTAGCAGAAGAGAATACCCCATAATAAAAGGCTACGATGAGGTCTTCAGAAAGGAGATAAACTTTGAAGTGGTAAAAGATGTGGGAAATCTGGTGAGGGAGAGGTACATTAACAGAGAAACAGACAGGGTCTACCTGCTCGTTAACGAGATGAAGACGAGGGTTCAGTACAGGCCGACCCTAAGGACATTCCTTCCAGTGGAGGCTATACAAACGGAAGAGAAAGACTACGCTGTCTATGAGTTTGAGGTAAGCAGAGAAGAGTTTGTCAACAAGCTGATAAACCTTTACCTGAACTTCCAGCTCTACAGAGCTATGTTAGAATCTAACGCTGCCGAGCACTTTGCCCGTATGACAGCCATGGACAACGCCACCAGGAACGCGGACGAACTTATAAGGACGTGGACACTCATCTTTAACAAGGCAAGACAAGAGTCCATAACCTATGAACTTGTGGACATTGTAAACGCTGTAGAAGCTATGAAATAAGGAGGTTTTGCATGAAGGGAAGGATAGTTCAAGTAATAGGTGCAGTCGTGGACGTGGAGTTTGACACAAAGGACCTTCCACCCATAAGGCACGGTCTTAAGACGAGGAGAAAGTTCATAGATGACAGAGGAAACTGGGCAGAAGAAGATCTGTACTTTGAAGTAGCTCAGCACATAGGTGAGAGGAGAGTTAGAACAATAGCTCTTGGTCCTACTGATGGCCTTGTTAGAGGTCAGCCTGTTGAGTATCTCGGTGGACCCATAAAGGTGCCCGTGGGAAGAGAGACTCTTGGAAGGATATTCAACGTGGTAGGCCAGCCCATAGACGAGGCGGGACCCGTTAACGCCAAAGAGTACTGGCCCATATTTAGAGAACCTCCATCCCTAGAGGAGCAGTCCACCAAGGTGGAGATCCTTGAGACGGGTATAAAAGTCATAGACCTGCTTGAACCTTACGTTAAGGGTGGTAAGGTAGGTCTCTTCGGTGGTGCCGGAGTAGGTAAGACGGTCTTGATGCAGGAGCTCATACATAACATAGCTAAGTATCACAAAGGTTTCTCGGTGGTCATAGGCGTTGGAGAGAGGACCAGGGAAGGAAATGACTTGTGGCACGAGATGAAGGAGTCTGGAGTCTTACCCTACACGGTGATGGTATACGGTCAGATGAACGAACCACCAGGTGTGCGTTTCAGGGTTGCACAGACAGGCATCACCATGGCTGAGTACTTCAGAGATGTAGAAGGTCAGGACGTTCTAGTTTTCATAGACAACATCTTTAGGTTCGTCCAGGCAGGATCGGAAGTATCAACCCTCTTAGGAAGGTTGCCATCGGCCGTTGGATACCAACCTACCCTGAACACAGACGTAGGTGAAGTTCAAGAAAGGATTACGTCCACAAAGAAAGGATCTCTAACCTCTGTTCAGGCTGTCTACGTGCCAGCTGACGACATAACAGACCCAGCCCCTTACTCAGTGTTCGCTCACCTAGACGCTACAACTGTCCTGGCGAGAAGGCTTGCAGAGCTTGGTATATATCCAGCTGTTGACCCTCTTGAGTCTACATCCAAGTATCTGGCACCGGAGTTTGTAGGAGAAGAACACTACAGAGTAGCAATGGAAGTAAAGAGGATACTTCAAAGGTACAAAGAGCTACAGGAGATAATAGCCATACTAGGTATGGAGGAGCTTTCAGAGGAGGACAAGGCCATAGTAAACAGGGCAAGGAGAATACAAAGGTTCCTAGCCCAACCTTTCCACGTGGCAGAACAGTTCACCGGTATGCCTGGTAAGTACGTAAGGCTAGAGGACAACATTAGGAGCTTTGCAGAGATCCTCACAGGAAAGTACGACCATCTTCCTGAGCTTGCCTTCTACATGGTGGGTACCATAGAGGAAGTGGTGGAGAAAGCCAAGGCTCTGGGGGCTAAGGTTTGAGGAAAGACTCAAGGGGTAACCTAGAGCTAAGACCCATAAGGATAGTAAGGGATTATCTTATCTATCCAGAAGGATCCGTACTGGTAGAGTTTGGAAACACCAAAGTAGTATGTACCGTCTCCGTACAGGAGACGGTGCCGCCTTTTCTGAAGGGTAAAGGTCAGGGTTGGATAACCGCTGAGTATTCCATGCTACCAAGGGCTACACAGACCAGAAACGTAAGGGAGTCGGTCCAGGGTAGGATAGGCGGAAGGACTCACGAAATTCAAAGGATGATAGGAAGGGCGATGCGTACAGCTCTTGACCTCACCAAGGTAGGAGAAAGGACCTTCTGGGTAGACTGTGACGTACTTCAGGCAGATGGTGGTACACGGACAGCTGCCATAAGCGGAGCGTTCGTTGCTTTGGCGGATGCTGTCATAAAGCTGTACAACGAAGGAGTTTTAAACTCTACACCCATAAAGGACTTTGTGGCTGCAGTGAGCGTTGGTATAGTAAACGGTGAGATCTTATTAGACCTTAACTTTGAGGAAGATTCACAGGCTGCAGTAGATATGAACGTAGTAGCAACAGGCTCGGGTAAGATATCCGAGATACAAGCCCTTGGGGAGGAAAACTCCTTCACAAGGGAAGAGTTTAACAGGATGCTGGATGCAGCACTTATGGGCATATCCCAACTTATAGAACTCCAAAAAGCTTTTTTCCATATAGAGAACGGCCTCTGGAAGAGAAAAGCTGTCAAAGAGGCGAGGCTGTAGGTGAGGTCTTTGATCTACTGGTTCATGATCACACTCCTTCTTGTCTTTGGGAGCATGTTCTACATAATCAAGAAGTACTTTACCAAGGATGCTATAGACTTACTTCTGCATGCCAACAGAAAGTACCTTATACTCTCCCTCCTGGCCCTTGCCATGTATCATACCTTTGACAACCTCAGGCTTTTCGTACTTTCAAGGGCTGTAGGACTTAAGTACAACTTTGGCTATGGGTACGTTATATCTCTGATAAACACCTTTGGAGCTACCATAACTCCCGCCCATGTAGGTGGTGAGTTCATAAGCTTCTACACGCTAATGAGAAAAGGGGGAAAGCTACACAAAGTGATGAGTGTGGTCACCATGAAAACACTCTCGGGTCTATCCTTCTTTTTGCTGGCTCTACCCTTTGCAGGGTATTCACTCGCACAGAACCCAAAGAAGGCCGTAGAGCTTCTTTCCTTACTGGCCTTAGCCTTTTTTCTGACAGGGGTCGCATACCTTATACTCAGATACTTTCTGAAGAAAAAAAGTGAAAGCTCAAGTCTCAAGAGCAAGCTAAAGTATACTCTCAAAAGGTACGCCGTTTTTATGCGTATATACCTAAGGGATAGGAAAATAAGCCTCTTTCTTTCTGTGGTCAGCAGTGTGCTTTTGTACATCTCCTTCCTCTCAATAGGTTCCTTCCTCGTGCTTGCCTTCAACGAGGACGTATCCTTTTGGGAAGTGCTTTACACCCAGCTTGGGCTTGTTTACGCCATCTTTATGAGTCCCACTCCTGGTGGTAGTGGAGTGGGTGAGGTGGGAGCTCTTAGCGTGTTTGCATCCTTCGTGGATCCGGAGGTTCTCGGTCTTTTTGCCATACTGTGGAGATTCATAAGCCAGTACCTAAGTGCCACGTTGGGTGGACTGTTTCTCGTGCTCTTAGCCTGGAAGGATCTGATCCTGAAAAGATCTACATGAACCCTTACGCTCTGGCAGTCCGCATAAGGAACTTTCTGTATGATAGGTCTCTGCTCAAGAAGTGTCATGTTCCTACCTTTGTCATATCAGTGGGCAACCTCTCTGTAGGTGGTTCCGGTAAAACTTCCTTGGTTAGGTACTTAGCTAAGGAACTTTCTAAGGAGCTGAAAGTTTGCATACTCTTAAGGGGATACAAGAGAAAGACAAGGGGAACCCTTTTAGTATCTCACGGAGATGGGCCTTTATGTAAAAGCTGGCAGGAGTGTGGAGACGAGGCCTTTATGCTGGCCACAATACTCAAAGGAGTTTCTGTAGTGGTAGACGAGGATAGATGCAGAGGAGCTAAGTATGCCATAGATGAACTAAAGCCGCAGGTGATAATCTTGGATGATGGATTCCAACACAGGAGGATAGAGAGGGACCTGGACATACTGCTCATAAAGAGGAGTGACCTTAAAGATAGGCTTTTGCCCTTTGGAAGGCTCAGAGAACCCCTTGATTCCATAAGAAGAGCCTCTGCCATAGTCCTATCTTACCAAGATCTCTATCCGTTGGAGTTAAATACAGACAAACCAACCTTTAGGATGTTCAGGAAGGATTGGAAGGTTTTGGATGCGAGGCTTGAACCTGTGGAGGACTACAGGGACCTTGAGTTTACCGCTTTCTGCGGTCTTGGAGACAACAGTCAGTTCTTTGAAACCCTTGACAGGCTTGGTATAAAGGTTGTGGAAAGGCTGTCCTTTCCAGACCATTACGACTACTCTGGTTTTAAAAAGGATCCTAACAAGCTTTACATAACCACGCTAAAGGATTTTGTAAAGTTTGATGATAGGGATGGGCTTTACGTGCTAGACTTTAGCCTGGAGGTGCCAGGTTTTTTAGAATACGTAAAAACATGCTATAATATATCCGTCAATTCCTTCAAGGAGGTAGAAAATGGATCTTGAACAGAAAGTAAAGAGTATAATAGCAGACCAACTCGGGGTAGAGGTGGAAAAACTGGTTCCAGAGGCCAAGTTCGTAGAAGACCTGGGAGCCGACTCCTTGGACGTGGTTGAACTCATAATGGCCTTTGAGGAAGAGTTTGGTATAGAGATTCCAGATGAGGATGCCGAGAAGATAAGGACGGTAGGGGACGTTATAGAGTACCTAAAGCAGAAGGTTCAAGGCTGATTGATGAGAAGGGTTGTAGTCACGGGGCTTGGTGTAGTAAGCCCCATAGGTACAGGTGTTGATAAGTTTTGGAACAACCTCATAAACGGAGTGAGCGGTGTTGACAGGATAAGGCGCTTTGATCCAGAGGAGATAGGTCTCACCGTTCACATAGCTGCAGAGGTGAAGGATTTTAACCCTGAGGATTACTTTGACAAGAAGGAAGCTCAGAAGGTATCCGATTTTATAAAGTTTGCCGTTGCAGCCTCCGAAGAAGCCATAAAGGATGCAGGCCTGCTGGATAGTTCCATAAACCCTTACCGCGTAGGCGTCATAATAGGTACAGGCATAGGTGGACTAAGGGACATAGAAGAGCAGCAGAAGATCTTGTTGGAAAAAGGTCCTAGGAGAGTATCTCCTTTCTTCATACCCTACGGTATATCCAACATGGCCGCGGGTTTAGTAGCCATAAGGTACGGCTTTAAGGGACCTAATTACTGCGTAGTTTCAGCCTGTGCAACGGGTAACCACTCCATAGGTGATGCCTTTAGGTTAATACAGAAGGGTGACATAGACGTGGCCATAGTAGGTGGTTGTGAAAGCGCCATAACGCCTCTTGGAGTTGCAGGTTTTGCATCCATGAGAGCCCTTTCTACTAGGAATCACGAACCTCAGAAGGCTTCGAGACCTTTTGATAGAGACAGAGACGGTTTTGTGATGGGAGAGGGTGCGGGTATCTTGGTACTTGAAGAGTACGAACACGCCAAAGCAAGGGGTGCAAAGATATACGCAGAACTTGTAGGCTATGGAGCTACTGACGACGCCTACCATATAACAGCGCCTTGTGCGGATGGAGAAGGTGCCTATATGTGTATGAAATTAGCTTTGGAGGACGCAGGTATACCCCCACACGAGGTAGACTACATAAACGCCCACGGTACTTCAACACCTCTTAACGACAAGTCAGAAACTCTTGCCATAAAAAGGCTCTTTGGAGATCATGCCTACAAGCTTAAAATAAGCTCCAACAAGTCCATGATAGGCCACCTTTTGGGTGCTGCGGGTGCTGTGGAAGCCGTAGCAACGGTAAAAACCATACAGACGGGTATAATCCCACCCACTATAAACCTGGAGAATCCAGATCCAGAGTGTGATCTAGACTACACTCCCAACGTAGCTCAGAAAAAGGAAGTTGTAGTGGCTATATCCAATTCCTTTGGCTTTGGTGGAACCAATGCATGCCTCGTCTTTAGAAAAATATGAATACATAGAGAAGGTTCTAGGTTACACCTTCAAGGATAAATCCATCCTGCAGAAAGCTCTTACACATAAGTCTTACTCCGAAGAAGGTATGGAAAACTACGAAACTCTGGAGTTCCTGGGAGATAGCCTGGTCAATCTTTTCGTTGTTGATGTACTCTTTTCAGAGTTTCCTAAGGCTAGGGAAGGAGAACTCGCGCAGATGAAGGCCTACTTTATAAGCGAGGACTTTTTAGGAGAGCTTGCTCACGAGCTTAGGCTGGATGAGTACGTTCTGGTGGGGGGAAAGAAGAAAGAGAAGAGTCTCTCCATAATAGCGGATACCTTTGAAGCCCTTTGGGCTGCTGTTTACTTAGACAGTGGTAAGGACTTGAACTTTGTACGCCAGATCTTTGAAAGACTGTACAAGGATAGGATAGTAAGGCTGGCTAAGGAGAACAAACACAGAAGGGATTACAAGACGATGCTACAGGAATACACCCAGAAGAAATGGAAGGAGAGGCCAACTTACAGACTCGTATCCGTAAGCGGAAACGACAACGAGAAGGTTTTTCACGTGGAGTGTACCTTTAGAGATTACAGAGCTATAGGCGTGGGTAGGAATAAAAAGGAAGCTGAGCAAGACTCGGCAAGAAAGCTTCTAGAGATGCTTCAGATGAACATGTAACTTTCGTGCTTTACACCCTTACAGAAGTTTTTGGCATGCTCTACCATATGTCTGTAAACTTTAAAGGGTGTTATAAGGGATCTTAGCCTTTCGTCTTCTTCACCCAAGTTTATGATCATATCAAGTGTGGATAGTATGTCCTCTATTCTTCCGTTGGATGTACCTATTATATCAAGCCTGTGGAGTTCCCTCTCTAGTTCTTCGGGCAGGTTTGCAAGTATGGTGAGGTCAAAGTTAAAAAGCTCGTACATGTCGTACATGTACTCAAGGTTCTCATAGAGCCTTTTCAGAAGCTCCCCTTCTACTATGGATATTATCCGTAAGTACTTATCCCTTGCATCATCTTCCAGGAGGCTGTCTGCGAGGAACTTACCCTCCTCTATGTCTGCCTTTATCTCTGCTATCAGACCTTCCATGAGGTCTATACATAGCTTCGCCATCCTGTCGTGTAGAAGAACCATACCCAAAAGTTTTGTTTTGTCCCCTTTGTTCATACAGGTCCTCCACGTATGTTAATCCTAACTCTCCAAGTCTTTCCCTGAATTCTTCTATTAAAATATATCCCTGGGAAGACAGAATGCTCCTTATTTTGCGGGTAAGCTCCTCCCCTTCTCTATCCAAATCCAGTAGGAGTATTACTTCCCTGAAGGGTTCTAGAAGGTCAGGAAGGTCCGTAAGCCTTTTACCAGACAGTGTGTAGATATTCTTTACCCCGTAGTAGGAAAGAGCTTCTTTGTCCCTTTTGCCCTCTACCAAAACTGCCCTACTCTTTGAGGCTTCCCTCAAACTCTTGATGTACTCCTCGAATTCCATAGCTCTATGATTTCTGTAGGAGTGTTTAATATAAAATCTGGCTCTTCTTGCATATCCTTTGTGTATCCCCAAAGGGCTAGAGCTGTATACACGCTTGCCCTCTTCCCTGAAAGTATATCGGCCTCTGTATCGCCTACTATCAAGGATTCCTTCGGTTTAACTGAAAACTTCTCCAAGGTTTTGATGATGGGCAGAGCTGAAGGCTTCTTCTCATGGTAGGTATCGCCGCCTACCACCAGGCTAAAGTAGTCAAGGAGCTTTAGAGTGTCCAGGATCTTGTAGCTTATCTCTTCCATCTTGTTGGTCACTACAGTCATGATCACACCTTTTGACCTTAAAAACTCTAAAGCTTCTGGTATTCCCTCGTATGGTCTTGTATAAACAACAGGATGCTGTCTGTAATAGCCTCTGAAGACCTCTAAGGCTTTGTCCACATCTTCAGGTGGAAAGAACTTTTCCAACAGGGCTCTTGCTCCAGAGCCTATGTACCTTCTGACTGTCTGGCTTTCTACCTGTGGTTTTCCAAAGTCCCTAAGGGTCATGTTAAGGCAGAGGGTTATGTCCTGACACGAGTCTATGAGGGTTCCGTCAAGATCAAAGATGACGAGTTTAAACATATATTTGATTATAGGCTCATGGAAAAGATAAAGACGGATTTACCATACAGGCTGGAATCTTTAGGCTGGACGCCCTTCCATACAAAGCTCGTGCTCGTGTTGGGTATAACGTGGGTCTTTGATGCTTTTGAAGTGGTGATGGCTGGAGCTGTGGCAAAGCCCATGGCTAAAACCTTAGGCTTTGTCGATGTGCAGACCTCCTTTTTTATAACCTCCTTTTTAGTGGGTGCTTTGGTAGGTTCTCTCCTCTTTGGCTACTTTGCAGATAGATACGGAAGGAAAAAGCTATTCCTCCTTACCCTTTTCTTGTACGCTTTGTCTACCTTCCTTACTGGCTTTGCCTGGGATTTTTACAGCGCCGTCCTTTTTAGGATCCTTGCGGGTGCTGGGCTTGGGGGAGAGTTTGCCGCCATACAGTCAGTCATAGACGAGTTCATGCCGGCAAAGCATAGGGGAAAGGTGGACGGTATAATAGCCGCTCTATGGAACTTTGGTGGGTTGTCCGCTTCCTTGACTGCTTACTTGCTCATAGACCTCTTGGGTGAGGGTATTGCCTGGCGCTTTGGTTTTTGGGTAGCAGCCCTGTTTGCTATCGTTATAGTTTACGCCAGGAGAAACCTACCAGACTCTCCGAGATGGCTCCTTTCCAGGGGAAGGACGGAAGAGGCAGAAAGGATCGTGGAAAGCCTGGAAAAGAAGTACTGTAGGACCTCTGAGGATGCCAAAGCCTGCGAGGTTCCTGTCTTTGAAGGTGGTATGTTTAAGGCCACGAGAGAGATTTTAACTAAATACCGATGGAGGTTTCTCTTTAGCGCATCTATCAGCTTTACCATCCTTACTACCTACTACAGCTTTATAAGCCTTATACCTACGGGGTTTGCCAAGAGGTTTGACCTGGACCCTCATAGCATAACTTTGGTCTACACGGCCATAAACGTAGCAGGGCTTGTGGGTGGGCTCTTTGTAGCCTTGCTGGTGGACTCTGTGGGCAGGAAGAGGCTTGGTCTTTTTATCTCCTTTTTCTCTCTGCTGCTTTCTCTTTTCTTCCTTTCAGGTGCTGGTTTTGTTTGGGTGCTTTCCCTCTACTCGCTCGTGGCCTTCTCCTTTCCCTCTGTGGCTTACGTGGTGGCCACAGAAATATACCCTTCTTACATAAGGGCGTACGTCATAGGCCTGTTGTCTGTGGTGGGTAGGGTCGGTGGGGCCTTTGTGCCGCCTGTGGTTACGTACTTGGCCACTAAGGATTACATTTATGGCATCCTAGCTTTCAGTGCTCTGTGGTTTGTGGGTTTCTTGGCTTTTCTCCTCTGGAACATGTTCGGGAAGGAGACCAAGGGCAAGCCCTTGGAAGAGATAGCATAAAATACCTTAATCATGGTAAAGGTAACCATACTAGAACTGAAGGAGGAGGCTGGCAGTATAGTTGAAAAACTTTCCGAGCTTGGTGTGAGCGTGAAGGATCTTTTCAGGAGCTTAAACTCCAAAGGAAGCTTTACCTTTTACCTGGATAAGAAAGACTACCAGGATCTCCTTCCGTTGCTCGAGAAAGAATGCGTATTCCAAGCTTCCATAGAGGACACTAAAGAGGTAAGCCCTTGGGGTTTCTTCTCCACTGCCATGTTGGATACCTTCCTCGTCTTTCATACATCCCAGTGGCTAGTAGAGGGCTTAAAAGTGAAGGACTTCCTAAACCTTTACATTTCAAACCCTACCCTGCTCTGGTCTATTGAATCCATCCTTAAGCTTGCCTTTGCTTATGCCTTCTACAGGGGTTTTGTGGAAAACCTGCTTACCACTCCCTTTGGATACCTTTTTAAACTCAAGCTAAGACAAGACTCACAGGTTGGCCTTTTCACCACAATTTACCTTCTGCCCTTTGCCTCCCTGCTGTTAATCTCCTCTCCCTTCACACTCTATCTTAAACTCCTTGGACTTTTCCTCTTTGGCTTCTTCGTGGCAAGCCTCTTTCAGAACTTTTTCAAAGAGAGGTATGGCTTGTTACTTACTGCAGGAAACACCTGAAGGGTCTTGTATCAACGGTACAGACCACCAGCACGTCCGATCCACCCAGCCTCCCCTCTATCCTACCCTGAGAGAGTACACCTCGAGCTGTGCAGACTGGAATCTGCACGACTGTAAGCTGAAGGTTTCCCGCTTGGGTGTTCACGTTTCTACAGTTGGGAAACCTTGGATCTGTGAGAGGGTCCGTATAGGCTTCATCAGCTGGCTCTGAAGAGCAATGGGAAACTATGTCCATCATACAGCCCCTTAGGATGGGAAGCACGTATGAGGTGGCGTTGGCCCTCCTTGCGTAGTTAAGGTAAGCAGGTATGGCAAGGGATACAAGGATGGCTATGATGGATATAACTACCAAAAGCTCTACAAGGGTAAAGCCCTTTTTCATGTTCAAAGGCGGGCCCTACAGGGCCCGCAAGCGTGTGTATTACTGTCCAGATATTACGCTACACCTTACAGAACCGCCTTGACCACCTTGACCGCCTTGACCACCTTGACCGCCTACAAAAGCACATGCAACAGCAAAGTCTTGTACATTTGCTAGTGTGGCCGTTACTGTGTTATCAGCTGTTGCATCAGCAAGTCTTTGTGGGAAGTTTGCAGCCTGCAGTGCTGGTGGTGTTCCATCTTGCCCGCAGGCACCGTTGGCAAGCTGGCCGTTAGGTTGAAGGTTCACCTGACCACCTGCAGTTTGTACTGCTGCAGTACGACAGTTTGCTAGGTTAGCAGGTTGTATGGGCTGGCCTGGGTTTTCCTGGCAGAAGGCTACTATGTCCAACATACAACCCCTTGCTATGGGTTCTGCGTAGGAGGATACCCTTGCTTTCCTTTGGTATGCCAGGTACTGGGGTATGGCCAAGGATGCCAGTATGGCTATGATGGCTATGACTACGAGCAGCTCAATGAGTGTGAAACCCTTTGAGCTGTTTAGCCTTGCGGCTCTGCTTGTAGCTTCGTAAAGGTTCCTCATGGTACTACCTCCCTTTAAGTTTTCCCTCCCTTAGGGCGCCCTTCAGGAGGTTAAGTTTTAATTTTCCACATTTTTGGTACACTGTCAAGGTGCTTCACAAAAGCTTCACAGACAAAAGATGGTAAAATATAGAAGAAGGAGAGAAGCCATGGCCAAGTGTTATGTATGTGGTAAAAAAACGGTTTTTGGCAAGAGTGTTACCTTCTCGGCGGAGAGGAACAGCAGGACCTTTAAGCCAAACCTTCAGAGAGTGCGCATAAGGTTGGAGGATGGCTCTGTCAGAAGGGTTTACGTGTGCACCAAGTGTTTGAAAGCTGGTAAGGTGGTAAAGGTTGTCAGGACAGGTCAAGACTAGCTTATGCCCATAAGGTTCTTTACAGCTGGGGAATCCCACGGAAGGGGTGTTTTCTGCTTTTTGGAGGGTATTCCTGCAAACCTTGATATATCATCCGAGTACATAAACAGAGAGCTGGAGAGGAGGCAGAGGGGTTATGGAAGGGGTGGGAGGATGGCCATAGAGAGGGACAGGGTGGAGTTTCTCGCAGGCGTACGCTTTGGCAGGACCCTTGGGAGTCCCATCTGTATGGCCGTTTGGAACAAGGATTGGGAAAACTGGAAGGAGAAGATGGCTCCGGAGGGAGAAGTTCCAGATTCTGTGGTTCCTTTTACAAGACCAAGACCAGGACATGCAGACCTTTCGGGTGGTATAAAGTACAACCAGAGAGATCTAAGGAACATACTGGAGAGAGCTTCAGCAAGAGAGACGGTGGGTAGAGTTCTTGCTGGTGCTGTGTGCAAGAGGTTTTTGGAAGAGTTTGGTATAAGAATAGGTAGCTACGTGATCAGTATAGGTAGGCTATCGCCTGATATAAAAGAGGAGGATCTGTTAAAGAGACATGAGCTTGCAGAAAGCTCTCAGGTACGCTTTCCAGATCCAAGAATGGACGATGAGTTTATAAAGCTCATAGATGAAGCAAAGGAAAAGGGTGAAAGCCTGGGGGGTGTTTTTGAAGTCTTTGCCGTGGGGGTCCCTCCAGGCCTTGGGAGTCATGTCCAATGGGACAAGCGCATAGATGGAAGGATAGCCCAGGCTATGATGAGCATACAGGCCATAAAAGGGGTGGAGATAGGGCTGGGTTTTGAAAGCGCAAGGAGGTTTGGTTCTGAGGTACACGATGAAATAGGTTGGAACGAGGGATACTTTAGGTACTCCAATAACCTGGGTGGTACGGAAGGGGGTATAACCAACGGCATGCCTATAATAGTGAGGTGTGCCATGAAACCCATACCCACTCTTACAAAGCCTTTAAGAAGCGTGGACATAAACACAAAGCAGGAGGTCAGGGCTGGTAAGGAGAGGAGCGATGTGGTTGCTGTACCAGCCGCCTCTATAGTAGGGGAGGCCATGCTTGCCATAATCTTAGCAGATGCTCTCCTTGAAAAACTAGGTGGTGATTTTATGGAAGAGATAAAGGAAAGGTATCAAAGGTACTTAGAGTATGTTAAAAATTTTTGAGGAGGTTGGTAAGGCCACTCTTTTGACCCTATGGGGTATCTACTTTATGTTCACAAAGCCTCCCAAGCTGAGACATTTTATAAAGCAGCTTGCCTATTTGGGGGCCGAAACGGTACCTGTGGTCATCATAACTTCCATATTCTCGGGGGGCGTTATAGCTCTCCAGACTTACAGCACTTTTCATAGGTTCAACGCCGAATTCTTGATAGGTGCTGTGGTAGCCATATCCATGGGTAGGGAACTCGGCCCTGTGCTTTCCTCCCTCATGGTGGTGGCAAGGGTAGGCTCGGCCATGACGGCCAACATAGGAACCATGAGGATAACGGAACAGATTGATGCCCTTGAAGTCATGGGCATAAACTCCATAAGCTATTTGGTAAGCCCTAGAATCTTTGCAGGCGTTGTAGGTGTACCCATGCTAGTCGTTCTCTCGGATCTAGCTGGTATATTTGGAGGATGGTTCGTGGCTGTAAAGCTTTTCCACGTAAACGAGTACCTCTTTTGGCAGAAGATGGTAGATCTCGCAGAACTAAAAGATTTTATAGGTGGCCTTTACAAAGCTTTCTTCTTTGGCCTGCTCATATCCTCCGTGAGCTGTTACTTTGGCTACTACACAGAAGGTGGAACAGAAGGCGTGGGGAGGGCTACTACAAACAGTGTGGTAGTCTCTTCTATGCTCATACTCATATCCGACTACTTCCTGACGGCTATAATATGGTGAACTTGGAAACAAACACTGTTAACGTTTGGCTATTCTATCTGATAAATCATACAAGGCATCCACTGCTTGATGGCTTCTTCTCCTGGTTCTACATCTTTGGGAAGGGTTGGGTGCTCATACCTGCCTTTATGGCAGTCTTGGTTTTTTACAGGGAATGTACAAAGACCTTTTTACTTTCTGCAGCCATCATGGAGCTTCTGGTGGGCACCCTTAAGTACATCCTGGACCAGAAGAGACCTCTGTCTTTGCTTAACGATGTCTACACTCTTTCGGAAAGACTCTACCATCATTCCTTTCCTTCTGGTGATACTGCTACGGCCTTTCTCGTGCTGGCTTTCTTCTACGGTAGGGTTAACAGGTACATAAGGCTTCTTCTACTTGCTTATGCCCTACTTATAGCCTATGGGAGGGTGTACTCGGGTGTGCACTTCCCCATTGATGTGTTTGTAGGTGCCCTTATTGGCATATTTTCTTACTTGCTTTCCAGGAAGCTTATTTTAAGGAGCTCTTCTGCCAACCTTCTGTCTTTGTGATAGATCTCTAAGGCTTTTATCTTTGCTTGGCTGCTTGATCCCTTTGGAAGATTCCTTTCCTTTAGCCATCTTAAAAGACTCTCCCTCGCGAATATGCTAGCGCTTGCCACTTCTGGATAATGCCTTTCAGCATCAGGTTCAAAGATAACACCTCCATCAAAGGGAGATCTTAGTCTATAACCATCTATCACTATAGTGTGCTCCTTGTCTTTAAGGAGCTCCTTGATACTACTTATGAGTTTCCTGTAGGTGATGGTCATAAGGGTGTTTAGGTTCCTATGTTCCCTGTAGAGCCTGTTGAACTCCTTGGGTTCTAAGACCTCTGTAAACACATCCACCACGGGCCTTAAAAGTTCAGCTTTTCTAAAGACTTCCTCTTCCTTTATGTCCTTAGAGTCCTTTGGTGAAAGCTCCCAAAGCCTTTTGTAGTTCTCAGGCTTTACCAATACGCAGCTAAAGACTATGGGTCCAAAGAAGTCCCCTTTACCAGATTCGTCGCATCCGACCCTGTATACCTTCTCTTCCGGTAGACTACCGAGTATAAACTCCTTAAGTCCCTGTGGATCCTTTCCCTGTATGAGGAGGATTCCAGAAGGATAGAGGTGTACATACTGTCCCTTCTTCTCAAGAGCCCAAAGGGTGTAATCCTTCCGTATGGGTGTAAAGCCATGGCTTATGAGGAGGTCCTTGACTGTTTCCCAGTAGTGTACGGGAAGCTTAAGGGTGATATTCATGGTAAAGCCTTATTATCTCTTCTAAGCTTAGTTCTTCCGTGCGCCTTTTGGGGTCTATGCCTGCCCTTTCAAGGATGGATACATCGAGCTTGTTCTTTAGCATCTTCCTTCCCTGGGAGTAGAGCTTTAGGAGAAAACCCTTGTAGTCCTCAAGATCTTCTATCTTTGCCTTTTCTTCTCTTGTCAGCCTTATGAGGGCAGAGGTCACTTTTGGTGGTGGAACGAAGAATTTGGGGGGTACACTCATGAGATACTCTATGCGGTAAAAAGTCTGGATAAAGCTACCCAGCCAAGAAGGACCCTCTATGAGCTTTTGGGCCACTTCTTTCTGTACCATAAAGAGACCAAAGTTTATACACTCTTTACAGAAAACTATCCTTTCAAGTATGAGGCTCGCCACGTTGTAGGGGAGGTTTCCCAAGACTTTAAGGTCCTTACCTAGAAGGCAAAAGTCAAAGCTTGTGGCATCTGCATGGTGTATGTGTAGCCTTGGGTCTTGTAACTGCTTTAACTTCTCTACCATCTGCTTGTCTATCTCCACAAGGTGTAGCTCAGAAAGAGGAGTTTCAAGTAGTGCTTTTGTGAGGTTTCCTGTACCTGGACCTATCTCAACAACCTTATCCCCTGCCTCTATCTGGGCATACTCCACTATTTTCTTTATGACTCCTCCCGATACCAAAAGATGCTGACCTAGGTGCTTTTTTAACCTTACAGGCTCACCGAAGGGCATATATCTACTAGCGGACACTTAGAATGTTTGGGATTCTGAGCTGTGCAAACGTACCTACCTAGGAGTATGACCAAGTTGGAGAATTTACCCCACTCTTCCTTGGGAACTATCCGCATAAGGTCCTGCTCTATCTTCTCTGGGTCCTTCTCCTTGGTAAGGCCTAGCCTTTGGGCTACCCTAGCCACGTGGGTGTCAACTGCTATGCCCTCTTGGATACCAAAAGCATTGTAAAGTATTATGTTTGCACTCTTCCTTCCTATGCCAGGTAGCTTTGTAAGCTCCTCTATACTTCTTGGTACCTCTCCGCCGTACTTCTCTACCAAAATCTGGGCGATCTTCTTCAGGTATACAGCCTTCTTCCTGTAGTAGTTTATGCTCCTTATGTAGCTCTCTATTTCAGATATGTCGGCTTCTACTATGTCCTTTGGGCTTTTAAACCTTTTGAAAAATTCCTTAGTGACCTCGTTCACCTTCTTGTCTGTAGTCTGGGCAGCCAACACTACGGCTACAAGTAATTCAAAGGGATTGGAAAACTCAAGCTCAAGCTTGTTAGGAAAAACCTTCTCAAGCCTTCTTATGGTTTCTTTGGCTAGCTCTTCTTTGGTCATTCAAACACCCTATACTGATTAAATTAAAATATTAACATACTAACAAACAAGAGGTGAAGGATGTTGATATTCGTCCTTGACACAAGCATCTTCACAAACCCAGACATTTACTCTCAGTTTGAAAAGGATCAGTTAGGGGCCATAGAGAACTTCTTGTCCCTTGCATACCATTCGGATGCCAAGTTTTACATGCCTTCATCTGTCTACGAAGAAATGAGACATATGGTAGATCTCGGTGAGCTCAGTGCCAAGTTTGAGCTTACAGTACGCATAAGGTCTCCAAGAAGGTTCAACCTTATGGTTCCTGCCGAGTTTCTGTACGAGTTTATAGAGGAGATTCGCTACAGGATAAACAAGGGCCTTCGTATAGCAGAAGAACACACCAAGGAAGCTGGTAAGCTATCCGAAGAAGAGACGGGGAAGCTTATAAACAGACTAAGGGAAAAGTACAGAGAGGCTCTAAGGACTGGGATCATAGACAGCAAAGAAGACCTTGATGTACTTCTGTTAGCTTACGAGCTCGATGGCATCTTAGTGTCTGGTGATGAAGGTCTTAGAAAGTGGGCAGATAGAGTAGGGATCAAGCTCATAAACCCGAAGAACCTTAGGAATATACTGGAGAGCTTAATCAAACACTGAGCCGCCCCTAAGGACGTGTCCCAGAAGGCCTGTCATGTTAAGGAACACCTTATCAAACTCAAGCACGTACATGTTTCCTTCTTGCCTTATGCCTCTCTCTATTATCTGTATGTGTGCCGAGCTGTGTTTTATCTGCTCTAAAAATATGAGTAAGTTTTCCTTGCTGTGGAACCTACATCTGAAGGTTCTGTAGACCTTTCCTTCTTCCCTTGATAGCTTGCAAGCTTGGAAGATACCTTCAAGGAAAGCCTTTCCCAGTTCTGTGTAGAGACTATCATCTTTCTCTAGACCTTCCTCTTCTATAAAGAGGGCAAGCCTTAAAAGCCTGTTGGTGTAGTAGTCGGCTGGAAGGCCCATTATGTTCAGGGATGTTATCCTTATATCGTTTAAGTTTGCGTACCTGGTTATGTACTTAACCCTTTTGTTCCTCTCCGAGTCTTCCTTGAAAACCACACCTTCCCTGCACTCTTGGTCTAATTTTCTTAGAAGGTCCTTTATCTTCTCTACCTGATCTACGGTAAACCTTCCGAAGACCTCCACCGAAGGAAGCGAGTATTTTTCTATAAGCTCCAATTTCTCTCTCTGTGGTAAAAAGGTGCTCTCGTTTTTCCTCATTATGTCAAAGACGAAAAGTCTGACATCTTCCTTCACGTAGGGAGGACTTTCTTCCACGTAAGGGTTTTCTGGGCCAGCCATCTCAGCACACAACACCAGGTCTGGATTATCTTCAAAGAACCTCTTGTCTATGAAATCAAGGACTCTGTCCGTGCTGAAGGCGCATATAAGACCGCTCCTGGTAAGGGCATATACCTCTCCCTTGTGGTAAAAGATCCTAAGGTTGTAACCGTCTACTTTTTCTTCAACCCAGAAGGGCTCTGTAAACTGCTCTCTGAGGCCTGTAGAAAGCTGGAATATCCTACCTATGTGAGGATAGCCAAATATGGTAAACTCCTGGAAGATAACCGTCCCCCGTGGGATGTTCTTGTAGTCATCGGTAAACCTAAGGTATTCTAAGTCTTTGAACTGTTCAGATTTGACCTTGCTTTTCTTTAGGGCCTCTTTTACCAAAGAAGCATCTAACATCAGAATTAGTTAATTTTAAAGGTTTTAGACAACATGTCAAGGGCTTTGAAATATAATTTCTTAAGCTATGCATGTAAAAGCTCGTTTTTTAGATACGCGGAAGATACTAGAGGTTGAGAATGCACAGGACGTGAAGAAAGGGGACCTAGTGGTGGTCCTTTCAGATAGAGGGCAGGAACTCATACAGATCCTTGGTGTTTCTAAGGAAGAGTCACAGCTTAAAGCTCTTTTCCTTAGGAAGGCAGACGAAGAAGACTTAAGGATAGCCAAGGAAAACGAGAAGCTTGCCGAGGATGCCCTTGTTGTGTGCAAGGAAAAGGTCCAAGAGCTTGGCCTTGACATGAAGCCTATAAAGACTTACATACCCTTAGATAGAAGCAAGTACTTCTTCTACTACCTGTCTGAAAAAAAGGTAGACTTTAGGGAGCTTGTTAGGGCATTGGCCCGTGTATTCAAGAAAAGAATAGAGATGAGGCAGGTGGGTGTAAGGGATGCTATCCAGATGATGGGATGGATAGGTCCATGTGGTGAAATGGCATGCTGCTACAGGTTTATAGAGAACTTTGAATCCATATCCCTAAGGGACATAGAGGAGCAAAACTTACCGCTGTCTCCTACAAAGTTTACAGGTCTGTGCGGTAGGCTTATGTGTTGCCTAGCCTTTGAAAGGGAAAACTACCTGGTGAAGAACATACTGCCAGAGGTAGGAAGTGAGATTTGTCTGAACGGTAAGGTTTATAAAATCCTCCACATAGACCCTCCTCATGGTAAAAGTATCCTAGAACTTGATGGAAAGAGAATAGAGATTCCTTTGGAGAGCTTACTGCCCAACGATTACAAGGTAGCCATTGAAAACTGTAAGAGGTGTTCTTCCTGCTGCAGGAGAAACTTGAAGGAAGATGAAGTTGCTCTCTGAACGCAAAAGCCCCTTGAACAGAGTCTTTGTCTACCAACTTGAGGATGGTTACAGGGTGGAGTCTGTCTTTTACAGGGGGGATACCCTCTGTGTTTCTACACAGGTAGGTTGTGCTGTAGGTTGTCCCTTCTGCCTCTCAGGCAAGGATGGTCTTCTTAGGAACCTAAGCTCACGAGAGATATACCTACAGTATGCCCTCCTTAAGGATGCGCTGCCCATAAGAAGAATAGCTATAGCCGGTATAGGCGAGCCGCTTATGAACATCAGGAACGTGGTTGAGGCCTTCTGGATGTTTAAGAAGGAGGGCCTTAAGGTATCCTTCTACACCTCAGGCCACCCTGTAAGGCACCTGCCCTATGTCCTTACACTGCCCCACAGTGGCCTTACCGTATCCCTTCATGCAGTTAGGGATGAGGTAAGGAGAAGGTTGCTGCCGCATGCAGGTAGTTTATCGGAACTCCTAAAGGCTCTAAGAGATTCTCTTTCAAGCGTGTCTAAGAAGAAGAGAAAGAAGGTCTCCCTTGGGTATCTACTTCTAAAAGGAGTGAACGACTCGGAGGAAGACCTTACTGAGCTTGCGAGATTGGCCAAGAGTCTGGATGTGTCTGTAACCCTTCTGTACTACAACAACACTGTAAGCGCCTTTGAGGAAACTGGTCAGGAAGAGTACGAAAGAGCATTCTTACTTTTGAGATCCATGGGTGTAAGGGTTACCCTTTCAACGCGCTTTAGGAAGGATCCTTTGGGCGGTTGTGGTACGTTAGTGGTTAACAGAACTCTTTAAACTTCCATTATGCTCACCTTCACGGCTGTCAGGTTATCGGCACCACCTCTATCTAAGGCTATACTAAGGAGGGTTTGAAGGTCCTTGTCTGTTTCATCCTCTATGTACTCCCAAAGACCGTCCGAGCATATCAAAAATCCTTCAAAACCTTCTGCGCGCTTTATGAACACTTCAAACTCCCTGTAGTTAGGATCACCTACGAGAGCTGACGTAAGGTAATAGGCTATCCTATGGTCCTGTGTCAGCAAGAAAAGCTTCCCATCCTTTATACCATAAACCCTACAATCACCTACATTGAAAGCGTAAAGGCCTTTACTGGATATAACCAAACCCGCTACGGCGCATCCAAGCCCAAGGGCGTGTGGATTCTCTAGGGCATATTCCTCCAGTTTATCCCTTGCAGCATGTAAACATTTGTTTATTTCTTCCTCGTCGGATGGTGAGCACCTTTTTAGCTCTTCCAGCACTATAAGGCTGGCTTTTTCTCCCTCTGGATGCCCTCCCATTCCATCGGCCACTGCAAACACAAAGTAGTTACCTTTTCTCTCTATGCAGATGGGCTTTTCCATTAAATCCCTTTGGATTATCACATCGCTTAGCAAAAAGGCATCCTCGTTGAAAGCTCTAACGTTACCTATGTGCGTAATTCCGCAAGCTAAAACTCTCATGTGTCATATAAGTATAAGGCTTTGTTGACAAGTCTTATGTGAGTCATTATATACTTACATAAAGGAGGTGTAGGAATATGTTTAGCATCACCGAGTATTTGACTGAAGAACACAGAGAATGCGACCGGATTTTTGCAGAAGCCGAAGGCTACGTAAAGGAAGAAAGATGGGAAGAGGCTCAAAAGAGCTTTGCTACATTCAAGGAAGAGACCCTTAAGCACTTCATGAGGGAAGAGGATGTTCTCTTTCCCTTGTTTGAGGCAAGGACGGGCATAATACATGGTCCTACGCAGGTTATGAGGATGGAGCATGCACAAGCTAGGGATCTCATAGAGCGGATGGAAAAGGCTCTACAGGAGAGGGATAAAAAGAGCTTCTTTTCGATAGCGGATACCTTGATGATACTTATACAGCAGCACAACATGAAAGAAGAACAGATACTCTACCCTATGTGCGACCAGCACCTTGATCCTGCAGAGGTAATACCAAAGATGGAGAGTGTATGAGGGGTCTGTCCCTCCTACAAGCTCCCCCTTTTGTCATACCCTTTACTTTCTTTGCTACAGGAGTTTCTTTTTGGTTCCTATCTTCCTTATTTGCAGTTTATTTTTCCTTTAGAGGGGGTATAAACCTACCTTTTTTGCTGCACTCTCAGACGGTACTCTTTGCCCTCTTTGTGATGTTTGGGGCCCTATTCCAGATGCTTCCTGTGGTCGTTGGAGCCGTGATAGAGAACCCTATACCAAAGGCCTTTATCTTCTACTTTCCCATGCTTCTGGGTGCCTTTATTTTCCTTTCTGGCTTTTTTACACACAAGACTGCTATAACAAAGACTGGGGCCCTGCTGCTCTATGCCTCCGTCATGTACGGAGCTCTTCTGATGCTTTTTCATGCTCTGAAGGTAAAGAGCTACATACCTACTTCAAGGGGTATTAAGTTCTCCTTGTTCTTTCTTGTAGTGGGTGTTAGCTTTGGTGTTCTTTGGCTCTTTTTCCCTTATGACGTTAGGATCTTTAAAACTCACTATACTTTTATGCTCTTTGGTTGGGTAGGAGCTTTGATAGTTTCCGTTTCCTTCCAAGTCATAGAGATGTTCTTTACTACGGATGCCTATCCAAGAATTTTTTCCATGAACTTCCCCTACATGCTCTCTTTCTCTATGCTTTTAGCTGTGTTCATGGATGGCTTTATCTTCAAACTTCCCCTATCTTTACTTTTCTTTACTTGGTCTTTCATGACGTTAAAAAGACTCTACACAAGGAGGAGAAAGGCTACAGACTACACCATATACTTTTGGTACTTGGGGCTTTTGATGCTGTGTCTTTCACTTGTTTTTTTCCTTATGGACAGGTTTATGACCTTTTTACTCCTTTTTGTTCTCTTCTTTTCCAGCATAATAGCAGCCATGCTTTACAGGATAATACCCTTTCTCGTATGGTTTCACCTTAGCAACCTCAACCCACAGAAAGCTCCACTCATGTCGGATGTGATCAAGCCAGAGAGGATAAGGGTAAGCTTTTTCCTTCATTCTGTCTTTTGTCTTTTATGTACATTAGGTCTATTTAAATTGGCTTCTGTGGTGTTTGTAGTCTCTACCCTCTGGTTAGCCTATCATACTGTAAGAGGGGGTCTACTTTACTTTGAACTAACTTAGTCTGTCTTTTCTTGCGAGGGAGTATACGGCTGGTATCACAAAGAGGGCTGTTAGAAAGCTGCTTATGACACCACCAAGCATGGGTATGGCTATGCGGGAGATGACTTCAGAGCCTGTTCCAGGAAGGTAGACGGCGGGTAGGAGGCCTGCCACTATTGCCAGCATGGTCATGCTCTTTGGTCTTATCCTTTTTACAGCACCTTCGTATATACCCTTTCCCTCCTCGATAGACCTCATTATGTAGACCACCATGACTATACCCATCTCTGCAGCTATGCCCAGCAGGGCCAAGAAACCTGCTATAGAGGCAACGGAGAGCTTGTGCCCAAAGAGGTGCATGAGGATGAGGCCACCTAGCAAGGATGAGGGTAGTGTAGAGAGGACTAGAAGGGTTTCAAAGAGCCTTCCAAGACTTATGTACACAAGGACAACTATGCTGATGAGTACGAGGGGGACGATGAGCTTAAGGTCCTCCACTGCGCTTTTCCAGTACTCCCACTGGCCGCTCCATTGGTAATAGTAGCCCTTTGGAAGATCCACCATCTGCCTTATCCTTCTGTCTCCTTCCTCTATTACCTTGCCCAGACTGGCGTTAGGCTTTGGGGTCACGTAGACGTAGTTTACAAGTAGGCCGTTTTCCGACTTTATCTCCATGGGTCCTTCCCTTTTCTCTACCTTAGCTATGGCCTTTATGGGTACGAGCTTGTCCTTTAAGGGTAGGAAAAGGTTTTCTATGTCCTGTCTGTAGTCCCTTGGTACTCCTAGGGTTATGGAGTATCTCTCCCTTCCACTTACGTACACAGACACTGGGCTGTTGGCCAGTAGCATTTCAACGGCTTTGGTAACTTCCTCAAGGGAGAGGCCATACATGTAGAGTTTTTCCCTGTCTGGTATTATCTCCACGTAAGTGGCACCCATTGGTCTGTCTGCGTACACGCTCATTATGCCATCAACACCCTTAAGGGCTTGTTCTATCTGGAGGCTTAGCTCCGTTAAGGTCTGAAGGTCCTTTCCGAATACCTTTACACCCAGGGGAGTCCTTATGCCTGTGCTTATCATGTCTATTCTGCCTTTTATTGGCATGGTCCAGCTGTTTACTACTCCAGGAAGTTGGAGGGCTTTGTCCAGCTCAGCTATGAGTCTTTCGTAGGTCATTCCCTCTCTCCATTGGCTTTCTGGCTTTAGGACTATGGTGGTCTCTATCATGGAGAGAGGAGCTGGATCTGTTGGTGTGTTTGCTCTTCCTGCCTTCCCAAAGACTGCCTCTACCTCAGGAAAGCTTTTTATGATCCTGTCCTGTAGGGTTAAAAGTCTTTGAGCTTCCTGTATGGATATGCCGGGTGCGGTGGTGGGCATATAAAGGATTGAGCCCTCCCTCAGGTCTGGCATAAATTCCCTACCGAGCGTAACGAACAGAAGGTAAGAGGCAGGTACAGCAAAGATGGCTGCTAGCAACATGAGATACCTAAGCTTGATGGACATGTAAAACAAGGGTGTGTAGAGTTTCACCAGAAGCCTGACTATGGGGTTCCTCTCCTCGGGGATGGGCTTCTTCCTACCTAGGTAATAGATGAGGACTGGAAACACGGTGATAGAAAGTGCAGAAGCAACGAGCATAGCATAGGTTTTTGTGAGGACCAAGGGGCCGAAGAGTCTACCCGTCTGTCCCTTTAGTGCCAGCATGGGTACGAAGGAAACAGCTACCACAAGAAGGGCAAAGAATATGGGCTTTCCTATCTCCTGCGTGGCCTCCACTAGGGCCTCAACCACTTCTTTACCCTCCTCCCTCTTCCTCGAGTATGCTTCCACGAGTACTATACCGGCATCCACCATGGTCCCTATGGCTATGGCTACACCACCTAGGGACATGATGTTGGAGTTTATCCCTGAGTGTTTCATGAGTACAAAGGTTCCAAACAGAGAAAGCACCAAGAATAAGACTACAGAGAAGCTAAGCCCGAGGCTAAACAGGAAAAGACCCACTATGAGGACAACTATTAGGGATTCCTCTATTAACACCCTCCATAGGTGTTTTATGGCCCTCTCTATAAGGTCTGATCTGTCGTAGACCACTACGAGCTTTACATCTTGAGGAAGTCCTGCCTGTATCTGCTGGATCTTCTTTTTCACTTCCTGTATGGTATGGTAGGCGTCCGCTCCGTACCTTATCACCACTATACCACCCACCGTGTTGCCAAGCCCGTTGTAGTCTGCTGTACCCATCCTGAGCGCTGGAGTTTCGACCACCTGGGCTACATCCCTTACCCTTATGGGTACACCGTTTACCTCCTTTATAACTGCTTCCTCTATATCCCTCTTGTCTTTTACGTACCCTCTTGCCCTTATTGAGTATTCCCTTGAGTTTATCTCCACATACTTGCCACCAGTCTCTAGGTTAGAACCATTTACAGCCCTGGCCACATCCTCAAGGGAGATCCCATAATGCATAAGGTGTTCAGGCCTTAGTACTACCCTAAACTCTCTCTCAAAGCCTCCCACCGATGCCACCTCTGCCACGTTTGGTACGGATAGGAGGGCGTACCTCACGTAGAAGTTCTGGAGGCTCCATAGCTCATCGAGACTTCTGGTAGGAGAGTAAAGGACGTACTGAAGGACCCACCCTACACCTGTGGCGTCTGGACCAAGCTCTACCTTTGCCTGAGCTGGCAGTAAAGACCTCACGCTTGAAAGCTTTTCCAGAACCCTCGACCTTGCCCAGTATACATCTGTACCATCTTCAAATATGACGTAGACCAAAGAGTAGTTGGGGACCGAGTAGCCCCTCACTGCCTTCACCCTTGGAAGCCCGAGCATACTGGAAACCAATGGATACGTAAGCTGGTCCTCTATCACCTGAGGTACCTGTCCCATCCATTCGGAGTAGATGATGACTTGGGTGTCTGTAAGGTCTGGTATGGCATCAAGGGGTATCTTCCTAAGGGAATAAAGCCCGTAGAGGAAAACTGAGACCATCATGGCCAGAATCACAAAGCGATAGCGCAGGATGGTCTCCGTCAAAGCTTTCATCTGGAAAACCTCTTGCTAGAATTTTCCTTATGGACCTTCTTCTGTACCTTTTCCTTCTTGTGATTTTTAGTCTTCTGGTGCTTTACATCGTCTACAAGTACGGGAAGTTTATGGGCGGGTAATTTAGTGATGGTGGTGTTCATGAGATTTCTCCTCTCCTCCATAGAGGCCCTTTATCTGTGCTTCCGAGTCTAAGAAGAAGGTGCCCTTTACTACCACCCTTTCACCTTCCGATAGTCCGTCCAGGACTTCGTAGTAGTCCTGGAACCTTCTTCCAAGCTTTATCTGCCTTGGTTCGTACATACCTTCTCCCTTTTGGACAAAGACCACCTGCCTCCTGCCCGTGTCCACTACTGCACTTTCTGGTACAGCCAAAACCCTAACAGGTTGAGTCTCAAAAATGACCTCCACGAGCTGGTTTATCTTAAGGCTCGCACCCCTTAGGCTTATCCTTGCCTTTACGGTCCTGGCCTCCTTGTCAGCCACTGGGAATATGTAATCCACCCTACCTTCGTAAAGTTTCTCTTCACCTACGGGCTTAACGAGAACCTTCATACCCTTTTTTAGGTAGCTTGAAAACTCTAAGGGAACCTCCGCCACTACCCAAAGGTTGGAAAGGTCTACCAAGGTGTAGGCCACCTCTCCAGCCTTCAAAAATCCTCCTGGGTTTACCTTCTTCTCCAGTATGAGCCCGTTGACAGGAGAGGTTACCACCTGGCCAGCATGGAGGTAAGAGAGCTTCTCTTTTGAAAGCCTTTCTATATCTTGTCTTCCTAGGCTTTTGGCTAAGTTTAACTCCTCTTGGGCTATTCGGACCTCTGGGCTTAGTACCTTCATAAGGGGTGTTCCCCTCTTCACAAGCTCTCCTTCAAACCTTGAGAAGGTGTCCAGTACCCAAGCGTCTGACCTTAAGGTTATCTGATGCACATGTGAAAGGTCGTAGGAAACGTATCCCACTACGGAAAAGCTCTCCGAGAGGTCCATGTATGAGACCTCGTGCGTCTGTATGCCTATGAGCTGCATAGCTTTTGTATTCACGACTATCTGGCTTTGATCATCTACTGCTGTCCTTTGTCCTGCGAAGGGTACAGAGATGTCCTTCTTTAGAACCTTTCCGTCTACTTGTACGAAAAGCTGCCAGGAACCTGCCATGCTTACGTTTAACGTGGCGTTGTATACTCCATCTGAGACCTTTTGTATGGTTGCGTCTTCCCTCATCTCACCCATGCCTGGCATAGGGGGCATGTACAGGTAAAGGCTCTTCAGATCTCCACCACTCACCCTAATAGTGAGGTCCTGCTTTCCTACGTCTATGCTTCCTTTCTTAGAGAAAACCTCTACCTTTACCCCTTGATCCTCTAAAGTAAACAAGGGTGTGCCTAGGCTTTGGTCCGCAGTTCTATGTTTCAGCTGTTGGTATACGAACAGACTACCGAGAGCGATTACAAGTATCATCAAAGTCAGAAAGACCCACTTCTTTGTGCTGGTGTTTCCACCGTTTTCGCAACACTTCATATCAGCGCCTCCAAGGCAGGGTAAAGCTTCTGGATGGAGAGCTCAACCTCCAGCCTTTTCATCCTCAGGTCCCAAAGTTCTTGATAGAGTTTCACAACATCCCTTAGGTCTGCTTTTGAATATGTGTAAGCGAGCTCAAGGGCCTTCGCTTCTGTCTCTTTCTCTTTAAGGAGGTCATCAAGGAGCTTAAGGATCCTTTTCTTTGCCTCCAGCTGGACCTTTAGCTCGTTCATCTCCCTTATGAGTCTAAGCTGCGTATCTTTTAGCTCCTCGAGCTTGGACCTTATCTCCTCCTCCTTTGAAAGCACAGCAAGGTCTTCTTTCTTGCCCTTCCACACGGGTATGGTGAAGCCCACCCTTAGGCTTACTAGGTTATCCATGGCCGGCCTTACCATGTACTCAAGCATGAGCTCCAGATCAGGGTAGTGTTCTACTTTTAGTCTCTGTAGTTCTGCTTTAAGCCTTTCTACTTGCGCTTTTATCCTCTCAAGGTAAGGGCTATGGGATAAGTCTTCTGTGTTCGGTGCATGGAAGTCTACCTCCTCAGGCCTTAGGTCTACCCTTTTCCCCACAAGGTAGGAGATCTCCTCCTCAAGGGTTTTCCTCTCCTCTTGAAGGCCTACTAGCATGCTCTCAAGCTCTATCCTTTTGGTCCTTGCCAGTATCACGTCTGACAGGGTGGCTTTGGCGTACCTGTAGTTCTCCTCAGCCAGTCTTATCAGGAAGGCTGCCTCTGAGAGGTTTTTCTTCAAGAGTTCTTCTCTCTTAAAGGTGTATAGCCACTCAAGGTACTTAACCTTTAGGTCCCTTATGAGTTCCTTCTTTTCTACTTCAAGGTCTTTTCTTATCTCTTCCCTTTGGCTTTTGTAAACACTGTTCTCCAGTTGTCTTTTTATTGGAAGTGTGTACATCTGGGATATACCGATGGTGTAACCACTCATGGGTTCCTTGCTCGTGGGGTATAGCTTACTGGTGGGAAGGTTGCTAAGACCAAAGTAAAATACAGGATTCGGCAAAGACAGAGAATATTTTCCCCTTTTTATTGCTGATGACGCAAGATAATCATACCTTTTTAGTCTTGGTGAGTTTTCAAGAGCTGTATTTATTAGCTCTTCCAGCTGTCCTGCATACGAAATTCCCAAGAATAATAGTACTAAAAGCAGCATGTAATATATACTTGTGTTTTTGAAATTTGGATTCAAGTCTTTTATTTAACGCAAAGATAAAGTAAAATTTTGTTATGTTTAAAAGAGTTGCCATCGTTGGAGTTGGCTTCATGGGTGGCTCCTTTGCTCTAGCCCTGAGGGAAGCTGTAAAGGGTGTAGAGATCCTCGGCGTGGACATAAACCCAAAGGCTCTTGAAAAGGCTCTAGATCTTAAAGTGATAGATAGGGCCTACGAAAGACTTGACGATTTAGAAAACGTTGGCCTGGTAGTGCTTGCCTCTCCTGTTAGGACCTTCTACAACATAGCCAAAAGCCTTAAACAAGTTCTAGATGATCAGACTATAGTAACGGACATGGGAAGCGTTAAAGGGAAGCTTGTCTATGAGCTTGAAAACATACTAGGAAAAAAGTTTGTGGGTGGGCATCCTATAGCGGGCACAGAGAAGTCTGGGGTGGAGAACAGTAGGAAAGATCTATTCAAAGGTAAAAGGTTCATCCTAACGCCCACACCCAATACAGACCAAGAAGCCAAGAGGAAGGTATCCGAGCTCTGGAGCCTTTTAGGATCCTACGTTGAAGAGATGGACCCTTACGTCCACGACTACGTCTTTGGCTGTGTTTCCCACCTTCCCCACGCTGTAGCCTTTGCCCTTATAGACGCCCTCATAAACCTTAAAAAAGATGTGGATCTCTTTAAGTATCCTGGTGCAGGCTTTAGGGACTTTACGCGCATAGCCGCCTCGGACCCCATCATGTGGAGAGACATATTCCTAGAAAACAAGGAAAACGTTCTTACGGCTATTGATGTGTATATCAGCTCTTTACAGAAGCTTGTAGACCTCATAAGGGAAGGCAGGGAAGAGGAGCTAACCTCTTACCTTAAGGAGGCCAGAGAGCACAGACTTAGGCTTGAAGAGTAAAAGTAGGGCCAAAAGCCCTGGCACCGCCCACAGGCCAGCGAAGGTAAAGGCCATCTTAAAAGCATTTGAATAGGCAAACAGCACCTGCAAGTTGTAAAAGATGGTCTCAGGAACAGCCTTTAGGTACTCAAGTATGTAAAAGTGCTCCTGTATCTCTGAGGTTCTTTGAAAGTTTTCCCACATGTAGCCCTGAAGGTGGTTGGTAGCCATAGCTGTACCGAAGGAACCACCTACGAACCTTATGTAGTGCATGAAGCTCACGGCAAGAGTTCTTTTCTCCTCTCCCACCCTGTTGAGGGCCATCAAGGTTATGGGTGCAAAGAAGAAGCCCATGCCTACAGCTAGTATCACCAGGTAGACCTTTGTCTGAGCCGTAGGCATGTAGAAGTCTGCTTTTGGGATGAGGTAGAGGGAGGAAAAGAGGTACACGGGTATGGCTATAGAGAGAGGTATGAGTGGAGACTTTTTGTCTGCCAAGGCTCCAGCTATGGGAGAAGACATACCTATGGTTAGGGCCATAGGAAGTATGGCCAGACCCGTCTGAAAAGTACCTATCTGCTTTAGGTTCTCAAAGTAAAGAGGTATAAGGTAAAAGACTTGGTACATAGAAAAGCCAAGCACAAAGCAGTAGACAAAGAGAGAGACTAAAAACTCCTTTACCTTAAGCGTGGAAAAGTCCACCAGTGGATGTTCTGAGGATAGTTCGCTTAGTAGAAAGAGCAGGAAAGAAAGGGTACTCAGACAGGCCATCCAGAGGATAAAGTCTGAAGAAAACCAACCAAGTTGCTGACCCTTAGACAGGACTATAAGCAGGCTTACGGTAGCAGTGGCCAAAAACAGAAAGGACACTACGTTAAAAGGTTGGTGTTTGTTTGCTGTCCTGTATTCCTTAACAAATAGAAGGGTAAGTAAGATGTTCAGTATACCTATGGGCACGTTTATGTAGAAGACAAACCTCCAGTTTAGATGCTCTGTGAGCCAACCTCCTAAGGTAGGACCTAGGGCCGGAGCGAAGCTAACTCCTAGCCCATATATACCCATGGCCACTCCCCTCTTTTCAGGAGCATAGGCACTAAAGAGAAGGCTCTCGGCGCTTATGACTATGAAGGCCTCTCCTAGTCCCTGCACTGCTCTCCAAAAGACCATAAACTCCAGACTGTTGGCCTGACCACAGAATAGGGAAGCTACCGTAAAGAAGGTAAGCCCAAGGATGAAGACCTTCTTTAGCCCCAGCAGTCTTTCCAGATGCTCCACCATGAGTATACCTACAGCTGAAGCTGTCATGTAGGAGGTTATCACCCACTGAGCTCCGTATATGTCTGTGCTTAGGGGAGCTGTAAGCTTTGGGACTATTATGTCCACTATGGTGGTGTCTAGAATGGCCATGAAGACGCCCACTACAAGGCTGAAGGTAAGTATTACTCTTTCCAACGGAGTTATACTCTCGTGGAAGGGGATCTCCTTCACAGTCTGTACTCCACGAAGGATCCAAAGGGACTTCTAAAGATGTAGACGTTGTCCTGTCTTTTCTCCACCAGGTATTCAGGTAGTATAGGTACCTTACCTTTACCGCCTGGCAAGTCCACTGCGTAGGTAGGTATACCCATACCCGATATCCTCCCCCTCATGTACTCTATTATCCTAAGGCCAGCCTCTATGCTAGTCCTGAAGTGCATAGCACCTTTTATAGGGTCCGCGTGGAAGAGGTACACAGGCCTTACCTTTATCCTCAAAAGCTCTCTTGAAAGCTTGAGCATCACTTCGGGGTCATCGTTTATACCCTTGAGAAGGACAGCCTGGTTATTCACAGGCACTCCACGTCTTAGAAGTTTTTCTACAGCTTCTTCAGACTCTGGGCTTATTTCCCTGGGATGGTTGAAGTGGGTCATGATCCATATGGGGGAGTGTCTTTCAAGGATATCTAAAAGCTCTTCTTCAAAAAACCTCTGAGGAGCCAACACCAAAAGCCTTGTATGTATCCTTATGAGTTCTACATGGTCTATTTTCCTTAGCTCCGAAAGGATGTAGTTTAGCTTTTCGTTGGAAAGGGAGAGGGGCTCACCGCCGGATAGTATAACTTCCCTTATCTGAGGATTTTCCCTTATGTAGTTCAGCATTAGATCTATCTCTTGCTTTGTTCTTGCCCTTTCACCTTCCAAGAAGATCCTCTTCCTCATGCAGTGTCTGCAGTACACTGCGCAGAAGGTGGTGAGGTTCAAAAGCACCCTGTCAGGGTACCTATGGGTAAGACCAGGTATTAGACTCTCCTCGTTGAAAGGATTCTCCTGGCCCTTTTCTTGCAGCTCTTTATCCATCTCAACAGCGCGTGGAATGGCCTGGAGCCTTATGGGATCCTGTGGATCCTCAGGGTCTATGAGGGAAAGGTAATGGGGTGTTATGGCCATAGGGTAGATGCCTTTCGTCCTATCTATTCCTTCCTCTTCTTCAGGCAGGAGCTTTATGTATCTCTTTAACTCCTCTTTGGTCTTTATCCTGTTCTGCACCTGCCACTTGTAGTCTCTCCAAAGGTGTTCTGGTACATCCTTGAAGAAGTTTCTCATCCACCCGATATGGCACTTACTACTTTTACTTTATCCTCAGGGCTTATAGATTCCTTCTCATCTGCTATCTGAGAGTTTTTGACCACAAATGCATACTCTCTAGAGAGTCCAAGGGCCTTAAGCACGTCTAAGGCCGTTACCTTATCCTTTTCAAACTCTAACTCTACCTGCTTTCCTCTGAACTCAACTGTAAGCTTCATCAATAGATTTAATTTAATGCTCTGGTTTGTCCTTGTCTTCCTAAGTGTGTACATGCTTATGAACATCTACGCGTACAAAAGGCTCTTTTCACCTTTGGGTGGTAGCTTTAAGGTCCTTGGTCTTATGCTTGTCTCCTACGGATGGCTTTCTCCTATCCTTTGGAGATGGGCAGATGGCAACTTGTCTGCTGGTGTAACCTTTAGCTTGGCTTTTACGAGCCTTCTCTGGATGGGTTTTGTAGTGTACGTGGTGTTCTTCTCCATGCTTTTTGACCTCTACAAGCTAATGGCAAATATGCTAAAGCTTCCTAGGCTTTCGGCAAAAAGTACAGCCTTAGCTGTGTTTGTTCTTTCCCTTCTGCTTTCTGTTTACAGCTACTACGAGACTCTGAGGCTCAGGGTTGAGAGGATAGTTTTCTACACGGACAAGATACCAAAGGGTAGTAGGATAAAGGTGCTCCACATATCCGACCTTCATCTAGGGCCTGTCATGGGTATGGACAAAGTCAGGCTTGTGTTGGACGTTTACAACAGGGAAAGGCCAGACATGGTTGTATCTACAGGGGATCTGGTGGATGGAAGCATGAAGGGAAAGGAAGAGCTCGCTGAAGCTCTTGCTCAGATGAAGCCACCCCTTGGCAAGTACGCAGTCCTTGGAAACCACGAGTACTACAGAGGTTGGCTCCAGGCCATGGAGTTTACAAAGAAGGCTGGTTTTGTGGTGCTTAGGGACTCTTACTTTCAATTGGATGGGCTTATGACCATCGTAGGCGTGGACGATGAGGACTGCAAGCTAGTAAATGCCTGCACAGGTGTGGATGAGGTGAGACTGCTCAAGGAAACTCCAAAGATAGGTTACGTGCTGCTTCTCAAGCACAGGCCTAAACTTGATCCTTCTCTTGTGGGTGAGTTTGATCTTATGCTGTCGGGACATACCCATGGGGGTGTTTACTATCCTGTTGGCAAGCTAATACTGACCAAACTCTTCGAGACGGACAGGGGTCTAAAGTACCTTGGTAGAGGTAGCTACCTGTTCGTCAGCATGGGTGTGGGTACGGGAGGTCCTCCCATGAGGTTCTTATCTCCTCCAGACGTGGCTATCGTTGAGATTGTAGGCAGGCCCTGATGAAATCCTTAAAGAGGGGATGTGGGTCAAAAGGCTTGCTTTTGAACTCTGGATGAAACTGCACGCCTATGTACCAAGGGTGGTCTTTTAGTTCCATGATTTCCACGAGCTTGCCATCTGGAGATAGACCCGAGAAGACCATTCCCTTCTCTTCAAAAACTTGCCTGTACCGGTTGTTAAACTCGTACCTGTGTCTATGTCTTTCGTAGATGAGCTCCTTGTTGTAGATCTGTCTTGCCTTTGTGTTCTCTAAAAGTATGCACGGGTAAGCTCCAAGCCTCATGGTTCCCCCTAGCATCTTTATGCCTTTCTGACCTTCCATTAGATCTATCACGGGGTGAGGGGTGTTTGGATCAAACTCTGTAGAGTTGGCACCTTCAAGCCCTATCACGTTCCTGGCAAACTCTATGCACATAAGTTGCATACCCAAACATATACCAAAGGTAGGTTTTAACTTCTCCCTGCCGTAGGTAAGGGCTGATATCTTACCATCTATCCCTCTCTCTCCAAAACCACCGGGTACCAGTATACCGTCAGCCTCTTCTAGGTCTCTTTGGTCTACTCTCTGGGAATCTATCCACTTTATGACCACTCTAGCATCGTTAGCTATACCACCGTGTATGAGAGCTTCCTGTACGCTTTTGTAGGAATCCCTCAGGGCTACGTACTTACCTACCAGTGCTATGGTCACTTCCTTCTGGGTGTTTTTTAGTACATGTACCACCTTCTCCCATCTTGTGGGAACATCCCTGTATTCTAGGCCTAGCCTTTCTGTTATCAGCTTGGGCAAGTTCTGTTTTTTAAAGAGAAGAGGGACTTCGTATATGTACTCCACGTCCTGAGCAGATATAACACACTCCTTCTTTACGTTGGTGAAAAGGGCTATCTTCTCCCTTATCTCTTCTGGTATTTCCATCTCGGACCTGCAAACTATTATGTCTGGTTGTATACCTATGGCCCTCAACTCCTTCACCGAGTGTTGTGTAGGCTTAGTTTTTAGCTCTCCTGCACTCTTGACGTAAGGCACGTATGTTACATGCACAAAGAGAGACCTCTGTCTTCCTAGCTCCATAGCTAACTGACGGATGGCCTCGAGGAAGGGAAGGCTCTCTATGTCCCCTACTGTACCTCCGACCTCCACGAGGGCTATATGGTTATCCTTCTCTATTTGCATCACGAGCCTCTTTATTTCGTCTGTTATGTGTGGTATAACCTGTACTGTAGCTCCGAGGTACTCGCCCTTCCTTTCCCTAGTTATGACGTTGTAGTAAACTTTACCTGCAGTGATGTTGTTCTCCCTAGACATCACAGAGTTAGTGAACCTCTCATAATGACCTAGATCCAAGTCTGTCTCGGCACCATCTTCTGTCACATAGACCTCTCCGTGCTGGTATGGGTTCATGGTTCCTGGGTCTACATTGAGGTAAGGGTCTAGCTTTTGGAGGGTAACTTTATAGCCCATCTCCTCAAGCAGAGAGGCTATGGATGCTGATGTGACACCCTTACCCAAGGACGAAAGGACACCACCCGTGATGAAGATGAACTTTGTGGACATGGGACGTTTTTCTATTATAGCATTCAGGAGAGGACTTCTATCACAAAGCTTGAGTTAGTGTAGATGCATATCTCAGAGGCTATCTGGAGGGAGGTTTTTACTATCTCCTCCGCTGACATACTGGTATTTCTGTACAGGGCAAGTGCACTAGCCCTAGCATAGTCACCCCCTGAACCTATGGCTAGAATGGGCTCGTCCGGCTCTATGAGGTCACCATTACCAGACAGCAAGAACATGCTTTCCTTGTCTGCCACTAGCATAAAGGCCTCAAGCCGCCTTAGGTACCTATCAGTCCTCCAGTCCTTTGCAAGCTCTACACACGCTCTGAGGAGATTTCCCCTAAACTCCTCCAGTTTGTTTTCTAACCTTTCCATGAGTGCAAGGCCATCGGCTGCCGAGCCTGCGAAGCCCACAAGTACTTTTCCGTTGTAAAGCCTTCTTATCTTCCTAGCCTTGTGTTTGACTACAGAGCTGCCCAGGGTGACCTGCCCGTCGGAACCCATAACCGTTATACCATCCCTTCTCACAGCGAGTACGGTAGTCATGAGTTGATTTTACCAAAGAGCCTTTCAAAATCCTCTTTGAACCTTCCGTCGCACACTACAAAGATCTCCTGTACAGATGTGCCGTTTTTGTACAGTATCTTGTAGCCTGTTCTGGTAGGGTACTTTAGGAATAGGCCCTTCGAACCTCTTCCTTTGTTTTGCCTCGTTATCCTACCAGGGATTATGGACTTTACAGAGTCAAGTTTAGATAGTTCTAGCAGCAGCTCTTCAAGTCCTTCCAGAAGGTGGTGTTCCACCTTTACCTTTCCATCCCTGTGCCTACCCATTGCTTATGTACCTTTCCACCTCTTGCTTTATGGCCGGATCTATGCCAAGGCGCCTGAGTTCTTCATCTCTTGCCTTTATAAATTCGTACAGGTTTTCAAAATGGCTGTATATGAGCTTTTTCTTTACCTCCCCTATGCCCTTTATCCTGTCTAGGATGTCCGTCATGAATTCCTTCCTTCTTAGATGTCTGTTGTAGCTTATGGCAAACCTATGTGCCTCGTCTCTAATGTAACCAAAGACTCTGTAAAGCACGGGATGCTCCTTTAGCCTCACCTGTCTTCCATCCTCGCAGAAGAGTACCTCTTCTCCCTTTGCTAGAGAAAACACCCTTATGGGTAAAGAAAACCTTTCCTTTACCCTTATGGCCACGCTGAGTTGACCTAGACCTCCGTCTATGAGCCATGCGTCTGGCATCCTCTCCTGACCCTCTTTTAGTCTCCTCGCTCTCCTTGTAAGTACCTCCCCCAAGGAAGCATAATCGTCAACCTTTTCCACGGTCCTTATCCTGTACCTTCTGTACCTCTTTTTGTTAAAGAGACCCTCTTCCCACACAACGCACGAACCTACTGTAAACTCACCGTAAAAGTTGGACACATCAAAGCCTTCTATCACATAGAGAGGTGGGATCTTCAGCACCCTTGCAAGCTCCTCTTTAAAGACCTCCATGTCTACATGGCTGCCCATGTTGTCCTCTATCAACTCCTTAAGTTCAGGTTCCATATCCTGGACTATCTGCAAGGCTCCCCTCCTTTGCAGCCACTCCTTCACCTCATCCTCGAGGGGAAAGTTCACTACCAGATAGGGCGGTACAGGGTTAGAGTAGTAAAAACCTAGAAGGATTTCGGAAATCTCCTCCTGGCTGTCCAGTTGGAGGACCTTCTTGTCCACTAGCTTGGAGGATCTTATCAGGAAGATACCGAGGAGTTTACCCATAGAGTAGAAGACATCCGCGTGCTTTAGGCTTAGACCGGAGACCTTTTGACCCTGGGCCAATCTCTCCAGGGAGAGTATCTGATCCCTTATGAGGGCACACCTTTCAAAGTTTAGGTTTTTCATGTTTTCTTCAAGGAGGTTGTAGAGTCTGTCTAGCACATCTCCTACCTCTCCCGATAGAGCACTCACGGCGCAGTCTACCATAAGTCTGTAGTCCTGTTTGGAGATGAGTCCGCAACAAGGTCCACTGCAGAGACCTATATGGTAGTCCATGCACGGCTCGCTCCTCTGTGGCATTGGGTCGCATGTCCTCAGCTTGTAAAGCTTGTGGATGAGCTTCTTAACCTTGTAAGCCTTGTGCATGCTAAAAAAAGGTCCGAAGATTATCCCTTCGTGTTGAGTACCTCTCACTACCTTTACGGTGGGGTACGTGTCCTGCGTAATCACAAGCACAGGATAACCAGAGCCGTGCTTATGCATCACGTTGTACTTGGGCTTGTATAGCTGTATTAAATCTATCTCAAGAGTGATAGCCTCGTACTCGTTCCTGGTCACTATCCACTCTATACTGTCCGAGTGGGTAACTATGGACCTTTCCTTAGGGTCGGTTTCTGAGTTTTTAAAGTGTTGCAGAAGCCTACTTTTTATGTTCTTTGCCTTTCCTATGTAAATGGGTCTTCCCTTACTCTTAAACAGGTAAACTCCGCAGCTTTCTGGAGCCTTTTTAATATACTCTAGGCTTACCATCTTAACTTGTTTGCTAGCTCTAGCACAGACTTTACGTAATCCCAGTTGTCTGCGCTTATGCCGTTGTATGCCTTTATGGCAAGAGGCCAGCTTTTATACCTTTTGTAGTTTTCGTAGAGTATACGAGCTCCCAGCTCTATGTTCAGCTCCACATCGTAAAGTTGCTTAGGATCCTTTATACCGTACTCTTGCATAAGACTTCTGTTGTGCTCGTAGTTTACCTGCATAAGACCTATATCCTGTGTGCCATCCTTGTTCCTGTTATAAGCACTTGGGTTGAAGTTGCTCTCCTTTTTAATCATGGCCAGGAGTATGTTGGGCGGTATGGAGTACTTGGCGGAAACTTCGGACACTTTGACACGTATCCTATCTTCTAGGGTGAGGTTGTTGGGCAAACTTTGTATGGTTTCGGACAGAATACTTTGAAAATCCTCTTGTGGCTTTGAAGCTATGTGCTTGTCCCTCGTTACCTTAAGGGGAAGTTCATCTTCTATTCTCATGGCTAGACTTGCATTCTGAACATATGCCAAAGATCTCAAGCCTGTGATGGAGAGGTGTAAAGTCCATCTCTTGGCATACCTTATCCTGGAGCTCTTCTATCTCGTCTTTATAGAACTCTATTATTTTGCCACACTCTACGCATACGAGGTGTTCATGGTGAGGTTTTCCTGCAGAGAACTCGTATATGGTCCTGTTGCCGAGTTTTATAACCTCCCTTATGGCCCCGAACTCTTGTAATAGCTTCACCGTCCTGTAGACTGTGGACCTGGAAACACCATCTTTGCTGGAACCTACCACGTAATGGACCAACTGTTCTATTTCAAAGTGAGAACCGTAGCTTGCTATCTTGTCCACAAGGTTCAACCTGCTTTTGGTTACCTTATAGCCCCTCTGTTTTAGGAACTGTTCAAAGTTCCTTTTGAGTTCCTGTATGTCCATAGGCTAATAAAATAGCCTAAACGAAAATCATTTTCAACAGCTTACATGTGGAAAGCTCTTTCTATAACCCTCCTTATGAAGGTGTGGTTTCCAAGGTGGCTTCTTAAAAACTTCTCCAGCTTGCCTATGGGTAAGAGGTTTTGAGGAGACCTTACATCTTGGAAAGGTTTGCTCGCAAACCTGTAGAGTATGCCCGTGGTAAGGTTTGCTATTCGCACTACCTCTTCTAGTGGTAAGGTGCTAAAGGTTTCAAGCCTGGCTACGGTGGATATACCTGTACCTTCGGATAGCTTTACGTACCATGTATACCTTTCTACCTTTTCCTCCTCTTCGTGTGTTCGTTGGTAGTGAACCTTGACTATGGGAGTCCTCTCACCCACGTTAAGCTCCTGTATAAGATTCGTGTGCTCTTTTGGTATGAATAACTTCTTTATGGTCTTTACATAGCCCACAATAGGATGCGAAAGGTTCTTGAGTTTATAGCTTAGGCTTCCGTCACATATGACCAGATCGGGATTCTGCTTTAACACCTCTTTGGTACTCTGAACCTCCATTTCCTCTCTGAGTATGTAATTGATATAGCTTGAAACGTCCCCCTCTGTATTTCTGACCTTAAAACCCAAAACCTCCTCTTCCTGCAAGCTCCCAGGGTAGTTAACTACTAGATACTTTTCCATGATGTAGTCCAAGCTATCTCGTACGTGGTTTATGCTGCTGAGCTCAAGCAGAATGGAACCAGAAGCCAAAGAAACAAAAGCTCCCGAATAACTAGAACCCTCCCTGTCTACCAGGTAGACTGCGTACTCGGTCCTCCGCACTCCATCAACAAAGGCTATCTTTATAGGTTCTTCAGGAGGTTTACCTTTGTAAGCTCTAGGTTCTTCAGCAAGATCCACAACCTGAGGAGATTCTTCTATTTCCACACTCTCCACATCCGGTAAATCCCAAGGCATTATAGCTAGCTCAACGTCCCTCAGCTTCAAGGTACAACCTCCATAGCTCTTCTTTTAGTTTGTCCAAACCCTCCCCGGTGACCGCGGAGATGGCAAGAAAAGTGTAACCCATGTCCTCAAAGGTCTTTTTAAGGTGGTCCAAGAGGCTCCTATCTGAAAGGCTGTCTATCTTGTTGCCTACTACTAACTGTGGTTTTTTCATAAGCTCCTGTGAGTAGCTTTCCATCTCTTGGTTTACTACTCTAAAGGCTTCTATAGGATCCATAGTCCTACTATCGGATACATCTATTAGGTGTAAAAGCACTTTGGTTCTCTCTATGTGCCTTAGGAACTCAAGACCTAAACCTTTACCCTCATGAGCTCCCTCTATCAGGCCGGGTATGTCGGCTAAAACTAGCCTCCTCTCTTCGTCAATTTCCATCACACCCAGGTTGGGAGATAAGGTAGTGAAGGGATAGTCGGCTATCTTTGGTCTTGCCCTTGTAAGCTTTGAAAGCAGGGTAGACTTTCCGGCGTTAGGAAGACCGATGATGCCAACGTCTGCTATGAGTTTAAGCTCTAGGATTATCCACCTTTCTTCTCCCTTCTGTCCCTTCTCCGCATACCTTGGTGCCTGGTTTGTGGGAGTAGCAAACCGTGCGTTACCCCTTCCACCTCTTCCACCTCTTGCCACTATACACCTTTGACCTTCGTAGAGAAGTTCACATATAACTTCGTTAGTCTGCGCATCTTTTACTACAGTACCTACGGGTACGTACAGGATGAGGTCTTCACCATCTTTCCCGTGCTGGTTTTTGCCCTTTCCGTGTTCACCCCTTTGGGCTATGTAATGCCTCTTGATTTCAAAGTCGTACAGGGTATGCTTCCTTGATGTAGCTACAAGGACTACATCCCCTCCTTTACCACCGTCTCCACCAGCTGGACCACCAAAGGGTCTGTACTTCTCCCTTAGAAAGGCTATAGCTCCATCACCACCATCACCAGCTTTTACGTAGATCTTTACAAGGTCAACAAACATCTCTAGCAGATTTCTAAAATATACTACCCTTTACACCCTCTACGACGGTATTCTAAAAAGGTATGATAGATGTTAGCAGTTTTTTATTTTATAATATTGGTCCAACCTTAGGGAGGTAGTCTATGAAGGTTAAGGTGGTTCAGAAGGAAGACTTTCACTTTGTAGGTATAGGTGAAGCTGGTAGAGAAGTACCAATAGACGCTGCGGGCTACGTAGGTGGAAAGGGAAGAGGTATAAGACCACCAGAACTCCTTTTCCATTCCATAGCCGGATGCGTAGGTATACATCTGTACGAAGCGTTGCACAAAGAAGGCAAGCACGTGGAACACATAGAGATAGAGACGGATGCAGAGAGGGTGACCGAAGGCTACCCGAAGGTGTTTACCAAGATATATCTGTTTGTTAAGGTAAAGGGTCATGTTTCAGAGGAAGATGTCAAAAAGGCCCTTGACAAAACAATATACAACCCTGGTACGTGTTCTATAGCTTACATGATAAACAAAGTAGCTCCTATAGAGTACAAGATAGAACTCATCTCCTGAGGAGGTTGGTATGTTTAAGAAGGTCCTGATAGCCAACAGGGGAGAAATAGCATGTAGGATAATAAGGGCTTGTAAAGAGCTTGGTATAAAGACTGTAGCCATCTACAACGAGATAGAATCCACTGCAAGACACGTAAAGATGGCTGACGAAGCCTACATGATAGGTGTAAACCCCTTGGACACCTACCTAAACGCTGAGAGGATAGTGGACCTTGCCCTTGAGGTGGGAGCTGAGGCCATACATCCAGGTTATGGCTTCTTGGCTGAAAATGAACACTTCGCAAGGCTGTGCGAGGAGAAGGGTATCACATTCATCGGTCCCCACTGGAAGGTTATAGAGCTCATGGGTGATAAGGCAAGGTCCAAAGAGATAATGAAGAAGTTGGGAGTCCCCACCGTACCAGGAAGCGACGGAATCCTGAAGGACGAAGTCGAGGCCAAGCAGATAGCAAAGGAGATAGGCTATCCAGTACTACTAAAAGCATCCGCCGGTGGTGGTGGTAGAGGTATAAGGATATGCAGGAACGAAGAAGAGCTCCTAAGGAACTACGAGAGTGCTTACAACGAAGCTCTCAAAGCCTTTGGAAGGGGAGACCTACTCCTTGAGAAGTACATAGAAAACCCGAGGCACATAGAGTTCCAGGTTCTTGGAGACAAGTACGGTAACGTAATACACCTGGGTGAGAGAGATTGCTCCATACAAAGGAGGAACCAAAAGCTCGTGGAGATAGCCCCATCTCTGATACTCACGCCAGGAAAGAGGGCATACTACGGCGAGATAGTAGCTAATGCAGCCAAGGAGATTGGTTATTACAGCGCGGGTACTATGGAGTTCGTAGCCGACGAAAAAGGAAACATCTACTTCATAGAGATGAACACACGTATCCAGGTGGAACACCCTGTTACTGAGATGATAACGGGTGTAGACATAGTAAAGTGGCAGATACGCATAGCAGCCGGAGAACCACTAAGGTACAAGCAAGAGGATATTAAGTTTAACGGTTATGCTATAGAGTGTAGGATAAACGCCGAGGATCCTAAGAAAAACTTCGCACCCAGCATAGGTGTGATAGAAAGGTACTACGTACCAGGTGGTTTTGGTATAAGGGTAGAGCATGCAGCCTCCAGAGGTTACGAGATAACCCCCTACTACGATTCCCTCATAGCAAAGCTTATAGTTTGGGCTCCCCAGTGGGAAGTGGCCGTGGAAAGGATGAGGGCAGCTTTGGAAACTTATGAGATAACGGGTATAAAGACCACAATACCACTCCTGATAAGGATAATGCAGGACGAAGACTTCAAGAAAGGTAGGTTTACCACCAAGTACCTGGAGGAACATCCCTACCTGTTTGAATACGAAGAGGTCAAGTCCAAAGAGGACTTTGCAGCTATGATAGCTGCAGCTATAGCCAACTATCATGGGCTATAAAAATTCACTAAGGAGGTCTTAAGGATGTTTAAAAGCATGGCGGATGTACTTGATGATCTAAAGGAGCAGCTTGAAAAGGTCCAAGAAGGTGGTATAAAGAAGAGGATACTCATCACGGACCTCACCCCGAGGGACGGTCAGCAGTGTAAGCTGGCAACCAGGGTAAGGACTGAAGACCTTCTGCCCTTGTGCGAGAAGATGGACAAGGTTGGCTTTTACGCAGTGGAAGTGTGGGGGGGAGCAACCTACGACGTGTGTCTTAGGTACCTCAAAGAAGACCCGTGGGAAAGGTTGAGGCGTATAAAGGAAGTAATGCCCAACACCAAACTTCAGATGCTTTTCAGAGGTCAGAACATAGTAGGTTACAGACCTAAATCTGACAAGCTCGTGTATAAATTCGTAGAAAGGGCTATAGCAAACGGTATAACCGTTTTTAGGGTCTTTGATGCCCTCAACGACAACAGGAACATACAAACGGCCGTCAAGGCCATAAAGGAGTTCGGTGGAGAAGTCCACGCCGAGATAAGCTACACAAGAAGCCCTATACACACATACCAAAAGTGGATAGAGTACGCTCTTGAAATAGCCGAGATGGGTGCAGACTGGCTATCCTTCAAGGATGCCACTGGAATAATAATGCCCCTTGAGACCTATGCCATCATAAAGGGTATAAAGGAAGCAACGGGTGGAAAGCTTCCCGTCCTGCTTCACAACCACGACATGAGCGGAACGGCCATAGTAAACCACATGATGGCAGTTCTGGCCGGTGTGGACATGCTAGACACAGTCCTATCGCCGTTGGCTTTCGGATCCTCTCACCCAGCCACCGAGTCTGTAGTAGCCATGCTAGAAGGTACACCCTTTGACACCGGTCTTGACCTCAAGAAGATAGATGAGTGTGCAGAGATAGCAAGGCAGATAAAGAAGAAGTACAAGAAGTATGAGACAGAGTACGCTGGAGTTAACGCAAAAGTTCTCATACATAAGATACCAGGCGGCATGATATCCAACATGGTAGCCCAGCTCATAGAGGCCAACGCCCTTGATAGGATAGAGGAGGTCCTAAAGGAAGTTCCCAACGTGGAGAGAGACCTAGGATACCCACCACTCCTTACACCATCCTCTCAGATAGTAGGCGTGCAAGCAGTCCTAAACGTACTGTCAGGTGAGAGGTACAAGGTCATCACAAAGGAAACAAGGGACTATGTGGAAGGAAAGTACGGAAGACCTCCAGGCCCTATATCCAAAGAGCTCGCCGAGAAGATCCTCGGTCCTGGAAAGGAACCGGACTTCTCCATTAGGGCCGCAGACCTGGCAGACCCCAACGATTGGGACAAGGCCTACGAAGAGACTAAGGCCTTGCTTGGAAGAGAACCCACCGACGAAGAAGTGCTCTTGTATGCTCTATTCCCCATGCAGGCAAAAGACTTCTTCATAGCCAGGGAAAAAGGAGAACTCGTACCAGAACCTATAGAGGAGCTCCAAGAGGCAGCAGAGGTAAAGCCTGGCACAGTCCCAGGAGCTGCACCTGTAGAGTTTGAAATAGTCTACCACGGAGAGAAGTTCAAGGTAAAGATAGAAGGTGTAAGCGCACACCAGGAACCGGGCAAGCCCAGGAAGTACTACGTAAGAGTGGATGGTAGGCTGGAGGAAGTTCAACTAACACCCATAGTAGAAGCCATACCAGTGGGTGGAGTACAGACACAGGCTCCTGCTGCAGCACAGGGAGGCATACCAAAGGCAACACAACCCGGGGACGTTACCCCACCTATGCCCGGTAGGGTTGTAAGGATCCTTGTGGAAGAAGGCCAAGAAGTAAAGGAAGGTCAAACGGTAGCCATAGTAGAAGCAATGAAGATGGAAAACGAGATACACGCACCCATAAGCGGTGTGGTAAAGAAGATATTCGCCAAGCCCGGTGATAATGTAACACCCGACGATGCCATAATGAGAATAGAACCAAAGGTAGAAGAAGTTAGTTACGGATAAAGCCTCTCTGGGGGAGGGGCCCCTTTTTCTTTTTTCAACAAAATAAGGTTAACAAATTTACACTTTTGTTAACAAACTTACCAAGCCACTCATCGTCTACCTACCACAGATGAGTAATAAACGTGCATCGGAAGAAGGGGACCACTTGGCATCAAGTTTGCAAAACAAACTGATAGAAAACCGTGAATAGGAGGTTTAAAACCGTGGGAAGACTATCAAAGGCCTTAAATCTGTTAATGCTGATTGGACTTCTGGAATCTACAGGACTTGCGTTTGCAGAAGAAAAAACCCCACCTAAAATTGACACGGGTGATACGGCGTGGATGATAACGGCTACTGCTCTCGTTATGTTAATGACCCTTCCGGGGCTAGCTCTCTTTTATGGAGGTCTTTCAAAACGCAAAGATACTCTCAATACCATAGCTATGTCCTTTGTGGCATTCTGTATTGTAAGCGTGCTATGGATTGTCTACGGATATACGCTTGCCTTTGGAGCTGATATTGGAGGAGTCATTGGTAGCCCTGCGAAGTTTTTCCTCCGTGGTGTTGGTGTTAACAGTGTTGCAGATGCTGCTAAAACAATCCCAGAATACATATTCGTTGCATACCAGCTAACTTTTGCTGCCATCACCGTCGCCCTTATAAGCGGTGCGTATATTGAGAGGATGAAGTTCTCTGCATGGGTGCTCTTTTCAATACTGTGGATGACTTTTGTCTATCTGCCTGTTGCACACTGGGTATGGGGTGGAGGCTTCTTAGCAAGTTTGGGTGCACTCGATTTTGCAGGCGGTACAGTTGTTCATATTAATTCTGGTATCGCAGCGCTTGTTGGGGCATTGATTTTAGGCAAAAGGCGCGAGATGACTCTTATACCAAACAACCTGACGATGGTGGTTACTGGTGTGGGTCTTCTGTGGTTCGGATGGTTTGGCTTTAATGCGGGCTCTGCTCTGGCTGCAAACGGACTTGCAGGTGTAGCCTTTATAAACACCAACACTGCCGCAGCAATCGCAGCGATTGCATGGATGACTACCGAATGGTTGCTCTTCAAAAAACCAACTGTTCTTGGCCTTGCATCAGGAGCAGTTGCTGGACTTGTCGCCATAACTCCAGCAGCAGGTTTTGTAAACGTTCTAGGTGCTGTCATCATAGGACTCCTGGCAGGTATAGTTTCTTTCTTTTCGGTGGCAGTACTCAAACCAAAGCTTGGCTATGATGATGCACTTGATGCCTTTGGAATTCACGGTATTGCAGGAATACTCGGTGCAATACTTACTGGCATATTCGCGGATCCTTCCATAAACGAGGCAGGAAAGGGCCTGCTTTACGGTAATCCCAAACAACTCTTGATCCAGCTTCTAGCAGTTGCCGTGACTATAGTGTATGTAGCGATTACTACCCTTATAATCTTTATGATCGTAAAAGCGCTTCTAGGTCTTAGGGTTGATGTTGAAAATGAAATGGAAGGACTTGATGAGAGCCAGCATGGTGAGAAAGCATATAATCTGTAAATGGGGACTTGTGCCACTCTGGCATCATGTTCCAAAACTTGTAGGAGGAGGTAAACTATGAAGAAGGTGGAAGCCATAATAAAGCCTTTCAAACTGGATGAGGTAAAGGATGCTCTCGTAGAGATAGGCATAGGTGGTATGACAGTAACGGAAGTCAGAGGTTTTGGACAGCAGAAAGGACATACGGAGATATACAGAGGCACAGAATACGTGATAGATTTCCTGCCCAAGGTAAAAATTGAGGTGGTGGTAAAGGATGAAGATGTGGAAAAGGTGGTAGAGACGATAATAAAGACAGCTCAAACGGGCAGAGTGGGGGATGGGAAGATTTTCATAATACCTGTAGAAGATGTAATAAGGATAAGGACAGGAGAAAGAGGTGAACAAGCAATCTAAAAAATCTTTATAAAGGAGGTTTAAAGATGCACAAACGCACACCAGAAGAAGTACTAACCCTCATAGAACAGGAGGGCGTTCAGTTTGTGGACCTTAGGTTCTCTGACCTTTTGGGTCAGTGGCAGCACCTTACCATACCAGCCTACGAGATCTCCCTTGAGACCTTCGAAGGGGGAAGAGGCTTTGACGGGTCTTCTGTGAGGGGCTGGCAGTCCATACACGAGTCTGACATGATAGCCATTCCAGACCCCTCTACAGCCTTCATAGACCCCTTTATGGAACCTAAAACCCTGGTAATGATATGCGATATTTATGATCCCGTAACCAGGGAAAGGTACGGGAGAGACACAAGGTACGTAGCCCAGAAAGCAGAGCAGTACCTAAGGCAAACGGGGATAGGAGATACCGCCTACTTTGGTCCGGAGGCTGAGTTTTTTATATTTGACTCTGTAGAGTTTGGTACAGGCTCCAACTACGCTTTCTGGCGGGTAGACTCTGAAGAGGGATGGTGGAACAGAGAGATAGCCTCATCTGGTTACAAAATACCCAACAAGAGAGGATACTTCCCAGTACCACCGTTGGATAAAATGAGCGACCTAAGGAACGAAATGGTTTCTATAATGTCTCAGCTCGGTATAATCGTAGAGCTTCATCACCATGAGGTAGCAACAGCAGGTCAAGGAGAGATAGACATAAGGTATGACTCCCTCTTAAACCAAGCGGATAAGCTCTTTGTATACAAGTACGTGGTACGTATGGTTGCTTACAAGTATGGTAAGTATGCCACCTTCATGCCCAAGGTACTCCCTGACGATAACGGTTCAGGTATGCATACTCACTTCTCCATATGGAAGGATGGAAAGAACCTCTTTGCCGGTTCTGAGTACGCTGGAGTATCTGAACTGTGCCTCTACGCCATAGGTGGTATACTCAAGCATGGTCCTGCGCTTACAGCTTTCACAAACCCAACTATCAACTCCTACCACAGGCTGGTTCCTGGCTTTGAGGCACCTGTAAGACTTGCCTACTCTGCAAGGAACAGATCCGCCGCCATAAGAATACCTATGTACTCCCAGTCTCCAAAGGCAAAGAGGATAGAGATAAGATTTCCAGACCCCACGTGCAACCCATACCTCGCTTTCGCAGCAATACTTATGGCTGCCATAGACGGAATAGAAAACAAAATACATCCAGGAGAACCTCTTGACAAAGACATCTACTCCCTACCACCTGAAGAACTCAAAGACATACCACAGCTACCTGGTTCTCTTGAAGAAGCCCTGAAAGCCTTAGAGAACGACTACGAGTTCCTCCTCAAAGGTGGAGTCTTCACTGAAGAACTTATAGAAACCTGGATAAGCTACAAGAGGAAGGAGATAGACCAAATAAGGTTTATCCCTCACCCCAAAGAGTTTGAACTCTACTTTGATATATAACTGATTTATAAGATGGGGGCTTGCGCCCCCCCATTTTTTTAGACTTTAAGCAGTGTACTTCGAAACTCCTCAGACTGCATACCTTCTTCTACATAACCTCGCTCGTGCACCTGCTTGTCTACCCTTGTGGGTTCAAGGGTAGAGATGATGTAGTCCATGGCCTTGTAAGCCTTGGCCGGATCCCCACATGTATAGACATCCACTGTGGCAAGTCCGTGCTCGGGCCACGTGTGGATGGATATGTGAGACTCGGCCAGCAGGACTACACCGGTGGCCCCATGGGGTTGGAACTGGTAGTAGTGGGAAGATATCTTGGTCAGGCCGGCCACCTTGACGGCGGTCTCAAGCAGGTGCCTCACGTCTTCAACCCGGTCTATAAGCTCCGGGTTGACACCGTACAGGTCCGCTAAGATATGCAGTCCGAGGGTCTTTGCCATCTTCTCTCCTCCTTCACAAGTTTTAGCATGATACACCTCCTAAAACACAGAATACTAAATTATAATAGCTTTTATGAAAAACTCAAGAGGAAAACAAAAACTTCGTCCCACTTCTTCCCTGGTAAAAGGAGCACTCTTCAACATGCTAGGAGACATAGAAGGCTTAAGCTTCCTGGATCTTTTTGCCGGTACTGGACAGGTGGGCCTGGAGGCATGTAAAAGGGGAGCAAAGGTAACTTTTGTGGAAAAAAACCGGACTTTAGCAGAAAAAATAAAACATCTTTCCTGTGGACAGGTGGTCTGTATGGATGCCATTAGATTCTTAGAAACCTCTGAGTCCTACTACGACATCATCTTTGCAGACCCACCTTATTCCTTTGAAAGTTACGATAAATTAATACATCTGGCATTAAAAAAGCTCAAAAATGGAGGAATATTTGTACTAGAACACTCAAAAAAGTTGAACTTCGGTGCAGATAAGATGAAAACGTACGGTGATACGGTCCTATCTCTGTGGAGGAAGGAAGATGGTTAGGGTAGTCTACCCGGGTACTTTTGACCCACCACACCTTGGCCACCTGGACATAGTAAAGAGAAGCCTAAGACTCTTTGATGAAGTCCTAGTGGCTGTCGCTAAGAATCCTCAGAAGAAGACCCTCTTCACCCTTGAGGAGAGGGTAGACATGTTTCAAAAGATGGTTGAAGGAATGGAAAGGGTCAGTGTGGAGGGTTTTGAATGTCTGCTTGTAGATTTCATGAAGCAGAAGAATATATGGGTGATAGTGAGAGGCGTAAGACTCTTTACAGACTTTGAGTACGAGCTTCTTATAGCTATGAACAACCATAGACTAATGGGAGTAGAAACGGTTTTTATGATGCCTTCTCAGGAGTACATACATATAAGCTCTAGCATAGTAAAGGACATAGCCTCGTACTGTGGAAATCTGGAAAACCTAGTTCATCCATACGTAGGAAAGAAGCTTAGGGAAAAGTTTGGTTGCTACTGATCTCCCTTACACTCCACTCCTTCTCTGTCTATGTACTCCTTCATCTTTTGGATGGCCTCCTGCCCTGTAACTAGGTCCTTTATATCCCTTTCTAGGTTGTCCGGCTTTATTCTCACTATCCATCCTCTCCCATATGGATCATCGTTTATAAGGTCAGGAGTGTCAAAGAGCTCTTCGTTTCTTTCTACGACTGTACCCTCTATGACAGCCGGTACTGGACCCGTCCACTTGCCACTCTCCAAGCTCGCATAGGGCTTGCCCTTGGGCACATGCCTACCAGCCTGCTTTATCCTGACGTTTACCATTCTACCTGCCCTCGTCTGGCCTACATCTGTAGCACCGACTGTTACGGTTCCATCTGGTTCTATCCTATACCAGACCTGGTTTTCTATATCGTAGTAAAGATCCTCAGGTATGTTACACCCCTTATACTTCATAGCATAAGTATTTTACAGGAATGCTCAAGGACAGATATATGACTGTAAGCATAAAAGGGGTCCCTGTCCGCCGAAAAAACACCATGACCCCTGACTACCACAATGTGGCTATCCTTGAGTGCTTCTGCTACAGCTTGAGCCAGCTCCTCGCTTCCAGGTTTGTAAGGTCCTATCACGCGTACCTCACACAGCAGGTCCATACCTTCCGAGTCTACAGGTCTTATTACGTCCACCTTTAGAGATAAGGCTACTGTATGAATAGGATGGGCATGTACTACAGCGCTCTTCTCTGTATGAAGGTACACAGCCCTATGAACCAAAAGCTCAGAAGAAGCCCTTTCCCATAGGACACCACCCTCAAAACTAACAAACACGAAGTCTTCTTCACCAAGGTTCCCCAGGTGAGAACCCCTTCTGCTTATAAGCATTCCGTTGCATACCTTGACTGATAGATTTCCAGCCCTCGCGTCCACAAGCCCTTCTTGGAACATTAACCTTCCTACATGTATAAGCTTTCTCAAATGGTACCTCATTCCACAGGCTCCAAAAAGCCGAGGTAGATGGTCTTTACAAAGCTTCCAAAGTCTACACGAGCTTTCTCTTCTTGCAGGCTTATTATCCTTCCTAATCCAAATTCTTTGTGTTTTACAAGCTGTCCTTCTTTTAAGGTTTTTACGGATCTTAGCTCTGGCATGTAGGAAGTTTTCCTCTTAAAGGCAGAAAGGTCTAGAAGATCCTTGGGTATGTCGGACAGGAAGGAGCTAGGTTTTCTGTTTGAACCTCTCGTGTAAGTCAGGTAGAGCATATCTTTTGCCCTGGTTATAGCAACGTAGAAGAGTCTTCTTTCTTCTTCCAACTGTCTTTCATCCTCAAGAGCCTTCTCGTGCGGAAAGATTCCTTCTTCTAGCCTTGGTAGAAACACTACAGGGAACTCAAGTCCCTTGCTTGAATGTACTGTCATTATGCTAACTCCTCTTCCCTTATCGTCTACATCTGCAAGGAGGTCTACTTCAGCCAAAAGGTCCTCTAGAGATATGCCTCTTTCCCATCTTTCTTTCAAGAACCTCATAAGCTCTTTGATGTTTTCCAGCCTCTCTGTAAAGTTTGTGTAGTTCTCCTCTAGGTATGTTTCAAAGCCTACTTCTTGGAGTATAGCCTCTAAGGTTTGGTGGTAGTTATCTCCACGATGCTTTGAGAGAGTCTTAAGGAGGTTGTGTAAGCCTATGGCTTTTTCTTGTGGCAAGTGCTTGAGGGCCATCAAAGACTTTTCAAGAAGGTTGTTACCTGACATACCTAGGATAAGGTCCATCTGCCTCTGCGTTAGCTTTAGTCTTGAAACCTTAAGCAACCTCTCGAAAGAGAGAGAGTCCTTTGGGTTTGCCAGAAATCTTAAAAAGCTTAGAGCATCCTTTATCTCAGCTCTTTCAAAGAACTTTACAGCACCCACCACCCTGTAGGGTATTCCCTCTTGGAAGAGGGCCTTCTCTATGTAATCTGTTACGTAGGTTACCCTTACAAGTATGGCCATCTGTTCGTATGGATAATATGCTCTTAGTTTTTTTATCTCTTGTGATATCCATTTGGCCTCTTCTTCTTCTTTTAAAAACCTCCTTACCACAGGTCTGTGACTTTCGCTTCTTGTGGGTTTTAGCACAGGTACCAGATCTTTCCAAGCTGCTTTAGAAGCTGAAAGGATAGCGTTGGCTATCCTTATGATGTATGCTTGAGATCTGTAGTTGTATTCAAGCTTTATCACGTCTGGTCTAAAGTCTTCCACAAACCTGAGAATGTTGTCAGGTCTTGCGTACCTCCACTCGTATATACACTGGTTCGGGTCACCCACCACGCATATCTTATCCTTGGCTATAGACTTTAGCATCTCGTACTGTACTGTGTTTGTGTCCTGAAACTCGTCCACCAGTATGAAGTCAAAGCTCTCACGCCATCTTGGGTTTTCTCTAAAGGCTTTTAGCGTTAGGTAGAGAATGCTACTAAAGTCAAGAAGATTTTGAGATATAAGCAGTTTTTCGTACTCCATGTATAGCTCTTCTAGTAACGGGTCTGTCTCCTCAATCAAGTCTTCTCTTTTCTTAGAGATGTAGCTCTTTAACCTTTCTAGGGATACCTCATCGCTTCCTTTAAACCTTAGTATCTTCTTGAGAAGATTATCCCTGTCGTCATCCTCAAGGAGTGTAAAGTCCTTTGAAATCCCAAGGAGTTTATGGTCCTGCTTTATAACCTTAAGCCCGAAGGAATGGAAGGTCTCCACCCATTCCAAGCTTGCCCCCACAGTCTTTAGAATCCTCTCCCTTATCTCGTTGGCAGCCTTCCTCGTAAAGGTGACCACAAGTATCCTACTAGGGTTTAGACCCCTCACACTTATAAGATGCTCTATCTTGTGTACTAAAGTTCTTGTCTTTCCTGAACCTGCACCCGCTACCAGAAGCAAGGGTTTGCCGTAGTGTTCTACAGCTTTCTTTTGAGATGGGTCTAGCATGCATATAGTTTAAAATAACCTAAGTGTTCAAGGAGCTTATAGCTACAGGTTTTGGTATAGGAAAACTTGGGTATGCACCTGGTACCCTTGGTACCCTCTTGGGCACCCCTTTAGCGTACTTATTTGGCTACAAGACATACCTTCTACTGGTGTTTATAGTACTCTTTTACCCCATAGCCTACACGAGCGTTCAGGATATGCTAAATAGAACAAGAGAAAAGGACCCCGAAGAGGTAGTAGTGGACGAAATCTTAGGATATTTAGCCTGTTTTACCTTCGTTGAACCGTCTTTGAGGAGCATGGTTTTAGCCTTTGTCCTTTTTAGGATCTTTGACGTGCTAAAGCCCTTCCCTATAAACCTCTTTGAAAGGTTTCCCGGAGCTCATGGGGTCATAGCAGATGATCTTGCAGCTGGTTTTTTGGTATCAGGTCTCCTTTTCTTTCTGATCCAATAGGTACAGCACATGGCCGAAGAATAAGATGAGTACAAAAGAGTAGTACACTAACACTAAGAACACGAGGGCGGAGCCAAAAGTGCCGTAAAGGGGATTCAACTTTATAAGCTTTACCATGAAAGCGGAGAAGAGCTTGTTTACTAAAAAGCTTACACCCGCCAGCAGTAGGCTTACAATCGCAAGATTTTTATAACTAGGCTTATTGGGGAAGAATATCCTGTAAAGGAGAAGGTAAACCATAAACAAGGATAAGTAGGGAAGTATCTCCGAGTGGTGTATCAAATGTGTAATGGAAAAGGCGGTAAAGATAAAAAAGGATAATAAAACTATAAAAACAGCTGTTTTTATCCAAAAGTCCCACATTTTATGTTTTTTATCAGTACCAATAATGTAGCAGAAGGCTGAGTATAGGCTTTTAGAAAAGCCTACTGAATAATAAAAGGCTATGATTACAGACAGTATGGAAATATAATGTCTGTTTTTGTATATCTTAGATAGTTCTTTTAGAATTCGGTCTGCATATTTTGGAGACAGCTCAAGGATTAATGTTTGAACTCTCTCGTAGTCCAAAAAAGGTAGATAAGAAGCTAAAGTTAGCAGCAAGAAGATCAAAGAACTCATAACCATGAGAAAGTTGTAGGTGAGTGCACCCGCATGATACAGATAGTCCCTTGAGAAGATGTCTCTAAGGTAGTTCATGTTTTTGTCTCTACCTTACGCACTATGAGGTACACAAGGCCAAGGGCCAGTACAACAAAACCTAAAGTAATCAGCTCGTACACCTTTTCGGGAGTTAAAGACACTATAAGGATCTTCCTTATTATGGCCGCGAGGGCAACTCCCACAAAGACGCTTATGCTTATACTTCCTCCCCTTATGTGTTTTATCTCCTCGTACAGGAGCTCCGATACGGCGTACAGTACAAGCAGAGAGCCTAGTATACTTATGCCAAGCTTTTCCAAAGTGTACGTTCCTGAAAAAGCAAGAAGGATCTCATAGACCACCCAGTATATCAAGAACATACCTACAACTGTAAGGCTGAGCACTATGAAGGCATCAAAGAACCAGGAGATCCTCCTCAAGGTCTCTATGACTACCCTGGTGTACTTTCCGCTACCCAAGTAAAGTTTTAGTTCCTCTTCCCTGAAGGAGCTTACCATCACGTCTAGGTTTAAGTCCAAGGCTTTGTTTACGGACGAGAGTATCCTGTCCCTTTCTTCCGAACACCCATATAGCTCGGTAAGCTTTTTGCCTATATACTCCCTGACAAAGTTCATAGAAGCGTTGACGTAATGGGGAGGCAACCCTATCTTCACGTGGGTTTCTCCTATACGGTAGAGCCTTCTAAGGTAGCTCGCATCGTACCTTGAACTAAAGAGGCTTATAAACCAGTCTTTTACCTTTTCCCTGTGTCTCTTTCTCACTTCCTGGCTGGGAAGGTATTTGCTGGTGTCTGGGAAGTTTTCCAAGTACCTGTAGAACTCATCCATAAACTCTTCAGCATGCTCTTCAAAGTACTTAGAGACCTTCCTTAGGTTTTCTTCATCTTCGGCCGTCCACCTGTAGTGAACCTTCAGTTCCTCTATGGACTCCACGGAGTAAAATGATAACTCTGATGAAGAAAAAACTTCTTTGGTTTGTGATAAGGTTAAGCCTGCCACTGCTTGCCTTTCTTGTGAGACTTTTAGGTAGGACCATAAGGTGGGAAAGAAGGTACGACTTTGAGAGGGATAGGGGAAAGATCTATGCCATATGGCACGGGAATGCCTTAGGCATAGCTCTGTTTGGTATGGACAGGGGAATATACACCATGGTTAGCCGCTTTAGGGATGGAGACGTGGCATCTTACATACTGGAAAAGCTGGGTTACAAGGTGGTAAGGGGTTCTTCCGAGGAAGGGAAGACTCACAAAGGTGGAAGAGTGGCACTGCTCAAACTCATACAAGCTGTAAAAGAAGGCAACAACGTGGCTATAACCGTGGACGGACCGAAGGGTCCAGCCTTTGAGGTTAAAGAGGGCGTAGTCTTTCTGGCTCAGAAGACGAAAGCATGTATACTGCCCGCCTACGCCGATTTTGACAGGTTCATCCTGCTAAACACATGGGACAGATTTTTAATCCCCCTACCCTTTACTAAGGGTAGGATCTTCGTGGGAAATCCTATCTGTGTGTCGGAGGAGGACTCTGTGGAGGAAAAGGTTAAGGAGGTGGAGGAGGAACTCTTGAGGATATCCTCCGTGGGAAAAACCTTTCCGCTACGTAAGGGGCTTTCGCAAAGAGAAGTATTCCAAGGAAAATGCTAAGCATGACCAGTGGAACTACTATGGCCTGCATGGGGGGGTACACAGAAGCAAAAATTACAGAAAACTCACCCCTCTGAACAAAAGATAGACTAGCCCTGAGGGAAGCCCTTCTACTAAGACCGTAGTACAGGCTTGCCAGGTACGTAGATAGTATCTTGAAGAAAACCATTGCAAAGACGAGTAGCACATAAAGAAGGATATTGTCGTACGCTTTTAACTCAATTTTGTGGGTAAAGGAGAAGAAAAATATGCCTATGGAGAGCTCCCTTATATCAACCATGTATCTCTCTATACGTTCATATAGTCTAGATTCTGTCGATACTATGACTCCAAGTAGAAAGGCAACTAAAGCTTCAGATAGGTTAAAACTGTGGGCAATGTAGACAGTAAGACTTATAGTTCCCAGGAATAAGAAGATCAAAAGATTATCTTCAGCCAATACATCGTAGAGTTTTATCAGCTTATGTGAAAGAAAGTAATCTAGAATGTAAAAGCTTATCGTTATAAGGGCCATGAGTAGTATAAACCAACCTAGCCTAATAGGGTTTATTTCATCTCCTGCGGAAAGTGGTATGATAGCAGACAGAAGTGTTATACTCACTACGTCCTCAAAGATTAGTATTCCTAAGAGAAGATCTATTTCTGGGTTGGCGAGTCTCATATAGTCCATGAGAAGCTTAGAGGTTATAGCAGTACTAGTGGGGTACAGAGCAGAGGCTAATGCTACAGAAAGAATTAGGTTCCTAGTAAAGCCGTAAGATATAAGGAATATTGGTATGAAGTTCAGACCAAAATCTAGTAGTCCTGGTAAAAGGATCTTTTTCAGATTCTCTTTTAATTTCTCAAAAGAGTACTCAAGGCCTATAAAGAAAAAGAGTACAGCTATGGCTATTCTTTCAAAAAAGGAAAGCTCCTTTGGTATATCCGTCATAAATAGTTTGGCGAGTAAACCTAGGAACATAAAGGAAAGTATCGTGGGAACCTTGAGGTATCTAAGCAGTAATGGAAAAAAGAAGAGGGATAACAGTATGATACCTACGTAGAATAAGTCCGATAGCATCAGATTTCACAGTGTCCGCAAAGTTCTAGGAAGTTGTTTATCTGTTGTCTTGTACCTACAACAATGAGAAGATCACCTTCTTTTATTATTTCCTTGTAAGGATCTGGTGTAGGTATGAACTGGTCATCTCTTGATATGGCTATCACAGAAGCTCCTGTTTTGCTTCTTATCTGAAGCTCAGCGATTGTCTTCCCCACGAGATTAGAGTTTTTACCTACTCTTATCCACTCCATGACCATCTGTTTGAGGATCATTTCCATTCTTTCAGTTCTTACAGGTTCGTAAAGGGCACCTGCTATCAAAAAACCAAGCTCCTTAGCTTCTTCGTCTGTAAGTTCAAAAAAGCATAAAGGTTCCTCTTCCTCCATGATGAACAGCTCTCTCTTGCCCGTATGGTATATAACTAACACTAAGGATCTTTTGTTTTTTAACTCTATACTGTACTTTTTACCTACTCCAGGTAGATCTGTTTCTTTTATCTTCATACTCCTTAATTATATCCCATAACTTTGCCACCTTTTTAACTTCAAGGACGGCAAGGGACTTTTCATCCTCTTTCCCCTTCTTTAGCTCTTCCTTTATGAAGGTCAAAAGCTTTTCTATCTGACTTTCTAGTTCTTCTATTTGTTCCTTCATGCGCAGTATTATGTCAACACCTGCAAGATTAACTCCAAACTCCCTCGTAAGGGTCACTATTATCTCAATCCTCTTTATGTCTTCTTCCGTGTACCTTCTGGTACCTCCTGCCGTCCTTTGAGGTTTTATGAGTCCTTCCCTTTCGTAAAGCCTTAGAGTTTGTGGATGTATGTTAAACATCTCAGCCACGCTTCCTATGGTGAAGTAGACCTTTTTCTTCTTCATGAGTTATCCCTCCTCAAGATACGTTCTGGTTCTGGGAGAAGTTTGTCTAACTCTTTCAAGAGCTTTTCTATCTTTGAACCATCTCCGAATATCTTGCTAAGAAAGCTTATCTTGGGTATATCTATATGCACTCGTACTATGAGATCACCATAACCAGAACCGCGTAACTTTGGCATACCTTTACCCGGAACTCTCACTGTACCACCTTCCTTGATTCCTGGTGGTATTTCTACCTTTAGAGTTTCTCCGCTTGGTGTTGGTACTTCTACTGTAGTACCAAGCACAGCCTCCGTGAGCTTTATGTTTACATCCACATAGAGGTTGTCCCCTCTCCTTTCAAAAATTGGATGGGGTTGTACGTTTACAACAAGGTAAAGATCTCCATAAGGTCCACCGTATTTACCAGCATGACCCAAACCTTCAAAGAGTATCTTCGAGCCGTTGTCTACACCCGGGGGTATTTTAAGGGTTTTTTCCTCTTTTACAGGTATTACTCCTCTGCCACCACATTTGGAACAGATTTCTCTAATGACTCCCTCACCACCACATGTGGGACACGTCTGACTTATGGTTATAAAGAACTGTCTTTGATAAACTTCTCCCCTTCCACCACATGTAGGACATACCCTTTCTCCTTTGTTCGGATCGTATCCAAGGCCTTTGCATACATCACAGCTTACATACCTTGTGTAGCTTACCTTTACAGAGGTACCCTTGTAAGCTTCTTCAAAGCTTATGTTTACCTGTAAGTATATGTCTTCACCTTTAACTGGTCTTTTTGTCTGTTTCCTCCTTCCTGTTGCTCTGCTAAGTATGTCTTCAAAGCCAAAACCTCTCAGTATATCTTCAAAGATACTTTCTATATCTTCGACAGTAGATGTGTACTGCTCTTGAGTACCACTGAAGGCTGCATGACCGTATTGGTCATATAGTCTTCTCTTTTCTGGATCAGAAAGGACTTGGTAAGCTTCGTTTATCTCTTTAAATTTTTCCTGTGCTTCAGGATCTTTGTTAAAGTCTGGGTGGTACTGTCTTGCCAAACGCCGGTATGCCTTTTTTATCTCCTCCTGGGTTGCGTTCCTGCTCACACCCAGTATTTCATAATAGTCCTTCTTACCAGACGCCATAGCTTAATATGATAAAACTTTAGTATAGTTTTGTCAAGTTTTTAACCTACCTAGGCTACAGTTTTACAGTAATGCTATAAAATAACTTTTAGCCTACTTGACTAAAGAAACCTCTTGACAAGTATGAGGAATGTTAATATAATATTCCACTAGAAAAACCCGTAAAAGGAGGTGAAAGGGATGGCTAAACTAAGACCGCTTTACGACAAGATAGTGGTCAAGAGGTTTGAGGAGCAGGAGCAGAGGACAGCCTCTGGCATAATCATACCAGACACAGCAAAGGAAAAGCCACAAGTGGGTGAAGTAGTAGCTGTAGGTGATGGTAAGCTTCTCAACAACGGTCAAGTTGTACCCCCCAAGGTTAAGGTTGGGGATAAGGTAGTCTTTAACAAGTATGCAGGTACAGAAGTAGAGTTAGATGGTGAAAAGTACCTGATCATGTCTGAAGATGAAGTTCTTGCAGTGATTGAATAAAAACTAAAGTTAAGGAGGTGAGAAGCATGGCTGCAAAGAAGGTTATCTACGGAGAAGATGCTAGGGCTAGACTAAAAGCTGGAGTTGACAAGCTTGCCAACGCCGTTAAGGTAACCCTTGGTCCAAAAGGAAGGGAAGTGATCATAGAAAAGAAGTGGGGAACTCCATTAGTTACTAAGGATGGAGTTACCGTTGCTAAGGAGATAGAGTTAAAGGATCCATATGAAAATATGGGTGCTCAACTTGTTAAAGAAGTAGCATCCAAGACCGCTGACGTGGCTGGTGATGGAACAACCACAGCAACAGTACTCGCACAGGCTATATTCAACGAAGGTCTTAAGGCCATAGCTTCTGGAGCCAATCCCATGGACGTCAAGAGGGGAATAGATAAGGCTGTAGAGGTGGTGGTGGAAGAAGTCAAGAAGCTATCCATCAGCGTAACAGGAAGGAAGGAGATAGAACAGGTGGCTACCATCTCTGCAAACAACGATCCTACCATAGGTAAGATCATCGCAGACGCAATGGAAGCCGTAGGTAAAGATGGAGTCATAACCGTAGAAGAGTCCAAGTCTGCTGAAACTACCCTTGAAACTGTTCAAGGTATGCAATTTGATAGAGGATACCTGTCTCCTTACTTCGTGACAAATCCTGACAGGATGGAAGCAGTTTTAGAAGATCCTTACATACTCATATACGAAAAGAAGATATCCAGTGTAAAAGACTTGTTACCAGTGCTAGAACAAGTAGTAAGGGCTGGTAAGCCTCTACTCGTAATAGCTGAGGATGTAGAGGCTGAAGCATTGGCTACTCTGGTTGTGAACCACATAAAGGGAGTAATAAGGGCTTGTGCAGTAAAAGCTCCTGGTTTTGGTCAAAGAAGAAAGGACTACCTGCAAGACATAGCCATACTCACAGGTGGTACAGCTATAACTGAAGAACTTGGTATCAAGCTTGAAAGCGTAACCCTTGATATGCTAGGTAGGGCAGACAAGGTAGTAGTAGACAAAGACAACACTACCATAATAGGTGGAAAGGGTTCCAAAGAGCAAATACAGGCAAGGATAGAACAAATCAAGAAGCAAATCCTTGAAACCACCTCCGACTACGATAGGGAAAAGCTACAAGAGAGGTTGGCAAAGCTATCTGGTGGTGTAGCCATAATAAGGGTAGGTGCTGCAACAGAAGCTGAACTCAAAGAGAAGAAGGCAAGGGTAGAAGACGCCGTACATGCTACAAAGGCAGCTGTAGAAGAGGGTATAGTCCCAGGTGGTGGTGTAGCACTCGTAAGAGCATCCGAAGCTCTAGAAAACCTAAAGCTGGACAACCCAGATCAACAGATAGGAGTTGACATCATAAAGAAGGCTTGTAGGACACCACTCAGACAGATAGCTGCAAACGCCGGCTTTGAAGGATATGTGGTGCTTGAAAAGGTCATACAACTTGGCAGGGAAAAGGGTAAGAACTGGGGCTTTGATGCTGCAACGGGTGAATACAAGGACATGATAGAAGCTGGAATAATAGACCCAACCAAGGTGGTAAGGACAGCCATAATGAACGCTGCATCCGTTGCTGGTACTATGCTCACTGCAGAAGCCTTGGTAGCTGAAATACCAGAAGACAAGAAGGAGAAGACACCCACACCCGATATGCCCGAGCTAGACTAAATTCCTAAGCCCCCTTCTGGGGGCTTATACTATCTTTTTATGCTTCACAGGATCCTCTTAGAGAACTTCGCTTTTTTTAAAGCTGAAGAGGTAGAATTCTCTACAGGTTTAAACGTCATCACAGGAGAATCTGGAGCTGGAAAGTCTCTACTTTTAAAATCCCTCCTTTTCCTGATGGGTGATGATGGTGACTATCAGGAAGGGACCGCAGTAGAAGCTTATTTCCAGCTTGGCCAGGAGGAGACTGTCATAAGGCGAGAGGTAAAAAACTCCAGGAGCAGGTACTACATAAACGGTAGAGGAAGCTCTCAGAAGACTGTGAAGGATCTTCTCTCTCAGGTCATACTCCTGCAGGGTCAGGATGAGAAGCTCAAGATAACCAGGCAAGACTTCCAAAGGGATCTCTTTGATAGATTCGTGGGTGCCTTGGAGTTAAGGAAGAGCTACGAAGAGATCTACCTGAAGGTAAAGTCTTTGGAAGAGGAAATAGCAAGTTACCTACAAAGTAAGGAAAAGGAAGAGACACGTATAAAGCTTCTTGAGGAAGAAATAAAAAGCATAGAACGTATAGGTTTATCTTGGGATGAGTACCTACAAGTTAAAAGCAGGCTTGAAGTCCTCTCAGAGGCAGATAAAGTAAACAGGTTGGTGGAAAAGATACTAGATTTGCTACTAAAGGAAGGCGGAGTGCTAGAAAGCTTGAGTAAAGTCAAGAAACTTTCAGAAGATCTAAGTAAGCTATACCCAGAGTTTGAAGCTTGGACAGAAAATCTTTCACATGTTTTAGATCTCCTTACAAGTTTTCAAAGAGAAGTTCAGAACAAACGTCTAGACCTCAGCCAGGAGGAAATAGACAGACTAAACGAGCTTGTCTTTCAGGTTCAGATCCTTGAAAGAAGGTACAGAAAGACCTATAAGGAGATACTAGAATACGTACAGGATCTTAAGGAGGAGCTGAAGAGACTAAGGAGTAGTGAAGAGAAGATTGAAGAGTCTTTAAAAACTCTTGAAGAGCTTCGCCGCACTCTCCAGGAACTAGGTAAAGTCCTGACTGAGAAGAGGTTGAAAGGTAAAAAGACCTTCGAGGATGCAGTGATGGGGTTTTTAAGAGAGCTTGGACTGGAGAGGTCAGTTTTTACAGTGGACATGCTTCTTGAGGAAGGAAGATACGGAAAAGAACGGGTTGTGTTTAAGTTCTCCTCTTACGGTGGGGACGCTGGACCTTTGGATGAAGTGCCCTCAGGTGGAGAGCTGTCAAGGCTTGCCCTTAGTCTCTTCCTCATATCCCCACCGGCGGAGACCTACATCCTGGACGAGGTAGACACAGGTCTAAGCGGACAATCCTTGCTTAAGTTCACAAAGCTTTTAAAGAAGCTTTCAAAGAACACCCAAGTGATCGTTATATCCCACTCCCCTCTATTAGCGAGCGCAGCAGACAGACACATAAGAGTACGTAAGGAGTACATAGGAGATATGCCCATTATGATGGTGGAGGAACTCGAGGGTGAGGAAAGATTGAAGGAGATAGCAAGGCTTATGGGTAAAGTATCTGAGAGCACTATTCAGAGTGCAAAGGAGTTGATTAGGGAGCTTAGCCATGTTTGAGGACATATCCCGTGCTAAGGAGAAGGTTGGAAGGTATGTCCAGCAGAGGTTAGAGTCCTTTAAGGAACTTGGAAGTACAGGGAAAACCCACTACGACTTTTCTCCCTTCTTGGAAGTGGAGTTTGACGCCGATCTCTTTTCAGAGCTAGCCTTCTGCATACTAACTGCAAACTCGTCAGCCAGGCTTGGTATAAGGATACAAAAGCTTATGATGGAAAACCCACAACTTCTTGACGATGTTGAAGCTTTAGAGAAGGCTATAGCTTCGATGGGACACCGATTTGCAAGACAGAGGGCAGAAAGGATAGTAAAGGCAAGGCAGAACTTTGAGAGAACATTATCCCTGATTAGATCCACTAAAAACAGTAAGGAGATAAGGGATCTGTTAAGCAACGCAAACTCTAGGTACAAGGTGGAAGGATTTGGTCTCAAAGAAGCATCCCATTTCTTGAGGAACATAGGTTATGAAGACGTTGCCATCATAGACAGACATATATTCAGATTCCTGATGGAAAAAAGACTCATTCCAGAGTACAAGACCATCACAAGAAATCTGTATTTTACTGCCGAGAAAGTGTTAGAGAGTATAGCAAGAGATATGAAGTTGTCTTTGGCTGAGCTGGATCTCTATATTTTCTATATAAAGACCGGAAAGGTGTTAAAGTGAAGGACTACTACAAAATACTTGGAGTTGACAAAAAGGCCACTAAAGAAGAGATAAAGAAAGCCTTCAGAGTACTGGCCAAACAGTACCATCCAGATGTTAACCCAGATCCAAAAGCTTCTGAGATATTCAGGGAGATAAACGAGGCTTACCACGTGCTGTCTGATGACGAAAGGAGAAGGGAGTACGACCGTATACTAGAGAGTGGGGACGAAAAGAAGTACAGGGACTTTATGGAGTACATCCAGGAGTTTTTGGAGAGCATATGGCAGGGCATGAGAAGACAGCCAAGACCGAAGAGGGGACAGGACATAAGGCTTAAACTAGAACTAACCCTAGAGGAGGCAGCCTTCGGCTGCGAAAAGGAGATAGAGTACGAAAGATGGACAGACTGCAAAGAGTGCGACTCTAAAGGTTACATAGGAGAGCTCCAGAAGGAGACTTGCCACGCATGCGGTGGTACTGGTAGGAGGGTAAGTGGTATATTCTCTTTTCCAAGACCGTGTTCCGTATGTAAGGGAAGAGGATTCATAGTTAAAAACCCATGTCCCGTATGTGGTGGAAGAGGAAGGATTGCTAGAAGGAGCGCGGTAAAGGTCACCATACCACCGGGCACAGACGAGGATGAAGTTTTGAAGGTAACCGGTTTTGGACACTTTGGCGAGAGGGGTGGAGAGCCTGGAGACCTATACCTCAGAGTGATCCTAAAACCTCATCCACATTTTAAGAAGGTGGGTAAAGACCTTTATACGGAGAAGTTCATATCCTTTCCTCTCGCTGTCTTAGGGGGCGTGACCAAGGTAAGAACCCTTGAAGGACATGAAGTGGAGATCTTCATACAGCCAGGCACAGAACACGGCGCCACGAAGACCATCCCAGGGCTTGGTTTTCCTCACGATAAGGGAAGAGGCAACCTACATGTACTTCTAAAGATAGAAGTACCCAAAGACCCGAGTAAAAAAGTAAGGCAGCTCCTTGTAAAGCTTGCCAAGGAGCTGGGCGAAGAAGGTCTGCAAGTGGAGGACAGTTTGAAGGAGAGGATAAAGAGCATCTTCAAGCTTTAGAAAACCTTTTAACCTCCAAGTAGCTTCCTATCCTAAAGTTAGACCAAAGGATGTTTAGAAGCTTCAAGAATACAAGCGCTGTTGTTTGAGCATCGCTTAACGCCCTGTGTTCCTTACTGTGCTCTATACCAAAGTAGTTTGCAAGATCATAAAGTCTGTAGCTTTTCAATCCTGGTAGCAGCTTTCTGGCAAGTTCGAGGGTGCAGACATGAGGGTGCTTAAAGGGCTTTCCGTAGACAGTCCTATGGTACTTGTCTATGAAGCCTATATCTCTCTTTACGTTGTGCCCCACTATCACGGAGTTTCCTATGAACCTTAAGAATCTAGGTAAAACCTCCTCAAAGGATGGCTTACCTACTAGCATAGCGTTTGTGATACCAGTCAGCTTTTTTATCCTTTCTGGAATGAACTCACCGGGGTATACGAGCGTGGAGAAAGATTCTGTTATGACTCCGCCCTCCACTCTCACGCACGCTATCTCTATTATGTGAGACTTTTCCATGTTTATGCCTGTGGTCTCTAAGTCTATGCTCACGAAGGTGCTCTCCATAAGAAGTTCACCCATAGAAGATAATTTTAGGAGAACATGTCTCTCCATAAACCTCTTGCCCACTCGTAGTATCTTTTTGCGGTGGATTCTTTACGCAAATTGTCCTCTCTATGGATAGGTATGAACCTATGCATAGAGACCTCATACCTAAAGCTAGTTTCCGTCATTATTGCCTCTCGGTCGTTTACCATGGCATAGCATATCATGTAAAGAGCTTCCTCTTCTACTTTCTTACCTTTTAGTCTAGCGTTTATTATCTTTGCTACAAGCTTACCCTCCGAGTGTGCGGCGAAGCCACTCTTAGGCAGATACCCCTGAGAAGCATCTCCTATAACGAACACGTTCTTTACCTTAGTCTCGTAAGTAAAAGGGTCTACCTCTACCCATTTTTCACCTTTCTTCAAAAGACCGGCCTTTTCCAGAAGGGAATTTGCTTTCATAGGTGGTATGACGTTGGCTATGGTGTATTTAAAATCCCCATGAGAGGTTCTAACAACCTTTTTGTGAACGTCTACCTCCTTTACAGTAACTCCAGTAACGTAGGTAGCAACATCCTTATAAAGGTCGTAGTAGGCTGACAGAAAACCTTCTGCGTTTATTATAGGTCTTTCGTTGGCATCTATGAAGTAAAGATGAGCCTTTAGCTTATTTCTCTTTATCATGCTTGCGATTAGGGCCGCTCTCTCATAAGGTGCCGGAGGACACCTGTAGGGAGGTGGCGGAACAGTCATCACTATGTCTCCTTCCTCGAACTCTTCTATTAACCTCTTCAGGTATATATGTTCAGAACCAGGTTTAAAAGCGGGCGGGTTGTATATAACAGACTCTTGATAATCTGGTCTGTTCTCTATATCGTAGTCTATACCAGGAGATAGTATAAGAAAGTCATAGCTTATGTAAGCATCCGATATCCTAACGCGTTTTTTGTCCAGCTCTATACCCAAAACCTTATCCCTTATTACCTTTACACCATGCTTGACCTCTAGCACGTTGTAGGAAAAGCACAAGGGTGTAAGCTCCATCAGGCCAGCCAAATAATGGTTAGACATAGGGCACGACATAAAAAAGGGTCTCTCCTCTATCAGGACTACGGATAGCTCTGGGTTTTCCTTCTTGAGGTACTTGGCCGCTGTTACACCACCATAGCCTCCTCCTACTATCACCACCTGAGCCTTCTTTAAAGTAGCTCCTGAAAAGGCAAGTGATGAAAGAGCAAATGGACCAAAGGCACTGGCTTTGATTAAATCCCTTCTACTAACACCTGATGGGCTGTTTGACATACTTGCTTACCTCCATCACTACACATCTATCCACTAAGACCTTTGCTTTTGCGGTAGATCCGTACCTCTCTCTGAGGTCCTGTTTAAAGTTTTCAAAGAAGGGTTCAAACTGATCCACTCCCAGCACACCGACGGCGTAGAGCTTCCCATCCTCCTCTTCTAAAATTATAGCTGCAAGGGGTACTTCGGCGGGACCTTCTACCACCTGTCCACCCTCCACGGGGTCAAATATGCTGAGGTGTGCGCAGCACTGTATGACTCCGGCTTTTTTAGTAGTCTCGGAGGGTTTGTCCATTGCATAGTAACTTATGAAGGCATAATCGGGAGTAGGATAGCTCCACTGATGAGGGCATATGGCAGAGTAAGCCACAAGACTTTTCTTGCTTCCTATACCACCCTGCCATGTGTAAGTCTTACCATCTTTTAGCTTTACTTGAGTAGGTTTTACTTCTTTGCCCAAGTTTATGAGGAAACAGGGTGTAGATGCGTATGGATAAAAGAAGATGTAAGTTTCTTCTTGTTTTAGCTGGCTTTCGGTTATTGGGTTACCTTTTTCATCCACTAAGAGAGCTTTGTTGTACCTTTTGAGCAGGTTCTCTTGATTTGCCAATACGTTAGAGATAAGGGATGGGTTTAAGGAAGAAGCCACCGCAAGGGTGGCGCATACCTTTATGAAATCTCTTCTATCCATATCAGCTCCTCATGCAAACATGTCCCTGTATAAACCCTTCGCCCATTCATAGGTGGCTTTAGCTAGCTGTTGAGACCTTTGGTTTATGACCTTCGGCTTAGGCACTATCTTCTTTTCCTTTTCGTTAAAGCTGTACTCAACGCTTATCACTATAGCTTCCTGCGGGTCACCGTTCACCATGGAGTAGCATGTGTTGTCTGGCAGTGCAGGAGTTATATCTTTGCCCATCATCCTTGCGGCTATTATCTTTGCTACTATCTTACCCTGAGAGTTGGCCATGTGACCGCTCTTAGGATAAGGAACTCCACCTATCACGTCTCCCACAAGGAATACCCTCGGGTCTGACTTGGCCTGGAAGGTCAAATGGTCTTGGTCTGCCCAGCCTGTAGGCTTACCATCTTTGTCTTTAGCTATGAGGTCTGCCATCCACACGAGCTCACCAGCCTGGTGTGGTGGGTTGAGGTTTGCATCCGTAAAGTTAAAGTCTCCTTGAGAGGTCTTTATGACTTTCTTTATAGGATCTACTTCCTTTATATGAGCGTTTGGTACGTATTCCACTATACCTGCATAAAGCTCGTTGTAGGCAGCCATAAACCCTGGGCCCTTTGGAACTATCTCAGGCTTAGGGTCAAGGATGACTACCCTACCCTTTACCTTGTTCTTTTTAAACACGTAGGCTATCATAGCAGCCCTTTCGTATGGAGCCGGCGGACACCTGTAAGCTCCGGGAGGAACCGTTATAACAAACTCACCCTCCTCAAAGTTCCAGATCTTTCTCTTAAGAGCCAGGTGTTCAGATCCTGGTATGAAAGCAGAAGGATAGTGTAACATCGTGTATTTTATGAGGTCCTTGTTATCCTTGAACCATGCGGAGTAGTTGTATTTTATACCTGGTGCCAGAACAAGGTAGTCGTACTGTATGTAACCATGCGGTGTGTAAACCCTTCTCTTATCCCTTTCTATGGCAAGTACAGTGGTGTTTATAAACTTGTAACCATACTTGGCCGCAGGCTGGTTGTAGTCATGTGAGAGAAAGTCAAGGCTTACAAGATCTGCAAGCCACTCGTTGCTTATAGGACATGAGAAGAAGTTAGGTCTTTTCTCAATCAGGATAACCTCCGCGTTGGGAGCTTCTTTCTTCAGATACTTAGCTACCGTAAGGCCTGCCCATCCACCACCTACTATCACCACTCTATTGCCCTTGGGTTCGGGTAGCATGGCTTCCTTTTTAACTATCGTCTCGGCGGCGGCAAACACGAGTTTGGGTGTAGAAAGCGCAACACCACCCAAGCCCAAGCCCTTGAGAAAGGACCTTCTGCTTGTATTCATGATACTTACCTCCCGTCTTGGTATCTATACTTGCTTTAGGATTATAGTCGTAAACCATCACCAGTGTTATAAAATGTTTTTAGAAGTTAATAAGTGTTTTTTATGTACTAATATTCTTGTATTCTTAATCTATTTTGTTCTAATAGTACACACTTTTTTTTACGTTCTCTATATAATAACCAATAGCACAACTATTAAAAGTAAGAGGAGGTGATAAAGGTGGTAGATCCAGATATACTACTCCTGGCCATAGTAAACATGGCGGAGGGCGTAAAAACGCTCATAGGTGATAAGGGAGCAAAGGCCGTTATGAGGGATGCAGGTAGACAGGCCGGGCCAAGGCTTTTAGAGAGCCTGATAGGACACTTTCCAGAAGTTCTAAGCAAGGATGAAGCTATCAGGCGAGCTTGTGCAATACTTGAGGATCTGGGTTTTGCAAAGAGTATTCAAAAACAGGAGGATAAGATAGTAGTCAATGAAGACATATTCACAGATGCTATAGTGGGCAACGATCTTATAGGATCGCCTGTAATATACTTCCTTGCTGGGCTAATAGAGGGCTTTGTTTCCTTCATGAGTAATGAGAAGATATCCCTTACTCCAGAAACTGTTCAAAGGGGAAGTATAGTTTATAGGATAGGATGATACTCTTCTTTGGAGGGAGCTTTGATCCCATACACGTAGGGCATCTCATAGTAGCCAGGGATCTTTTTGAGCACCTCTTACCCGAGAAGATAGTCTTCATACCAACCTTTCAGGCCCCTTTGAAGGAAAAGCATAGGGCGAGTCCAGAAGATAGGTTTAATATGGTAAAGCTCGCCATAAGACATTTTCCTTTCTTTGAGGTAAGCTCTATAGAGATAGACAGGGGTGGTATATCCTATACCGTGGATACTGCAAGAGAGCTTTTAAAATTAACCGGAGAAAAACCCTTTTTTATAGTAGGTGCGGACAGTATACTTCAGCTCCACCTTTGGAAAGATTACAGACAGCTTATAGACATGGCACGTTTTGTGGTGGTGGATAGAGATGGGAAGGGTAAAGAGGTGAAAAACTACCTTATGGAAAACTTCCCCATGTTGAAGGAAGATCAAGACTACATAATGTTAAGCATAAGGAGGATAGATGTATCATCAACGGAGATAAGGAACCGTATAAAGAGGGGTTTAAGCATAAAATGGTTCGTGCCGGAGGAGGTGGAGGATTACATAATCAAGAGGGGGCTTTACAGATGAGGGTATCCTTCTTTGGAGCTGCAAAGGGTGTTACAGGTAGTTGCTTTTTGCTTGAAGCCTCTGGAAAGAGAATACTTATAGACTGTGGCATGTTCCAAGGATTGGAGGAGGAGAAGAACTACCAACCTCTCCCTTTTGATCCCAGAACCATAGACTACCTTATCCTAACACATGCCCACATAGACCATTGTGGTAGGTTACCACTTTTAGTAAAAGAGGGTTTTAAAGGTACTTTACTTTGCACAGAACCGACGTACAAGATAGCAAGGTTCATGCTTCTGGATGCAGCAAAGGTAATGTATGAAAACTACAAGACTTCATTAAAGAAGTATGCTAGGATAGGTAAAGAACCCAGAGAGCCGCTTTACGACGAACACGATGTACTGGATGTGTTTGAGTTACCTAAGAAATTCCTAAAGTACGGAGAAAAATTTTCTATTTCGTCTCACTTAAAGGTCACATTCAAGGACGCAGGACATATACTTGGCTCTTCCTTTGTAGAGTTTGAAGTATACGAAGATGGAAGGATAAAACGTGTAGTCTTCTCTGGTGACCTTGGTAACAAGAATAAACCCATAGTAAACGATCCATCCTACCCTGAAAAGGCAGACTACGTGATAATGGAAAGCACTTACGGGGATAGACTTCACAAAAGCTTCGAAGATTCTAAGATGGAACTCCTAGACGCCATAAACTACGCGTTTAGTAGAGATGGCAACGTGATAATACCCTCCTATGCTTTAGAGAGGGCTCAAGAGATACTCTACGTACTTAGAGAGTTTCATGAAAAGAACCTTTTGCCAAGGTGTCAGATATTCTTGGACAGTCCTTTAGCGATTAATCTTCTCAAAGTTTTTTTAAGCAGCGTAGAATTCTACGATGAAGAAACCAAAAAGGTGTTTTTAGAAAAGAACCCTTTTATGTTACCCAACCTGTACTTTACATCAAGCGTGGAGGAGTCCAAGGCTATAAACTCTGTAAGGTCTAACGCCATAATCATAGCAGGTTCTGGTATGCTTACAGGTGGAAGGATATTACATCACCTTAAGTACAACCTTTGGAGGGAAGAGTGCGCTTTAGTCTTCGTAGGATATCAACCTAAAGGAACACTTGGAAGAAAGATAGTAGATGGTCAGGAGACTGTAAACATCTTTGGAGAAGAGATAAGGGTCGCCGCCAAGGTTTACACCATAAATGGCTTTTCTTCGCATGCAGACCAAGAAGAGCTTCTAGAGTGGCTTTCTTACACTCAAAACCCTTCTATGGTTTATTTAATCCATGGAGAAGAGGAGAAGATGGAAATTCTCAAGCAAAAGATAAAGGAAAGATTGGGTTTTAATGTATACATACCAAACTTTATGGAGAGTGTAGAACTTTGAAGGAGGGGCCGATAGGCCCCGAGACAAGCTTACTTGGGTTGAGCTGGTTGAGCGGGTTGAGCGGGTTGTGCAGGCTCTGCTCCCTTCTTTTCTTCCTTCTTCTTGTGAGCCTTCTTGTGGTGCTTCTTGTGAGCCTTCTTATGTTCCATCTTTTCTTCCTTCTTTTCCTCCTTCTTCTCGGCAGGAGCAGCTTGTTCTGCTGCTATGGCAGCACCTGCAAAGGCTACAGCTAATAGAGCTGCTAGAAGCTTCCTCATGGCTAAACCTCCTTACAAAGATTTTATATTATTATAGTACTACGAGTCTTATGAAAAACTCATGAAAAACACAGATAAAATTTGGAACCTGCTCCTGGTTGACTTTCTACGTGTATCCTAAACCCGTGAAGATCGGCGATGGCTTTGACTATAGAAAGGCCAAGGCCAAAGCCTTCCTTTTCACCATCTTCCCTGTAGAACCTTTCAAACACCCTTTGTGTATCCTTTATTCCCTTGCCCGTGTCTTCTACTACTACGCAGTATTCCTTGATGTACAGCTTTATGGTACCTCCTTCAGGTGTGTACTTGTAGCTGTTTTCCACAAGGTTTGATATGGCTATTTTAAGGTATTCTCTGTCGGCGAGCACTATTAAGTCTTCTTTGGGATACTCTACTATAAAGTTGTGGGTGTTTCTTATGTACTCGTACTCTTCCTCCACCTCTGCGAATACTTCAGAAAGGCTCAGTTCTTCCTTCTTTATGGGAATGCCGCTTTCAAGCCTCATAAGAAGCAAAAGTTTATTTATGAGCCTATGCATCTTTTCTGCTTGAATCTGCATGCTTTTTATAACCTCCTTAAACTTTTCCTTATCGGTTTCATACACGCCATAGCTTAAGAGTTCCAACTGACCTTTTATGTAGGTAAGTGGAGTTTTGAGAGCATGTGCAAAGTTGGCTATTGTTTCCTTTTGAAAGTTGAAGGTCTCTTTTAATTTTTCTAACATATCTGCAAAAGTGTTTATAAGTATGGAGAATTCATCTTTTGCGTTTTGTTTTTTTATGTTAACATCCATATTACCTTTGTATACCTCTCTTAATTTATCCGTTAAGTACGTAAGCGGCTTAAATGCAGATCTTACAAGAAAGACTATTATTAGAGATGTTAGGATAGATACTACAGAAGAAAGTGCTAATGTAAAAAAGATGAGTTTCTTCTGTATCTGTTTTATTTCGTCTATTTTGTTTAAAAATATAAGCTTATAATTTCCGACTGTTTTTGTTATGAAGATATAATCGTTGATCACACCGTGCTTCTCTTTGATTACATTTTCTACGTCTAAAAGAGGCAATCTTTCTTCATCATAATTTGAGAAGCTATAGATGTAAAGTATCTTATTCTTTTTGTTTAGCACTATAACGGATAGCCTTTCTGAAGCTAAAGCTTCCGCTAAACCTCTTATGTAGATCTTAGGGTCTTTATAATGCTTTCTGTATACATCCAATATGGGTGAAACATATCCATCGATATAATCTATTGCGTGACCTACAAGCACTGTCCTTATAGCTAATACCAAGAATACGGTAGTTATCACATTACTAAATAGGTAAACTCCTAAGAATATGATTAGTATCTTTAGTTTAACTGTCATTAGATTTTAGCATGTAACCAAACCCACGTACAGTCTGTATCAATTGATGATTTTCATCTTTTAACTTTCTTCTTAGGTTCTTTATATAAACATCCACTATGTTGGAGCCTTCTTCATGACCCGAACCCCATATACGGCTGTATATTTTTTCTCTGCTTAATACAGTGTTAGGGTTTTCTGCCAAAAGCTTTAATAACTCAAACTCCCGCCTGGTCAGGTTTATACGTTCACCTCTGTAGATCACCTGTGCGGATGATAAATCTATGAAAAGATCACCCACTTTTATATGGTCTTTGTTGTTCTTTGAGTATCTCCTGAGTACAGCCCTTATACGGGCATAGAGTTCTTTGAAGGAAAAGGGTTTTGTTATGTAGTCATCAGCACCGGCGTTTAGAACTTCAACCTTATCTTCTATCTGGGACTTGGCAGTTATAACGACTATAGGTATATCTTTGGTTTGTCTTATAGTCTTGCACACCTTGAGGCCATCCATCTTAGGAAGCATGAGGTCTAGGAGAACGACATCGTACTCTTCTTCCATCACTTTTTTAATAGCACTAAAGCCATCCTTGACCCAATCCACGGAGAAACCTTCGTACTTTAAACCTTCAACGAGCATGCTTCCAAGGGACAGATCATCTTCTACCAGAAGTATCCTCTCCTTCATTCCTTAGTAAGCTGGAAGATATCCTCTACATTAAGTATCTTAAACACTTCCCTGTAGGGTTGTATAAGTGTCTCTAGTTCTTCTTCTAACTTCTTCTTGCCCAGAACTTTATCCGCCATATCAAGGAGAAAATTAAGGAGGTTGGTTACTTCTTCCTTATCTACGTAGTTATACTTTCTACATTTTATCTGTCCATCTTCGTACTTAAGGCTGTCCGAAGAGGCAAGCAGATTCATTACTATGTTGGCGTTCTGTACACTATGTCTGAGGATGATACCATAGAGGATATTTATTAACAGCAGATGTACAACCAAAGATATGTTCTCCATCGGGCTTTCAAAGATCAGATCCATCCAAGCCGCATCCTTTAGCTCCAAGCCTTCTAAGAGTCTTAGCGATCCTTCTTTCTCCTCAACCACACCCATCATCCTACCCTTGTCAAAGAACATGTACACAACGCTTCCCGAGGAATACACGGTGACAATACCCGATTTCTGCCTTTTGTTCATCCCCATGATGACCTTTCCGAGCTCAATAAAATCAAGCTCCAAACTAGAAACGGCCTTTCTTTCAAGGTGTCTAAGCATGTACAGGGATATTAGTCTTTCATCCATGCTCAACGCCGTTATGCGTGCTCGCTCGCTGTTGCCGAGCATGTAGTAGAATACTTCATGGTCTACAGGGTAGACAGCTACAAGCTTACCCTTTATGTAGTAAATTTCAACCAGATCCTTCTCATCCCGTATTTTTATTACGCCCGTGAACCTACTGTAGTGAAAGTTCTCAAGCAAAGTTAGAAGCTTTACCTTGGACAGTTCAACATCCTGTATAACGACATCAAGGTTTACGCTATGCCCTTCCTCTGGATAGTAAAACTGGTAGACATCCACAAATCCTTTGGCTATAAGATCTTTAAGCTTTCTTATAGATTCTATAAGTGAGTCCTCAGATAAGGCTAGAACTGTGTAGAAACTCTTCCCATCGTAGTTTTCCATACCGGGAAATGGCTTGATTACTCTGAGGACAGCATACGGTGTTATTATTCCTTCTAAGAGAGTCTTCAGTTCTACTTCTACTAGCTGTGATTGAAGCACAAGCTCTTCAACGGAGACTCCAGAATCCATTAGAATAAATGCTTCCGAAGGATTATCCTTTCTGAAGGTGAAGAAGCCGCCTGTATTCTGCATAACATCTGAGAAGTGGTAGAGAAGCAGAGACTTCTTGTTTACTATGTTACCTCCCAGCAGCTCCAAGCTTGGAGCATAAAACCCTACAACTAGACCGTTTTCTAAATAGAGGGATAAGAACCTGTCCTTAAGGTACAGGTCCAATATCCCTGCTTTGTTTGCAAGATAGCCGTTTATAAGGTCTACCAGATCTTGCTTTGTGCTAATTGTTCCTGAGAGCATCTATACTGTTATAACTCCAATCTTCATGAGATATTGGTTTATTAGAAGGTCTAATGTTTCTTGAACGCCTTCACCCCTTATGGCAGAAGCACACACAGATGTATATCTACACTTGTTTAATGCTTCTTCTAAGCTTTCGTAATTCATACTATTGGGAAGGTCCATCTTGTTGTACTGCAAAACTATTGGTAAGTTCTCTATGCTCTTTCCAACCTTTCTAAGGTCTTCTTTCAGGAGGTCATAGAAGTACAGGTTGTCTCTTAGCCTTTCTTTTTGGGCGTCAGCCACGAATACTAGCGCATCCACACCCCTTAGCACAGTGAGCCTTATGTCCTTGTATATCTCCTGTCCTGGTACTGTGTAGAGGGCAAAGGATACAGTTATTCCATTGACTACTTCGCGTCTGGTTGCAAAGTCAAACACTAGAGTTCTATCACCAGAGGTGTCTATTTTCAAAAGATTGAGTCCTAAAATTTCAGAGAGCTTTTCTAAGTTTGTAGTTTTACCAGATTGAGGAGGACCATAGTAAACTATCTTGGCTTTTACGATTTTCTTTTCTATGTCTACTATCATCCTATCCCCTCCTTGAATTTACTTTTCCCCATGTAAAACATCCATCGCACATGGGTACATAGAAATTATATTCCTTTCCACATATTGTACATACCCACATTTTGTTCAAGGCCTTTAGCTTATCCCTTAAAAGCTTTCCAACGGTACCACCTAGCTTGTAAGATGATATAAGCAGCTCAATGTTTTCACTGACAGAAGTCTGTAGATCTTCAAGCTTACTTACGAGGTTAAGCCTCATATAAAAAAGTGCTAGTACATCTTTGTTTATACTATCTTGTCTTTCTTCCACCATTGGTAATATTTCCCTTATCTCTTCACCTTTTTCGGAAAGGATTAAAAGTAGCTCGTTCTGTAGACCCTTTTCAAAAGCACCTTCAAGCTCCTTACGAACATCCTTTTGTTTACCTTTCTGCAGCAGGTAGTATATATACTCAGCTAACACAAAGAAAGATCCATATGTATCTCTTGCTCTTTCGAGTTGTTTTTCGTCCTTTGAGTTTATAAAAGTTAAGATTAAGAGCTCGGACAGTATCCTTTTGTTAATATCTTTCTCCCATCTCTCAGAAAGTTTTAATACAGACTCTTGGTAGTTTAGAGCTTCTTGATGTAATCCTTCTAGATAATGTGCATCCCTTAGAGTTTTTAGGGCTGTAAGATTTTTAGGGTCCTTTTGGAGGGCTATGAGGGAATACTCTTTTGCTTTTTGAGTATCCCTTTTTATGAGTGCATACTTTCCTACTAGTGCTTCGGAGAGCCCACTCTCTGATGAGATGTTTTCTTGCAAACCTTCGGAGCTTTCAAGTGCCTGTACGTAAAGAGCTTTAGCCTCATCGTATTTCCTTAGAGCTTTCCTTGCAATCTCTCCGGATCTGTAGGTGTACCCTCTGTAGAATTCTGCTAGACTTTTAAGGACTGTTTTGTAAGATCCTGTTAAAAAGCTGTGCTTTGTCATAAGAACTAAGCTTGTTAAGCCTATGCCTCCAAATAGCAGGATAAGTATGAGCAAGAACAGAGGGAGTTGATAAGTAGTTCCGAATATGTTGACGTTTACCAATTGTGTGTTTTGCATTACAAATATTGAGAAGAGGAAGATAACTACAAATAGGACTATGGTTTTTAACACCTTCATAGGCTTACCCTCGGAGCTGTAGCGTAAAGCCATTCTAAATCGTAGTATTTTCTAACATCTGGTAAAAATATATGCACCAAAACATCTATAAGGTCCAACAAGATCCACTCACCGCTTTCATATCCTTCCACATGATCCACGTATACATCTCTTTTCTGAAGCTCTTCACGGAGATAATCTGCTAAAGCCCTTGCATGTGTAGGTGAGTTAGCGGAAGCTATGACAAAGTAATCAGCTATGTTAGTAAGACTTGAAACATCCATAATCACTACATCCTCCGCCTTTTTATTCTCCAATAGTTCTTTTATAATCCTAAGCTTATCCATCAACCCTTTTTAATATACCTTTGGAGATCTTTGTAGTAATTATTCTCTCCAAAAACCTCTTTATACTTTTGAGCTTGTGCCAGACCTTCTTGATAGCTTTCTTGAGCTATGTTGCGCCACCTTTCTATCTCCTTAGACAGAAAATCTATTCTATTCTGAATGGCTTTCTTTTCTTCTTCTGTTCTTGCTTCTTTTAGGTGTTTTTGAGCTTGGTTTATCCAACCTCTATATTTTTCTTCCATCTTTTGGGCCTGCTTTCTCACCAGAAGAAGAGATTTTATGTACCTGTAGAGTAATTCTGCTTCTGAGAATTCATTGGGGTAGTTTATTAGGAGGTCTCTGTACCTCCTTGCCGCTGAATAGTAGTAACCGTAGTCTTCATAAAAACGTGCTATCAGATATTGATGTTTTGCTTCTCTCCCCTTTATACTTTCTATTATATCTGCTACCCTATCTGCATATGGACTATTGGGATACTTACTCAGGAAATCTCTTGCCTTTTCTAAAGCTTTCTGGGTATAGGTTTGATCCCTGTATGCGTCTGGTGCTACCTTTGCGTAACTGTCTATTAGCATGTAGTAAGCCTTTTCCGTTTCTGGTGAATCAGGATATTGGAAAATATAGTCTTCTAGGTAGACGACGGCGTTGATGTAATCCTTATCAAGGTAGTAGCTCTCGGCGAGTGCATACTTTAGATCCTTTATCTGCTGGGGTGTTAGTTGGTCTATGTACTTGAGGGCTTCCTTTAGCTTTTGGGTAGCTTTACTATAACTTCTGTTGGTGTATGCAGACATACCTTCTGAATAGAGTTCCTGGGCTAACTTAGCCCTTTTTTCCTCAGTCATCTTTGCGCAGGAAACCACCATCAGCAGAAGGAATATAAAAAACCACCTATGCTTTGTAATGTATCTCATAACTCCCGTACTCCATCTCTTCAGAACCGATTACTTCTATTTTACTCTCTAAACCAAGCTTTTTCAAAAGATTTTCTACAGTAGGCACGTATTCTGGCCTTACGTAAAGCTCTGCAGGTTTTGTTATCTTGGCTACGTCCTTCTCTATCTCGAAGGTTAGAAGCTCGTCGCTTTTCACTCTACCCCTACCTTTACAAACAGGACACTCTTCTGAAAGGATCCAGCAAATGTTCTCGTCTGTTTTCTTCCTTACCATTTCAAGCATACCTAGCTTGGTAAAACCGTATATCTGCACGTGGCATGACTCTTCCTTAAGGGCTGTTTGTAAGGCTTTTATAACCTCTTCTTTATGCTCTTGCTTTTGCATGTCTATAAAGTCTACTATGATTATACCGGCTATGTTTCTCAAGACTATCTGCTTTGCTATTTCATGGGCAGCTTCCAGATTTGTTTTGAGAGCATTCTCATCGCATGTGTTGCCAGATGGATCACCGCTGTTTACGTCTATCACCGTCAGGGCTTCTGTTTTGTCTATGACGATAAACCCTCCACTTTTGAGCCAAACCCTCCGGTTAAAGATCTTCCTAAGAGCATGATTAAGATCGTATCTGTTTATAATGATGTGTGAATCTTTGGTGTAAACTACCTTTTTTAGAAGTTCAGGATGAAAACTTTCCAAAAAGCTTACTATTTCGTTCCATACTACCGGGTTATCTACTATTATCTCTTCTATTTGATACCAATAATCTCTTATGATGGTAATGTACTTTGGAAATTCTTCCAGTATTAAACCTGGCTTTTTCATAATCTTAGATCTGTTCAATACATAATTCCACGTGGATCTTAGTGATTCTAAATCCTTTTTTATGTCCTCGTACTCGCAGAATTGGGCTGAAGTCCTAACTATGAATCCCTCTTTATCATGAACTAGTGGATTTAACATTTCTATAAGTTTAGACTTTTCCGCTTGATCTAACTTAGATGAACACTTTATTCCTTCACATAAGGGCATATAAACTAGGGCCTTACCCACTAACACAGGTTTGTTTGTTACCTTTGCTCCTTTCTCCTCTGTGGGTTCTCTTACCACCTGAACTATGACACTTTCTCCTACCCTAGGATACTCTTCTTTTTTTATGGGGAGGTATGCTTCTTTTCCTATACCAATATCTACGAAAACACCACCCATTCCCTTCACTATCCTTTTTACCTTTCCTTTGAATAGGCTTCCCACAAGCCTTTGTTTTTTCCTTTTATCAACTTCAAGTTTATAAAGCTCAAAGCCTTCTAGAAGAAAAGATAGACTTATATATTCACTGGATAGTACTATTAGCCTTTTACCCATCTAAGATATTTTAAAAAAACTCTTCAATGCTAATCGGTGTACTGACGAATTTTAGGTGCACATCCTGGATTTTTCTAAAACTTGACTTCCTCAGGGTTTTATAATCCTGAAAATTCTCTAGGAACCTTTTGAGATGTTCTTCTGAATCGAGAAAGAGTAAGTCTTTGTCCTCTCTTGTAACGGCATAGTTGCTCTATTCCTTTACAAACGCTCTATATACAGGATATTTGTAACCTTTTTTGAAAAAAAAGACGTACCTAAGGGCCACGCCTTTAAAGAGTAAGATGAGAGTGCTCAAAAAGCTGGCCATCTCTAAAAACTTTAGATACCATAGCGTTGGGTATACTGTTCAGTCAAAAGCGTAGTTACCCAGTTGAAGATATTTATACCAACAGATAGTGCATGCCTTACAGCTACGCTGCATCTCCTTTGTGAAGATTATTTCTCATACATGATTTTATGATTTAAAAATCTTTGAATATTCTTTAAATAATCTTTTAAATTTCCCTTGACAAACAAGAATGATTAGATTATCCTTATAAATAAGCTTGGCTTATAAAAGGTTAAACAAAATTTATAGGAGGTGTGCCATGCGAGAGGGTGACTTCTTCCCGAAAGGGGCAGTGGCCTTCTTTGTGTTAATGCTCCTCTTTTACGCCATTGTGTGGCTGTCAGTTTACTCCATTATGGTTTCAAGGGGGTGATACCATGGATAAGGCGGAAAAGGGGGCCCTTTTTACTGCTGTTGTTTTCTTGCTTACCTTCTTTGGGCTTTTGGTTTACGCAGCCAAGGGTATGAACATTGACGTGCCCACCTGTATAACAGATGTAAAGCCCTTTACAGAAGGTAAGGTTATAAAGCTTTCGGACAACAGGTATGAGATCCACTACCTTGCTTACATGTGGGGCTTTGATCCGGCAGATGTAGAGATACCGGCTGGGTCTACGGTGGATATATACCTCACCAGCAAAGACGTAATCCACGGCTTTCAGATTCAACCCAACACAAACGTAAACCTTATGGCCATTCCAGGTACCGTGTCGTACGCGAGGGTTAAGTTTGACAAGCCAGGCGTTTACCACATAGTCTGCCATGAGTACTGTGGTATAGGTCACCAAGATATGAGCACAAAGATAATAGTCAAATAAGGAGGTGAGGCCATGAAGCCGGATAGCAGTGTCAAACAAGTCATCATATATGAGATAGTTTTGGGTATAGCCCTTTTGGTGTTTGGTGTCTATCACGGACTTATGCAAGTTCTCTACAGGGCAGGCGTTATAAAGGACATGTCCTTCGCAAGCATTGAGTACTACCAAGGTCTTACCCTCCACGGCGTCATAAACGCCATAGTTTTCACAACACTGTTTATAGTGGCCTTTGGTAATGCAGTCTTCTGGTACCATCTTAAGAAGCCTCTGAGACCTGCAGTCCAATGGACTAGCTTTATCCTCATGTTTGTTGGTACCCTTATGGCCGCATGGGCTATGTTCACAGGAAGGGCAAACGTGCTCTACACCTTCTACCCACCACTCCTCGCCCATTGGACCTTCTACCTGGGTGCAGCATTGTTCCTTGTAGGTTCGATAGTACCTCTCCTTGATTGGATACCTAACTATCTCGCTTGGAAGAGGGAAAACCCCGACAAGAAGGTGCCACTTGCTGTCTTTGGTGTGCTTGTAAACCACATAATGTGGGTGATAATGCTAGTACCTGTGGTTATAGAGGTACTCTTCCAACTACTACCGCTGTCTTTGGGACTCGTGAGTGAGATAAACCCTTCCCTTGCAAGAACTCTCTTCTGGGCCTTTGGACACCCAGTGGTTTACTTCTGGCTACTGCCTGCTTACGTGATGCTCTACACGGTCCTTCCTAAGATAGTTACAGGTGATGGAAAGCTCTATTCAGACTCCGCGGCAAGGCTTGCCTTCATACTGTTCCTCATATTCTCCTTCCCAGTAGGACTCCATCACCAGTTTACAGAGCCAGGTGTGACAAACAACTACAAGCTTATACATGCCTTCTTTACCTTTGGCGTAGCTATCCCCAGCATGCTAACAGCCTTTACGGTTGCGGCATCCCTTGAGTATTCCATAAAGTCCAAGTATCCAGAGCTAAAGGACAGTCTATTCTACTGGTGGACAAAGATACCTTACATAAGCTTAGAGGGAGACAAGTGGCTTGTGTCCTACTTTATGGCAGGACTATTCCTCTTCTTTGTAGGTGGTATAACTGGTATAATCAACGCCTCATACAACATGAACCTTGTGGTTCATAACACCTCCTTTGTACCAGGTCACTTCCACACCACCGTAGGTGGTCTGGTCACGCTATCCTTCTTGGGTATGTCCCTGTACCTTGTTTCTAAGCTCACAGGTAAGGAGATAAGGTTTAAGGGGCTTGCCGTTTTGGCCCCCTGGCTATGGTGGCAAGGCATGCTCATCTTTGAGTACGCTATGTCTGTAGCCGGTTTACATGGTTTCCCAAGAAGGACCAACACGGGCATATCCTACCTAAACCCCGATTCTCCTCTCTACAGGCCTGAATGGGTAGGCTATGCAGAGCTGTCTGTATTTGCGGGAATTCTCATAGTATTGGGCTTTGTCTTCTTCGCCATATCCTTCTTCGGAACGCTTCTATCACCAAAGGTAAGGGAAGAAACTTTGGAGCTTCCTTCGGCTGAAGCCTATCATGATGAAAAGGTACCAGCTCTCAACAAGATCCTACCTTGGGCTGTATTCAGCTCTTTGTTGTTCCTCATATCCTACATACCACCTCTATACGATGTGACCAAGAGGGGTGTATTCTTTGACTCTCCAGGATACAACGACAAGAATCCTATGCCTGTAACTAAGCCACAGGGTAGCGCAGAGCAAAATAAGAAGGTTTCTCAAGAGTGAAGTTTCTACTGGGGCTCCTGCCCCTTTTCTTTTTTATAACTTTCTCTTTTTCTCAAAATTCAGGAACGGGTATTCCACCCGATGAATCAAAGACCTTAGGTAAACCGCTACCAAACGTAAGCCTAATCGACTCGGAAGGAAAAGTCTTTGAACTATACTCACTGAAAGGAAAACCGCTTATCATAAGCCCCATCTACACCAACTGCTCCTCTGCGTGTCCCATAATCACCAAATCTTTAAAAGAGGTACTTCCCTCTGTAGGTACAGTAGGTAAAGATTTCAACGTAATCTCCTTTAGCTTTGACTACACAGACACAGTTAAAGATCTCAGGAAGTTCAAAGAAAGGGAAGGTCTTCCAAAGGAGTGGATAGTTGCAACAGGCAAGACGCGCCAAGATCTTTTTGAGCTCGTAGATGCCATAGATTTTAGATTTATGAGCATACCAGAGACCAAAGACTTCGTACATCCAAACTTCATAGTGTTTGTATCTCCAGATATGAGGATAAAAAAGTATTTGTACGGAGTTACGTTCAAAGTACAGGATATAAAAGACTCGTTGTATTATGCTGTAGGACACGAAAGCTTATCTGAGAAATTAAGACCTTACATATTCTTTCTATCATTAGTAGGTTTTTCCATATCTCTTCTTTATATTATTCTAAAGCTGACGCGCAAGGTATAAGCTTACATTATATGTATATAAGAACATTTTAAACAGAAGTACAAAAGAATGGTTTAAAAATTAATTCCTGTAAAAATTTAAAGGGAGGTAACTCTGATGAAAAGAGGATTTCTCGTTGGAGTGCTTCTTGCAAGCGTGGGGCTTTCCTTTGCTACCAACGGAGACAACCTCATAGGCGTATCTCCAGCTTCAAGGGGTATGGGTGGAATAGGTGTAGGCATGCCCATAGGACCATCTGACACCATATTCAGAAACCCAGCCTGGATGACCAACTACAAAGGCTTCAACCTAAGCTTCGGTGGAATCCTCTTTATGCCTGAGGTAAAGGCTAAAGCTACGCTTTTTGGTACTAGTAGTCGAAAAGAAACCAGCCAAGCCAAGACCTTTGTAGTCCCAGAGGTGGGCATAGTCCACCAGATAAACGACAAGCTCTTCTTTGGAATAGGAGCCTTCGGCGTTTCTGGTATGGGTGTGGACTACAGGAACAAAGACCCTATGCTCTCTAACATGCATACAAGCCTCCAGTTCATGAGAGTCATTCCGGCCCTTGCCTACAAGGTAAACGATGCCCTGTCCATATCCGGTGCCCTGCACCTGGCCTACGGCTCTCTTGACATGGGAGCTAGGTTATGCGATCCTATTACTGGTAACTGCTGGAACGCTGGTGGTGGTCAGAGTCAGACCTACGGTATAGGCTTTCAGGTAGGTGTGGCTTACAATATGGGCAACTTCGTCTACGCCGGTCTGACCTATCAGAGTCCTGTGAGCATGACCTACAAAAGGGTGTTTGACTCTAATAATGATAGAATGTTCGAAGACCTTAAGCTCACACAACCTCAAGAGGTTGCCTTTGGTGTGGGTGTAAGACCTCTGGATAACTTCAAAGTAGGCCTTGACATAAGGTGGATAAACTGGTCAGATGCTAAGGGATACAAGGAATTCCAGTGGAAGGATCAGTGGGTGTTCGCTGTAGGTGGAGAGTACAAGCCCATACCCAAGCTGGCCCTTAGGGCAGGTTACAACTATGCAAAGTCTCCCATAAGGGGTGGAGTCAAGAACGTTGCAAATGCTAACAACATACCAAACCTTGCAGCACCTTTCTCTGACTTTCAGATTGCCTACTTTAACCTTGTAGGCTTCCCTGCTGTTACAGAGCACCACATAACCCTTGGTGTTGGCTACGAGTTTACCCCCAACTTCAGCGTGGACCTTGCTTACAAGCACGCCTTCAAAAAGACCGTCAGCGCTACAGGTAACGTTCCGGGCTTTAGCGTTGAAGGAAGCAACGCTCAGAACGCCATATCTGTTGGTCTAAACTGGAAGTTCTAAGACCTTGGGGGCTCTGCCCCCTGTACTTTTATAAGAAGCTAGAAGCCTAAATCTAGTGCTATAAGAACAGATCCCAGGAACATAAGAAGCGCGCCTTTTATCATGTTCTTTGCCTCTTCCTTTAAGAGAAACTTCGAATATATGAGTACCATAAGAAGCGATACCCTCTCAACGGATGCTACGTATGATGTGGGTATAAGCTCCAAAGAGTAGTTGTACAGAATATCTCCGAGAGCAAAAAAGACTCCCAAGGGTAAAAAACTTGGTTCTATCCTGGGATTTTTTAGGCTTCCCTTTGGAACAAACAGAAAGGTGGCTGCGCTCATGAGCAGCGTGTAGTACCAGGAAAAAAAGTAGGCATTAGTTTCTAGGATGGAAAGCTTTCCTATGACCACGTTAAAGCCGAAGAGGAGAGTAGACAGGAGCATGTAAAGTATCCCTCTGTTCAGGACAAATTCCTTAGGAGAAAAGTTGGTAAGTAACAAAGATCCAAGGACTAAAAGGCAGATACCCCAAAAGCCAAGAAGACTTATTCTTTCTTCTAGCAGTAGAAAGGAGAAAAAAGCTGAAAAGAAAGGCATGAAGGAATAAAAGGACATGGCAACCGAAAGTGGAGCGTACTTTATGGCTTTTACGAAGAGCACACTTGCTATCACTTCAGAAGGAAGCCACAGTAAGGTGTAGGTCAACAGCTTTAGGTTAAAGTCCCAGAAGTAGATACCCAAGGGGGTTAGGATCAGAGTAGCTATGGGGAACCTTATCCATAGTATGAGGTTTTCGTCATAACCTTTGTTTATGAGCCTTTTTGTAAAGTAGTCGTTGGTAGCCCAGAAAAAGGAGGATATGAAGGCCAAAAGAAGACCAATCATAGGGTAAAATAGTTTAGCATGGAAAGACTTTTCACTCCTGGTCCTGTAGAACTGCCGGAAAGGGTAAGAGGAGTCCTAGGAAGACAGATAATACACCACCGTACCGAAGAGTTCAAAAATGCCTTCCTTGAGGTAAGAGAACTCTTCAAGAGGCTGTTAGAAAGCCCTTCGGAGAACTTCGTCTTCTTCGCCAGCTCGGGTACTGGTGCTATGGAAGCTGCCATTCTCAACTTCTTCAAAGAAGGTGACAGGGTTCTGGTGGTAAACGGTGGTAAGTTTGGAGAAAGGTGGATGCTCCTTGCTAGACACTGGGGGCTCGAGGTGATAGAGTACAAGCTACCTTTGGGTAAGTCTGCAGATCCAGATAGGATAAGGGAAATGCTTAGAGAAAAACCTTGTAAAGGTGTACTCTTTCAGATCTCCGAAACCTCTACAGGAGCTTTCCACCCATATAAAGACATAGGTAAAGTGTGTAGAGAGTTTGACACCTTGTGTGTAGCTGATGCCATAACTGCCTTAGGTGTGTACCACATTAAGCCAGAAGAGGATAACATAGACGTCATAGTGGGAGGCTCTCAGAAAGCTCTGTTGCTCCCACCAGGTCTTTCTGTCATCTGGTTCTCCGAAAGGGCAAGACAGAACTTAACAGACAGAGCTTTCTACTTTAGCGTAAGCAAGGAGCTAAAAAAACAGGTAGAAGGTCAGACAGCCTGGACTCCCGCCATAAGCCTTATACTTGCCCTAAAAGAATCCCTTTCCATGCTTCTGGAAGAAACTATGCCGAAGGTAGAGAAAAGGCATAGGCTTATATCTGAGGGAACACTTCAAGCTGTGAGGGTCATGGGTCTTGAACCTTTCGCTGAAAACCCAGCCATATCCGTGTCAGCCATATCATCAGATCAATCGGAGAAGATAAGGAAGGAACTTTTAAAGCTGGGTATAAGGGTAGCTGGAGGACAGGAGGAGTTGAAGGGTAAGATATTCCGTATATCACACATGGGAGTGGACCCAAAGGATGCCCTTATGCTCATAGGCGTGCTTGAAGTGGTGCTCAAAAAGCTAGGTTTTCCGGTAGAGCTCGGTTCGGGAGTTAAAGCCTTTTCACAGAGGCTCCTTGAAGGTGGTCTATGGTAAGGCTATACATAGTTAGACACGCAGAAAGCGAGTGGAATCCCATATGTAGATACCAAGGCCTTTTAGATCCTGATCTTTCTCCTAGGGGTGAAAAACAGGCAGAACTCCTCGGAAAAGAGTTCTCCCACATAAATATAGATGCTATCTACTCATCACCTCTCAGGAGGACCCTAAAGACTGCAAAAGCCATAGCTAAAAACCATAACATTGAGGTTATAGAAGACAAAAGGATTATAGAGATAGACCACGGGCTGTGGTCAGGGTTACTACAGGAAGAAGTAAAAGAAAGATTCGGAGAGGACTTTAAGCTCTGGCTTGAAGAACCTCATAAAGTGAAGTTTCCTGAAGGAGAAAGTCTAGAGGATGTAAGACAGAGAGTAGAAAGCTTTTTAGAGGACGTAAAAAGAAAACATTGGGATCAAAGTATCGTTGTAGTTTCTCATACAGTACCTATAAGGGTCATGTACTGTATCCTCCTGGGTGTTCCTCTTTCCGTATTCTGGAGCTTTGGTTGCGATAATGCTAGTTACTCGGTGGTGCATATGGAAGAAAGGAGAAACGTTATAATGAAGCTCAACATGACATGTCACCTAGGAGAGTTCTATGTGGAAGCGCATAAAGGTCTTTAGTTTTGTGCTTTTAGTGCTAGTGGCCTTTGCTCAGGTTAAAAAGGAGTTTGACGTTGAAGTAGAGCTTGTAGGAAAGGTCAGCGTAGAAAAACCAAGACTAGAACCACCGGAAAAGCTGTCGTTGCCAAAGCCGCAACCCGTTGACCTAAGCTACATGTTACTGGAACCTCCTAAGACCTTTGAAGAAGCTAAGGTCCTACCTGTAAAGAAGGAAAGCGGTGTAAGCTGTGGTGAGCCTAAGGATGCTCTAGCCTATAGGCTAGGAGTTGATTACTACCTACAGGGTAAGTACTCGCCTGCTAAGGAGGAGCTTTCAAAGGTAGTATCAATGCCTTCAGCCTTTAAACCTATGGCTGAGTATGTGCTTGGCCTTATATACTACAAGGAGGGAAACCTTGAAAGAGCAAAGGACCTATTTGCATCTTCTTGTAAGTACTCCAGCATCTATCAGAAGGCTTCATGTGAATCTTACTACGCCCTTAGCTTTACTCTAGGTCAGGGTGTACCAGAAAACGATGACCCTCTTTGGGGTGCGGTCTACAGCATACAGAAGGGTTCTGTGAAAAGCCCAAACTGTGAGGGAGTGATTTTTAGCAGATACTGCATCTACGTTCAGAACTTTTACCAAGGTCAAACAGACCCAGAGTACTTCCACAGTACTAACCTAAGGAGAGCTATAGTTTTCTACAACGCAGGGCTCTATGACCAAGCTGAGGAGATCTTTAAAGAGTACGCAAAGCCTTCGGCTCCTTACAGAAGGGTAGCCATCTTTTATATGGGTTTGATAGAGGCTAAAAGAGGAAAACAGGATAAGGTAGTATACTACGGAAGCATACTTGACAGCATAGACCCTCAGCTTGCCAAGCTTTACTACTCTCAGGTGTACTCTCAGAACCCACTCCTGTCCCGTGTAGCCTACACTTTTACAGGAGATAAGCTTTTCTTAGAGAAGGCAGGTGTAGAAGCCTACAACTCTGGAGATTATCCGGTGGCACTTGTAAACTTCTTGGATGCTGGGAATGTAAAGTATGCTGTCTACTCTCTTATACGTATGGGCAACTATGAAAAAGCGTACGAGCTTTTGGTAAAGAAGAAAGATAAAGATCGTGAGGACTATGTGTGGCTTCTGGAAAGTGCCTACTGGTCCGATAAGGATTTAGAAGGGCCGATATCAGAAGTGTCTGGAATTTATCCAGAGCTTGCCAAAGAATACACGGGTTGGAAGCTCTTCAGAGAGAGGAAGTGGTTTGAGGCTGCTCAGTACCTTGACGACCCATACTACAAAGCTGTATGCTTTTACAACGCTAGGGATTACAGAAGGGTGATCGAGACGCTTTCAACGAGTTTTGGTAAGCATGCTCTGATCTTAAAGGCAAAAGCTTATCTTATGCTCTCTGAACCTCAGGAAGTTGTGAAGATGCTCAAGGATGATGCAGATGAGCAGTCTTACCTTCTTGGGCTTTCGTACTTTCTTATGGGAGACTATGAAAAAGCTGTAGAACATTTTGAGAAAGTAGAGGATAGACTAAAGTCTAAAGCTCTTCTCAAATCTGCAGATGCCTTTTACAACCTTGGTAATAAAGAGAAGGCTCTGGAGTATTACCAAAGGGTTCTAAAAGAGTTCCCAGACTCCCAAGAGGCGCAGAATGCCACACTGTCCATCGTAGAGTTGGGTGGTGAGGGTATTATAAAGGGACAGCAGATGGTAAAGCTTATAGAGAACTACCTTAAGCAAAACCCGAATAGTCCTATAAAGGATGAACTAAAATACCAACTTGCCCAAGCTTACATAAGCAATGGTGAAGTTACAAAAGCAAAAGCCATACTTCAAGATCTCATAAAAACACCTTTGGTATACAAGGCACTACTTAAGCTGGCAGACCTTGAAGAGGACAGGACTAAAAAAGCTGTCTTCCTGTACAAAGTCTACAAGGAAGCGAAAGGAGAAGAAAGAGAAAAAGCTAGGAAGGAACTTATCAACATCTTCGCTCAAGTGGGAGACAAGGAAGGGATGGCCGATCTACTTTCAGAGGGTCCACCAGAAGATAAAGTAAAGGCCATAGACATGTACATATCGTTGGGTAAGTTGGACAAAGCCAAACAGCTTGCTAAACATCTCATGGATTCCAAATACAGAAGTGAGGGCTTTGAAAACACCCTCTTTGAGCTGTACAAGGCAACACAAGACAGGACCTACCTTGAATACCTGAAAAGTAGCCCAAATAAGGCTACTGTAACCCAGGCTCTTTACCTTTCTGGTTTAGACTACGAAAGACAGAAGGACCTGAAGCGTGCTCTCGAAGATTTTGTTGATGTAGTAGTAAACTTTCCAGAATCTGAAGTCTACAACTCTGCTGTATTGGAGGCTGCTAAGATTCTGATAAAGCTAAATGCAAAAAAAGATGCAAGCTGTATACTACAACGGTTCAACGAAGAGAAAGCAAAGGATGAAGAAAGGAAGGCCAGGCAGATACTTTTAAATGGCCTGCCCCCGTGTCGTTAGAGACTTTTACACTTGGTATTTATCACGCCGAAGTTCCCACCCCTTTTCCTGTAGATTATCTTCAGCGTCCCAGTCTTAGAGTCCACAAAGGGCATAAAGTAAGCCCCTGTAGTATTGAGTTCAAGGATAGCATCTTCCACACTCATAGGCTTTTCTACGATGAGCTCCTCTTCTACTACTAGCGGTCTTTCTCTTTCCTCAGAGGGTAAAACCTCTGCCATATGCATCTCTTCCTTTATCTTGGCACCCCGTCTTTTGGCTTCGTGTCTCCTTTGCTTGAGCTTTATTATCTGCCTTTCCAACTCATCCAGGACCTTATCAAGGGCTGAAAAAACGTCTGTGTCTTCTTCCCAAGCATGGAGTGCACCCCCACCCCACGTCTTTAGGTACATGTCTATGTCTACCCTGTATATGGTAGGCCTGCTTTCCCCAGCGAAATCTTTCTGCTTTGCCCTTGAAGTAGAGAGCGTTACAACCACCTCTACTTGGTCTTCGTCGGCCTCTTTCAGTAACCTTGAGAACTTTTGGAGCTTACCTTCTACGAAGCTTTTCATAGCTTCTGTCCACTCAACTGACTTTCCCACAAATTCTATGTTCATACCCTCTTAAAACCTCTCTGACTGTGTTTCAACACAGCCAGGCTGGGGTATTTGTATCCCGCCTTTTCAAGGCTGGTCCTCCCCAGCGGGCGGTATTGGACCAGCCTAATTATTATAATCCTTGTAAAAACTTTACATACTCCTCTATGCCTTCTTCTAAGGAGTACTCTGGGCTGTAGCCTAGTATTTCTCTAGCTTTGCTTATGTCTGCTTGGGTATAGTTCTGGTAAAAGTCATACGGACAGTCTATATACTCAGGTTCTATGTTTTTGCCCAATAGTCCGTTTATTATCTGTACTATCTCGTTGAAGCTTCTCGCTTGGGAACTACCCACGTTGAAGACTCCGGATACATCCTTCTCCATGGCTAGTAGGTTGGCTTTGACCACATCCTTTATGTAGACAAAGTCCCTTCTTTGCTCTCCCCACTTGAAGAGCTTTGGCCTTTTGTCCTGTTTTATCTGGAGGTAGATCTGGTAAACCATGCTTGCCGTCTTACCTTTAAAGCTCTCACCAGGGCCATAGACGTTAAAGTACCTAAGACCTATTACTTTCAAGTCTGGATATTCCTGCACGAAGTTTAGGGCTATCTGATCCATTATGAGCTTAGAAAATCCGTATACGTTCTCTGGAGTTAATCCTCTGTCTTCTCTCATGGGTGGTGATGAGTTGCCATAAACTCCCGCTGAGGAAGCATAGATCACCTTTGCCTTCCACTTTAAAGCACAGTTCAGTACGTACCTAAGACTGTCTGAGTTTGTCTTCATCATCAAAAACTGATCTTGGACAGTGGTGTCCGTTATGGCGGCTTCGTGGAATATTACATCGAACTGGAAGTTTTTTTCAATGTACTCCCACAGCTCTGGGTCCTTTATGTCACCTGTGATTACCTCACCCTTAAAGCCTATGAGGTTCTTAAAGTGTCCAGAGGAGAAGTTGTCTAGTACATAAACCTTTGCTGTTGGATAGAGTTTGTTTATCTCTTTTGCGATGTTTGAACCTATAAAGCCAGCCCCACCTGTTACTAAAACCCTCATTTTTTCCTCTTAGTTTTCTCCTTGGTCATCTTACCTTTATCTTTAAGGATGTACTTCTTTATAAAGTAGCTTTGACCTATGTTGAGGATGTTGTTGAAAGTCCAGTAGAGTACCAAGCCTGATGGAAAGCTGGCAAAGAGGAAAGTAAATATAACAGAGGAGACATACATCATCACGTTCTGGCTTTTGTCAGGGTTTGGACTTATGAACTGCTGTCCTATCATGGTTAGCCCCATGAGTATGGGGAGGATGTAGTAGGGATCCTTTTGAGCCAGGCTGGGTATCCACAGTAAGGAGGCTAGCTGCAGGTCTGCTGTGATTATAAGGACCTTGTACAGAGCAAAGAATACTGGGATCTGAAAGAGTATGGGCAGGCATCCTGAAAGAGGGTTAAAGCCAGCTTCTGAGTAGAGCTTCATGATCTCTTCCTGCATTTTTACTGGGTCGTTTTTGTACTTTTCCCTTATCTCTTGCATCTTGGGTGCTAGTTCTGAGAGTTTCATCATGGAAATTGTGCTCTTATAAGTCAGAGGTATCATAAACACTCTGACTATGAGTGTAAGAACAAGTATGGACACTACCCAAGAGTGTAAATGTTCATAGATAAAGTACATGAACACAAAGAGGGGCTTTACTATCCACTTTAGCATACCCCAGTCTATAACGTCCACAAGGCCTATATCCTTTATCCTTGTGTATTCTTTTGCACCTGCATAGAAATAGATAGGTTCTTTGTATCTTACTGCTACAAAAGTATCTTTACCATCCACATTGTATACTGCAACGGTGTCAATCTTGCCAGAAAAACCTTTAAAGTAGTACCTGTTTTCTTCACCAGCAAAGCTTATGCTACCTTGGAATATCTCCTTTCCTTTCACATCCTCTGTGGAGATTCTGATCACTTTACCATCTAGGTTTAGCACTGGACCAGCGTGTGTATAAAAGCTGTCCTCTTTACTTAGGTTTCCGGCAAGTACATACAAGGGTGATGTTATACCTTCTACTTGAAGAGTAAGCTTGAAGTACGAACCCATGTAGGAGAGAGTTTTGACTACTCTAACCTGCTCATCCTTATACTCTAGCCTTATGGAGTTTCCTTGCTGCTGCAGCTGGTAGGGGGAAAAGTTTAGCTTAAAGTCTAATTCTGGGTTTCCGGTGAACACCTCGAGTGGGTATACGTTTAGCTTTTTCTCCAACTCAGATACAAGCTGATGATTGTACTTTTTGTCCCAGATGCTTACGATCTTTCCACCTTCTTGGGCTACGGAGACTTTGAAGTTTTGAAAGTCAAACTCTTGTACATTCTTTGGTGGTTGACCTTCTCTAGTAGTTCCTAGAAGGAGGTTGGGTGCTTCAGTCTTCTCTTGTCTTGTTTGCTCTGGCTTTCGTGTCTCCTTGGGAGAAAAGAATAGGGTGTAAGTTTGTAAAGCAAACATCATCAAAAGGACTAAAAGGGCAAATAGGAATATCCTTTTTGCATCCAGGTCTTTGTTTTCCATCAGGGATAGTCAACGCCTCCTTTTGCTAGAGGATGACATCTGAGCACACGCTTTATAGCCTTGTACATACCCTTAAAAGCGCCGTACTTTTCTACAGCCATTATGGCGTACTCAGAACAAGAGGGATAATACCTGCAAGAAGGAGGATAAAAGGGCGATACAAAAAGCCTCCACAATCTTAAGAAAAGGATAAGAGGTTTCTTCATCAGGGTGTTAGTCTGTGTCTGCCCTTCTTCCTTCTTCTCTTTATGATCTTCCTACCGCTTTTAGTAGACATGCGGGCTAAAAAACCACTCTTCCTTTTCCTTTTTAGGTTAGAGATGTGAGTTATGTTCCTGGCGCTTGCCATGGGTTCCTCCTTTTAAAAAAGCAGGGGAGAAACCCCCTTACTTTACAAACAGTAATATTATAGCGACGAGTAGAGCATACAAGGCTAGCGTTTCTATGAAAGCAAGGCCTATGAACATTATGGTCTGCAACCTACCACCTATGGTTGGGTTCCTGGCTACACCTTCCTGTGTACCCCTAACAGCATGGCCCATACCTATACCTGTACCCAGAGCTGCGAGACCTATGGCTAGGCCTGCACCCAGGTACATGAGCCCTTCTTTGAGGGTATTGCCTGCGTTTCCAGGCTCCTGAGCCATTGCCAAACCGCTAAGCAGCAATAGACCCATAAGGCTTAGAAGTCTTTTCATCTTTCAACCTCCTTAGTGATGTTCTTCATGGACAACTGCACCTGCGAGGTATACTACCGAAAGTATCATGAATATGTATGACTGTATGAACACAGCCAAAAACTTTATAGCTATTATAAATAGCAGCAAAAGTGGTGATACAGCCATTATAAGGTAGTTTTTGATAACCAAGCTTACTAACACTAATAGGAGTAGAGCTCCACCTTTCATGTTGGCGAAAAGCCTTAAGGTTAGAGTTATAGGCCTTGCCAGGTGTGAAATCACTTCTATCACAAAAAAGACGGGAGCAAGGTAGACGTTTGGTCCCATGAAATGCTTAAGGTAGCCTATACCATGGTGTCTAAAACCTTCAAAGTTGTAAAAAAGGAAGACGAGTAAAGCCAAAGCCAAGTTTGTGTTTACGTTAGCTGTTGGAGCTTCTAAACCTGGCACCATGCCGAGAAGGTTAGAAAAGAAGACAAAAAGTCCTATACTTGCTATCAAAGGTACATAACTTAATCCTTCCTCTCCTATGTTTTCCAGTATCATACTCCTGACAAACCTGAGGTACCCTTCCCAGATGGCTTGAAATTTAGTAGGCCTTATGGAAGGTTTGCCAGCCATCAGTATAAGAGCTAGGGATATTCCCATAGCTACTATACCCAGGTAGACATGCGTGTAGCTTATGCTTTCCATGGCATCTAAAATTATAGCAGAAGTTGCTTATATTTGAGAAAACCTGTAGACCTTGCCACAGAATTTACATACTACTTCAGCTGGACCTTCCTTGAGTATCTCAGAGAGTTCCTCTTCTGAGAGTAAAAGAAGGCTGGCCTTGGCTATATCTTCGTTGCACGGACAGTAATACTCTATTTCCTTTAGTCCTAAGATTCTTGGTTCCATACCTTTAAGAAGCTCTACACTTATGTCCTCTGGCCTCTTGTTTACAAGCTCTTCCATGGGAGGTAAGAAGGCTGCCCTTGAACTTATGAGCTCCTTAGCCTCTTGGGTTGCTCCTCCCATCACCTGGACCATGTATCCACCGGCAAAGCTTACCCTTCCTCCTTCGTCGAAGAGTACAGCCATGTCCGTATAGGTCTCTAGCTGTTCTGATTGGTAAAAGTAGTAGTTTAGAGCTTCTTTTAGGTTTGTACTCACCAGCGGTACTATGCTTGTGTATGGTACTCCCAGGCGTAGTTCTTTGACTACCATGAGGGTTCCATCAGGGTACCGGGGAATATCTCCTTCTATAAAACCTCTTACTCTACCCTTTGCATCTGCTTCAGCTACTACGACACCGTCGGCGTGTTCTACTTTAAAGAGTACCTTCTGGTCTGTGGCATGCTTTAGCAAGGACGTAAGCATAAGGGCACATATTAGGGCCTCTCCGAGGACTTTAGCTTTATCCTTGTCCAGGTTGTGTATGTTCTGAGCTGTTTTTACTGTGTTAGTTGCACGTAGGGTGTATACTCTTATGGGTTCGTACCTTGGTACGGCTATGACCATGTAGTCCTTGTTTTGGAAGTACTCCTTTATTTCGGCCTGAGTTTGGGTATCTAATTCCTTGAAGAGCATAATTTTCTAATTTAAGCCTAGACTTGTGTTCCACCAAGGAGGAGGTTCCTTATCCTTATTGTGGGTTGGGCGTCCGTTACGGGTACACCCTGACCCTCCTTACCGCACGTGCCTATGGACCATCCTAGGTCATAACCAACGGCGTCCACATCCATAAGGGCCTTGGGACCGTTTCCCATAAGAACCGCAGACCTTATGGGATGTGTAATCTGACCGTTTTCTATCAGGTACCCCTCCATTATCTCAAAGACGAAATCTCCTGTTACCGTGTTGACCTCGCCTCCACCCATCTTTACTACCAACACACCTTTCTTGGTACTTTTTATTATGTCCTCGGGATTTTCTTTACCAGGTGCTATAAAGGTGTTGGTCATCCTCACCATGGGTATGTGCATGAAGCTCTGTCTTCTTCCATTGCCGGTGGATTCTTTACCATCTTTCATCGCGCTCAATCTGTCGTACATGTAGCCTACGAGGTAACCTTTGTCTATGAGTACAGTCCTCTGGGCTGGTACTCCTTCATCGTCTACAGTAAAAGAGCCGTTGTGTCCTGGAAGAGTAGCATCGTCTACCACGGTGACTAGCTCACTGGCTACTTTCTGCCCAAGCTTGTCCTTATAAACGGAGAGGCCCTTTTGCACAAGATCTGCTTCAAGACCGTGACCAACTGCCTCGTGTATCATAGTCCCACCAGCTTGAGCAGACATAACCACGGTAAAGTTTCCTGCGGGAGCGGGCTTTGCAGAAAGCATCAGAACAGCCCTTGAAGCTGCTTTCTTGGCCACTTGTTCCGGTGGTGTCCTTTCAAAGATTTCAAAACCACCCATACCACCTAAGGACTCATAACCCCTTTGTAGTATTTGGCCATCGCTTGCCACTACCTCCACAAAGAACACTACCCTCTTTTGGGTGTCCTCAGCGAGCTGTCCGAGAGAGTTTATGATCATTACCTCTCTAGTTTTGTCCATAAGGACTACCTGCACTTGCTTTATCTTATCTGAGTAGCTTCTAGCTGCATCGTTTGCTCTTTTAAGTATTTCCTCTCTGTATCTTAGATCCACAAGGTCTATGTCTATTAGGCAGTCTGTCCGACCTAGGATATACTTCTTTCCTATGGCTACAGGACCGTGTCCTGAACCACCAGCTAGAGCTTTGGCTATCTCAAGGAGGTTCTCGTAAGTTGGTTCTGTGGTGTATCCGTAATAGGTCTTATTGTCTTTTATGAGTCTTATGCCTACGCCTTCCTCGACACCCCATAGTACTCTGTCTATCCTGTTGTCTTCTAAGTGCATCCTGCACGTTCTGGATCTTTCGTAGAAGATCTCTCCGTAAGTTCCTCCCTTAGAAAGCAAGTTTGAGAGTATGTATCCTGCTTTTTCCTTAAGCATATCCTTTACCATCTTTGGCCTTCCTCCAAAAGGTACTCATCTTTAAAAGTCTGTGTAGTGTGCTTTTAAGCTGCCTCCTGTCTATTACCATGTCCACCATACCCTTTTTTAGTAAGAATTCGGCCCTTTGAAAACCTTCTGGAAGCTGTTGCTTTATGGTCTGCTCTATCACTCTTGGACCTGCAAAGCCTATAAGAGCTTTTGGTTCGGCTATTATTATGTCCCCCAAGAAGGCAAAGCTGGCAGAGACTCCGCCCATGGTAGGATCAGTAAGCACCGTTATGTAAGGAACTCCAGAGTTGTTAAGAAAGCCGACGGCCATAGATGTCCTTGCCATCTGCATGAGGGATATTATCCCCTCCTGCATGCGCGCACCACCAGATGTTATGACGCTTATTAAGGGTATGCCCTCTTTTACTGCCAACAGACATGCCCTGTAGAACCTTTCTCCCACCACAGAACCCATACTTCCTCCTATGAACTCAAAGTCCATGACTGTCAGGATAATTTCCTGATCTACAAGGCTGCCTCTTGCCACTACCATAGCCTCTGTAAGCTTGGTCTGTTCTTGAGCTTGCTTTAATCTGTCCTTGTAGGGTTTTGTATCTTTGAACTTTAGAGGATCATCTGGTAGGACGTTTTCAAAGAGTACCTCGTAAGTACCGTCCAGAAGGCTTGATATCCTCTCAAAAGCACCCATCTGGAAATGGTAGCCACAGTTGGGGCACACTTTCAGGTTCTTCTGTAGCTCTGGGATATACAGGATGGTTTTACAGTCAGGACACTTGGTCCATAGACTTTCCTGCTGAGGTTTTCTCCTAAACCTGTCTAGTATACCCATAAGACCTACAGCCTGAAATTATAGCAGAATTAGATTCTGACCTCCCTTTCCCTTACTCTTGGGTCTATCCACGCTAGGAGAAGGTCAGCTATGAGATTTCCTACTATGAGCATGAGGGTACCTATGTAGAGTCCACCCATCACCAAATACAGGTCTTGAGAGAGGACGGCGTTTAGCATCAAGGAGCCAAGACCAGGCCAATCTAGAACTATCTCTACCAACGCTGCACCAGAAAGAAGACCGGCTATCTCAAAACCTATCAAAGTGGTAAACGGATTGAGTACATTCTTTATGGCATGCTTTATGAGCACCCATTGGGAGACTCCCTTGGCTTTTAGCATTACCACTACGGGGCTGTTCAAAAACTCTATGACGCTGCTTCTTACTAACCTTAAAAGCCCTGCTGTTGATATGAGTGTAAGTGTCAAGACAGGCAATGCCATATGCCTTAGTATGTCTACAACTTTACCTACGGTAGAAAGGTTATCGTAGTTGGGGCTTTTTATGCCACCTACGGGTAGGATTCCTGTCTTGGCACTCAGAAGTATGAGTAAGAAAGCAAGGAAAAAGGAAGGGACAGACATAAAGGTGTAAGAGAAGAGCCTTATAAGCTTGTCTAGAAGACTCCCCTCCTTCATGCCTGCCACAAAGCCTAGGAAGAAGGCAAAAAACCAGGATAGGATGGCGGAACTTACTGTAAGCAGGAGCGTGTTTCCTATCCTCTCCTTTATAAGATCTGCTACTGGGGCGTGGTACTGAAAAGAGTAACCAAGGTCAAAGAGGATAGCAGACTTGAGCCATTTTAGATACTGAAGGATGATAGGTTGGTCCAATCCGTACTGCTTTTTTAGCATCTCTATGGTTTGAGGAGACACCTGTGGGTTTAGTTTAAGCTGATCCAGGTAGTCTCCGGGTGCAAGCTTTATAAGAAGGAAGGAGAGAAAGGTAACACCTACTACCGTAGGTATGGCCTGAAGAAGTCTAAAGAACAAGAATCTAAACATCAGAAGTAATTAGCTATATAATGTTTAGTGGTTGAAAAGTACCTCTCTATCTCATCCTTATGCTTTTCTTTTACGTACCTTAGGAGTTTATAATGTTCCCATAGACCTATTAGGGGAAGTCGGCTTTTCTTCTCTATGAGGAAGAGTAAAGCTCCTACAAAGTCTCTTCTTGCCTCTTCCTTTAAATCAAAGTCTGGGTCTAGGAGGATCCTTAAGAGCATCTTGGCATCAAGGATGAGGTTCCTCACGTACTCCATGGTGGGTGGTATTTCAGACAGTCTACGCGTAAGCTTCTGCTTTAGCTCCTCCAAGGGTATATCCCTGTAGTACTCCTGGAGCTTTTTGTCCATAGAGTAGAATTATACTATCCATTATGGAAAAGGTAAGCTTGGAGTTCAATGGACAGACGTATGAGATAGACAAAGGAACGCTTGTAAGGGACTTCCTTTCCCAGGTGGGGGTACAGGATGCCCTTGGTATAAAGTTGAATGGTGAGGTCTTGGACCTTCAGACACCAATAAGGATATCGGGAAAGGTTAAGGTGATAACAAAACAGGATCCTGAAAGCTTAGAGATACTAAGGCATTCCCTCTCTCACATAATGGCGCAAGCTTTAAAGGAACTCTATGGAGATGATAAGGTACACCTAGGTGTGGGTCCTACTACTGAGGATGGCTTTTACTATGATGTGCAGGTAGAGGGTAAAACCATCTCGGAAGAAGACCTCCCAGTCATAGAGCAGAAGATGAGGGAGATAATCCAAAGAAACTATCCCATAGTGAGGGAGGAGTTAAGCAGGGAAGAAGCCATAGAGCTTTTCAAAAGGTTAAAAGAGATTTACAAGATAGAGCTTATAGAGAGGATAGAGAAGGACAAGGTTATCTCTGTCTACAGACAGGGGGAGTTCGTGGATCTGTGCAAGGGTCCGCACCTGCCCTCCACGGGCATGGCAGGAGCCTTCAAGCTAACCCATGTGTCCGGCGCTTACTGGATGGGTGACTCCTCAAGGCCTATGCTTCAAAGGATATATGGCATAGCCTACTGGAGCCAGGAAGACCTTCAGAAGAGGCTTGAATTCTTAGAAGAGGCAAAGAAAAGAGACCACAGGAAACTGGGCAAAGAGCTTGAGCTTTTTCTTATAGATGAAGACGTGGGGGGTGGCCTCGTTATATGGCTTCCCAAAGGCGGCATATACAGGAAAATCTTAGAAGACTACTGGAAGGAGGAACACTTAAAGAGAGGCTACCAACTCGTGTACACACCGCATGTAGGAAAGGCTAAACTCTGGGAGATAAGCGGGCACCTCGACTACTACAGACAGAACATGTTCCCAGAGATGAAGATGGAAAACGAAGAATATTTCGTAAAGCCAATGAACTGCCCCTTCCATATAACCATCTATAAGAGTAAGGTAAGGAGTTACAAGGAACTTCCTCTAAAGCTGGCAGAGCTTGGGACCGTATACAGGTACGAGATGTCTGGAGTGCTGCACGGGCTTATGAGAGTAAGAGGTTTTACACAGGATGATGCTCATATATTCTGCACTAAGGAACAGGTGCAGGAGGTCATAAAGGAAACTTTGGAGTTTGCCATACAGATGCTCAAAAACTTCGGGTTTGAAGACTTTAAAGTTTACATCTCCACTAAGCCGGAGGATGCCATAGGCTCCGAAGAGCAGTGGCAGTTAGCAGAGAGCTCCCTTGTAGAAGCCGTTAAAGGTCTAGGTCTTGAGTACGAAATAGACGAAGGTGGTGGAGCTTTCTACGGTCCCAAGATAGACGTAAAGATCAAGGATGCTATAGGCAGGCTTTGGCAGTGCTCCACTATACAGTTTGACTTTAACCTACCCGAAAGATTTGATCTAGAGTACGTAGGATCTGACAACAGAAGATACAGACCCTACGTCATACACAGGGCCATACTAGGTTCCATAGAAAGGTTCACAGGCATCCTCCTCGAACACTATGCGGGACTTTTACCTCTTTGGTTAGCTCCTGTACAGGTGAGGATACTCACTGTGGCAGACAGACACATCCAGTACGCGAGGGAGATAAAGGATTATCTAACCTCCAAGGGGTTTAGAGTGGAACTAGATGAAAGAGAGGAGAGACTTGGAGCCAAGATAAGGGAAGCAGAACTCCAAAAGATACCCTACATGGTCATAGTGGGAGACAAAGAGGTTCAAAGCAAATCCTTGTCTGTAAGGAGTAAGAAAGAAGGAGATTTAGGAAGCATGTCAGTAGAGGAGTTTGAAGAACATCTTAGGAGAGCTTTAGGGCATGGGGCAAGCGTGCCCACATAGTTTTTTCGCTAGAGCTTTCCTAAAGCCCTTCTGCCCTATAACTAAGAAGCTCTTTAGAAAGATCTTCAAGATAGAGGTATACGGTTTAGACAAGGTTCCGCGAGGATCCTGCATAGTGGCTTCCAACCACAGGAGCCACCTGGATCCACCTGTACTCAACTCCGTCTTTGATGAACCGCTCAGATTTTTGGCCAAGGAGGAACTCTTCAGGGTTCCCTTCTTGGGCCCTTTACTTCCCCACATGGGGGCTGTTCCCGTAAAAAGAGGTTCGGGCGATGTAGAAGTACTGGAGATATCCCTGGAGCTCCTCCGCAAAGGTTGTAAGGTATGTATCTTTCCAGAGGGTACGAGGGCAAACCCAGGCGAGTTTTTAAAGCCTAAGCTGGGGGTGGGCCTTCTTGCCGTAAAGAGCAGAAAGCCTGTCCTCCCCGTATACATACATGGTACGGATATGGTACTTCCTAGAGGAAAGAGCTTTCCATCGTTGGGACATCCTATAAAGGTGGTTATAGGTGAGCCTGTGGTCTATCACCACGAAGAGGAGAGTCCAAGGGTCTACAGACAGGTAGCTCAGGACATAATGGAGAGGATTAAATGCCTAAGCTCATCTTTGTGAGCGGATACCACAACAGCGGGAAGACCACCCTCATAGAGAAGCTCTCCCAGGAGCTGCAAAGGAGAGGCTACAGGGTTGGGTACGTCAAGCATGATCCAAAGGGTCACGCCAGGACGGATAAGGAAGGTTCGGACACCCACAGGATGTTCTCCATCCTTGACAGGGTATGCCTAATATCAAAGGACTTTGTAGTTCTCTGGGACAAAAGTACACCCGACCCTTTTAGGATAGTTGAGGAGTACTTTAGAGACTTTCACGTAGTCTTTTTAGAAGGTTGGAAGGATCTTAGGGGTGTAAAAAGGCTGGTGGTGGATGACATACCTTTAGAAGGGTTGAAAGTGAATAACCTTCCCTTTGAAGAAATCATCAAGTACATTTTGGAATAATTCAAAGGACCTTAATCAGGGACTTTATAAACTCACCCCAAATACCTATAAAACCCCTCTACAGACCACCTGGAGCCAAAGAGTGGAAGGAAATCTTATAAACAGATGCGAGAGCATAGTGAGGTACAACGAGGAGTATGTAAAGCACTTTACCAACGCACCGTACATAGTGAAAGACACGTACAACTTCGATCCAGAAACTGGACTCTTCTCAGGGTACTACCCAGGAAAAAGGAGCTACGATCAGAGCCTATGGCAGTATGAACTGGATGAAAGATGAGTATTCCAACTTCTTAGGCAGTTTTACTCTCGTACTTAGGTAGGGAGAGTATGGCGGACTGGTGTCGCCCCGGGACTTCAAATCCCGTGGAGGGTAGCTCTGGCTACTCCTCGGAGGGTTCGATTCCCTCACTCTCCCGCCACAAAAAAGCCATGAACCTCATCCGCACCTACGCAGAGTAAAAGTTCTGCAAGCCTGCTGACTGTAGTGCCCGTGGTTATAAGATCATCCACTACTAGTATCCTTTTACCCTCCACAAAGTCTATGATCTCTTTCTTAAGCCTGTACTCTTTAGCATATCTTTTTCTCTCTTCTTTGCCCTTTGCTAGGGCCATGGGTTTGGAAAGACCAACCCTCTCAAATAGCTGTAGAGCTGGCACCTGTGCTCCCTGTAGTATGGCCTTCACGTGGTTAAAGCCCCTGGACCAAAATCTTCTTATGTTTAAAGGTGGGTAGGTTATTACGTCTGGCCCTATCTCCTCTATGTACTCCCAAAGGTATGGTGCTATCCTTCTGCCAAGCTCATAAGCAAGAGTCTTGGAGTTTTCAAACTTTATAACCCTTATTACCTCCCTGAGTACCCCTTGGTAGAGACCAAACACTCTGTACGAAAAGAGATAAGGAATCCTCTTGTACTCGTACGGATGGAAGGGCTTTATGCTGTCAAGGCAGGGACTGCAGAAGTAACCCTGACTGAGGTTGTCTAAAGTACCACCGCAGTTTATACATCCCTCTTCCACTATTCCAAGCAGCCTCAGAGGTAGCTTTAAAAGGTCCATCAGTCTTTCTGTTAGCTCACGCGGGCTACAAGGTCATAATCTTTGACTTTGAGCACCTCAACCTCTACCATGTCTCCCTTCCTTAGCTCCCTTTCTGACTCTATGTAAATTACTCCGTCTACTTCTGGAGCATGCATGTAAGACCTTCCGATGGGTACAAGACCAAACTCCTGGTCAAAACCATCCACAAGAACCATCAGCCTCCTACCTACGAGCTCCTTTGCCTTCTTTTTGAAGATCTTTTTGGCCAGGGATGTGAGCTCTTTAAACCTCCTGTGCTTTTCCCTCTTGGGTACCTTATCTCCCAAGCTGTAGGCATGCGTTCCTTCTTCATGATAATACTCAAAGACTCCCACCCAGTGGAAGTGTCCCTCTTCAACTAACCTAAGTAGTTCTTGAAAGTCAGATTCTTCCTCCTCTGGGTAGCCTACTATAAAGGTTGTCCTAAGTACTGCGTTGGGTAGGTGTTTGTGGATCTTATCCAGAAGATCCATGATGTCCTTCTTTGTGTAGCCTCTTCTCATACTCTTTAGGACTTTGTCCGATACGTGTTGTAGGGGGATGTCCAGGTAGGGTAATACCTTCTGAGAGCTGGCCATAAAGGAAAGGAGATCCTCGTCCACGTCTGAAGGATACAGGTAGAGAAGCCTTATCCACTCTATTCCTTCTATCCTTTGAAGCCTTTCAAGGAGTTCCACTAGAGCTTTCCTGTGGTATAGATCCTTTCCATAGTAGCCTGTATCCTGGGAGACTATGCATAGCTCTTTAACACCCTTCCTGGCCAGGTTCTCAGCCTCCGAGACTATCTTCTCAATAGGTTTGGATCTGTGTCGCCCCCTTATCATAGGTATGGCACAGAAGGAACAGAGTCTGTTACATCCTTCGGCTATCTTTAGATAAGCGTAAGCACCGGGGGTGGTAAGGACTCTCTCGTAGGGCCTTTCTTCGAGATTGAGGTACCTGGCTATCTCCTCGTGGCTCTGTGTTCCAAAAAAGGCTTCTACTTCTGGAAGCTCTTTTTGTAGCTCTTCTTTGTACCTTTCTACCAGGCACCCCATTACTATAACCCTCTTGTTCTCAGCAAATTCCAGAATGGTCTGTATGCTTTCCAGTTTGGCAGGTTCTATAAAACCGCACGTGTTTATTATGATGAGGTCTGCCTCTTCTGCGTTGGACGTTATGTTTGCACCCCCAGCCAGAAGCCTGCCTATTAGGTTTTCTGTATCGACGAGATTCTTGGCGCAGCCCAAGTTTATGACGCCTATCTTCATACCCTTGCCTTTTCAAAAAGGTCTTCGTAGCTTTCCCTTTCTCTTATGACTCTGACCTGACCTTTTTCCACAAGCACTTCGCACGCTCTTGGTCTTGCGTTGTACTGAGAAGACATAGCAAAGCCGTAGGCACCAGCCGAGAGTACAGCCAAGTAGTCTCCTCTCTCTACCCTTTGTATCTCTCTGTCCAACGCTAGGAAGTCTCCCGTCTCGCATATGGGACCCACCACGTCTGCCTTTAGGTAACCTGTATCCTTGTAAACCACAGGCACTATGTGGTGATAAGCTTCGTACATGGCAGGCCTTACAAGGTCATTCATACCTGCGTCCACTATGATGAAGTGTTTGTGTCCTTTGTCTTTAAGGAACTGTACTTGGGTTATCAGAAGGCCTGCATTCCCTACTATGGACCTTCCTGGTTCAAGCACGAGTCTAGCTCTCACTCCCTTAAGGATAGGACCTATGGCCTGAGCCAGGTCCGAGGGATGAGGAGCTGCCTGCTCCGGTTTGTACTTTATGCCAAGACCCCCACCTACGTCCAGATACTGGATGTTAAAGCCTTTATTCTCTAGGTACTCGTAGAGTTCTACTACTTTCTGAACAGCTTCTATGTAAGGTGATATGTCCAGTATCTGAGAGCCTATGTGACAGTGTATGCCTACAACCTCTATGTTTTTAAGGCTTCTGGCATACTCGTATACCTCTTTCGCAGTCTTTATGTCCACTCCAAACTTGCTCTTCTTCATCCCCGTTGATATGTAAGGGTGGGTCTTTGGGTCTACGTCTGGGTTTACCCTTATGGCTACTCTTGCCTTCCTTCCTAACCTCCCAGCTAGCTCATTCAGTACGTCAAGCTCCATGAGAGACTCTACGTTGAACATAAGGATATCTTCCCTTAGAGCGTATTCAAGCTCTTGGATAGTCTTCCCCACACCCGCGTACACTATCTTCTTAGGGTCCATGCCAGCCAGTAGGCAGGCGTGTAGCTCTCCCCCCGATACTATGTCAGCACCAGCACCTTCTTCTTTGGCTATCTGTATTATGTGAGGGTTGAAGTTGGCCTTTACCGCATAGCACACGAGGGCTTCTGGGAAGGCCTTCCTGTATTCTCTTATCCTGTCCCTTATGTAGCTTGCGCTGTAGACGTACAGAGGGGTCCCGTACTCTTGGGCAAGCTCCTTTAGAGAAACACCTTCCATGTAAAGCTCACCATCTTTATACTCCAAATAGGGGTTGTACTCCTTCAGAAGCTCCATAGTCCAACTATTTTAAGCTATTTATGTGATGAAGGTAGTGGTATTAGAAGAAGGGGCAGACTTGGACGCTCTGGCTTCCGCTTTTGGTGTGACCCTCCTGTTTGAAGATGCATACGTCTACGTGCCTTCTAAACTCTCCTACAGGGCATCGCAGGCCTATAAGATATTTTCCGACATCATAAGAAAGACGGACAAGCTACCCGAGGAGTTTGAGCTTGTTCTTGTAGACTCTCACAACGTGGAAGACTACCTAGGACTCTATAGGATAAAAAAGGTTTACATCTACGATCACCATCCAAAGGCGCCCAAGGATTTTGATGGAAAGGTAGAGCCTGTGGGAAGCACCACTACGCTGGTGGTAGAAGAGTTGATGAAGAGGGGGATTTCCTTGTTTTCTAAGGAGGCTACCCTCTTAGCCCTGGGTATCTATGAGGATACGGGAAGCCTCACCTACGAAGGTACTACACAGAGGGACGTGAAAGCCCTTGAGTGGCTCTTCGGCTTTGGGGTGGACCTTAAGCTCATAAAGAGCATATTACACAGGCGCGTGAGTCTTCAAGATCTTCGTTTCCTATCGGAAAGCGTAGAGTCCATAGAAGAGCTATACCTAAACGGCAAGAGAATAGTCATCTTGGTCTTTAAGGCGGAGGAGTACAGGGAAGGTCTGTTGGAGGATGTCTACAGGCTCAGAGAGGTTGAGGACTCTGATGCCTTCTTCGTGATAGTCCAAGCAGGGGACAAGGTGTACCTTTTTGGAAGATCCATAAGAGGCTCCTTTGATGTGGCCCAGGTTCTGGAAAAGCTAGGTGGTGGTGGACACGAATATGCCAGTGCTCTAAAGCTACATCATGTTTCTGCCGAAAGGGTAAGGTCTTTACTTGTCAAACTCCTTAAAGGTGAGCACGTTCCACTACGTGTGAAGGATGTGATGAGCTATCCACCTTTTGTCCTGCATAAGGACACTTCTGTGAAAGATGCTGTGAGCGAGCTCTCCCAGAGAAACTTCGCCGGCTGCCCTGTGGTAGACGATGAAGGCAAGGTGGTGGGAGTGGTCTACAAGAAGAACCTCCTTAAGGTCCTAAAAAGATATCAGGAAGACCCTATAGGGAACTTTATGGTGGAAGAGGTACACACCCTCAAGGAAGATGACCTCATTTGGAAGGCCGAGGAGATCCTCTCCAGCTTTGGAGAGAAACTCATACCGGTAGTGGATGACAGCGGTGCGCCTGTGGGTGTAGTCACAAGGTTTGACATACTTAGGATCCTAAAGGAGCATACCTATCCACAGAAGGCACATATAAAAACTTTGAAGCTTCCCAAGAACATAGAAAGCCTGTGTAGGGAAATAGGATCACTTGCCGAGAGGATGGGATACAAGGCTTATTTGGTGGGTGGTGTGGTGAGGGATATGCTCATGAACAAGGAAGTTTGGGATTTGGATGTGGTAGTAGAGGGCAATGCTATAGAGCTTGCTGGAGAGCTCGCCAGGATCCATGGCGTGGATCTCCATCCCTTCCCAGAGTTTGGAACAGCACACCTTAAGATAGACTCCATAAAGCTTGAGTTTGCCACCACCAGGAGGGAGACCTATCCGCATCCAGGAGCTTACCCGTTAGTAGAGTTTGCATCTTTAAGGGAGGACCTTTTAAGGAGGGACTTTACCATAAACGCCATGGCCGTTTCCTTGATGTCTGAAGACTTTGGTACTCTTATAGACTACTTTGGTGGTCTAAGAGACCTAAAGGATAAGCTGATCAGAGTTCTGCACCCACTATCCTTCGTGGAAGACCCTGTAAGAATACTTAGGGCTCTAAGGTTTGCAGGCAGGCTTGGCTTTAGGCTTTCAAAGAGTACAGAAAAACTGTTGATAAAAGCAGTAGAGTTAGGCCTTTTGAAGGAAGCTCCACAAGGCAGGATCTTCTCTGAGATAAGGCTAGCACTAAGGGAAGAAAACCTTCCGGAGATAATAAAGCTTTACAAAAAGTACCGTGTGCTGGAGAGTTTATTTGAAGGCTTCAGCTGGGACGATCAGCTGGAGAGAAGGTTGAAAGGTCTAAGGTCCGTTATAGAATGGCACAGGATAGAATTTCCTCAAGAACGTCTAGACTACGGGTGGCTTTACCTCATGCTCCTTCTCCTAAGGGTAGACGCAGCTGGCTACATGAATTTCCTTAACGCACCTTCGTGGGTAAGGCAGGGGTATACCTTCCTCAAGAAGGATCTAGACAGACTGCTTGGAGACTTAAAGAAGGCCCAAAAACCCTCGGAGGTTTACAGACTCCTTAAAGGTAAGCATCTTTCTGTACTCCTCCTGCTTATGAGTTTCCCAGAGGTTCAAGACAGAGTAAAGCTTTACCTTGAGAAGCTAAGACATGTTAAGGTGGACCCAAGGGAGTTTTCTGGACTCTCTGGACCAGACTTGGGTAAAGCCATGGAGGAAAAGAAGAGCCAACTTATGGACAGCCTCTTTAGCCTGAACTCCTGAATATGTCTACCGGGTTTACCTTGCTAGCCCTGTAGGAAGGATAAAGACTTGCAAGCAACGAAAAGATAAAGGAGGAGATGAACCCATAGACAAAGTACATGGGATCCCTATCCAGTATGAAGCCTTTGGTTCTTATTAGGCCCTCCACTTCAAGCTCCACGGAGGAAAGATACTCCTGAAGCAAGAAGCCTCCCAAACATCCGATCAATCCTCCCACGATGCCTATAAGGGTTCCCACCAGCAGAAATATGAGGGTTATGTCCTTTGTTGAGTAACCCATGGCCATGAGTATGGCTATGTCTCTTCTCTTTTCCAGCACGCTCATCATTATTATGTTGAATATGCCAAAGGCTGACACGGTGAGTATAGCAAAGACTATCATGTAGGTGATGAGATTCTGTATCTTAAAGATCTGCAAGAAGTTTACGTAGGCCCTCTGCCAGCTTTCCACTTGGTAGTTTACCTCCTTTGCTATCATCCTGGCTAGGCTCTCGGCTTTATTCACGTCCTTTATCCTTACCACTATCTCGTTCACCTCGTTGGGTCTGTCTGTTAAAGCTTGGAGAGTTTTTATGTTCACATAGACCCTTGAGTTGTCTATGTTGGTTATACCAGAGTTAAAGAAGTCTTGAACCCTAAGAAGGGTAGTCTTTCCGTTAGGAGTAACAAGGATCACTTTCTTACCAAGGTCTTCTATGCCAAGGTCTCTAGCTACCAACTTTCCAAGTATTATTCCATCCTTGTTGGTGCTGAGCGAGTGGAGCCTTTTGTTCTCCAAAAACCTCTCTACGACCGTTGCCCGCCTTTCGTACTCTGGATCTATGCCTATTATGTTCACTGGCTTCTCCTTTACTCCGTACTTTAGCACACCCCTCACTACCAGGTGTGGGGCTACACCTATCACCTCTTGCATACCTTCTAGCTCCCTCATTAGCTCAAACCATCCGTTTATCCTGTCCTCTTCCTTTGGTTTGCTTCCATAGACCTCCACAAACCCTTCTACTATCCTACTAATCCTTAGGTCTTCCTTAGGTTTTATGCTTATGTGAGGTTCTAGATCTATAACCTGGTTTACGAAGTAATGCTGAAAGCCAAACATAAGAGATGTCATTACCACGAAAGCAGTCACACCTATGGCCACGCCAAGGATGGAGACCAGGGTTTGCCTTTTTCTTTCCGTAAGTAGTTTAAAAGAGACAAAGAGGATGTGTATCATGGTAGGAGTATCTTATCGCCTGGCTTTAGACCTTCAAGCACTTCATAGTACCTATCCTCCACCATGTGGCCTACCTTGACGGGTACCCTTACCACCCTTATGCCTTCGTCCTTGAGCACATAGCCGTCCTTGTAAGCTTCTCTTGGTATAAGTAGAGCCTTTTTTTCCTCAACGAATACATTGGCCTCTACTGTGGCGTTGGCTGGGGTATCGGGTGGAAGGTTTGCCTCCACCTTTACTCTAAAGGTTCTCCTGCTTTTGTCTATGCTCCTATTCACCAGGACGAGCCTGCCTTCAAAGGTCTTGCCTGGAAAGGCATCAAGCTTTATGAACACCCTTTGCCCTTCCCTTAGAAGACTCATGTACTCCTCATCTACGTCCAGCCACACCTCCATCTTTTTTATATCGCCTATTTCAAACATCCTGTTGTCGGATACAGAGTTTACGTAGTCGCCTGGGTTTACGTACTTTGCCAGGATGTATCCCTCCGTAGGACTCCTTACTGTGTATTTTCTGATGTCCTCTTGGAGGGCTTTCTCTTGAGCAAGGAGTTCTCTCCTTTCTGTCGTGAGGGCGCTTATGTTGTCCTGGTAGGAGCTCTTTGCCCTTTCGTAAGATCTTAGTGCTGCTGTATAGCTCCTTTCGGCCTCCTCCATCTGTTCCTTTGGTATGAGACCCTGCTTGTATAGCTCTTTCCTCCTCTCGTAGTAGCTTTTTAGCTTCTGTACATTCTCCTCAAGATTTTGAATCTCCTCCTCAAGGCTTTTCCTGTAGGGTGAGCCTTCTTTTAATCTCTCTTCGACTAACAGTCGTCTCTCCCTTAGAGCCCTTAACTGCTCTCTTAAGGTTGAGCTATCTATGGTGGCCAAAACCTGGCCTCTTTTTACAAAGTCACCCTCTTTAACGTAGACATCTTTCACTACTCCCGAAACTTCAGACTTTACGATCACATAATTTTCTGGTCTTGTGTAGCCTGAGGCATAGACCATTACCTTTATCACTCTTTCTTGGACTGTGTAGTGTTTGTCTGTTTCTCTAAGCTTGTGGATGATACCAAGGACTAAGAGTACAGCTAGAGGGATGGGGAGAAGGTAGATAAGCCTTTTCATGTCTTCTAAAATAGGCGCGAGGGGACTTGAACCCCTGACCTCCGGCGTGTCGGGCCGGCGCTCTTCCGTCTGAGCTACGCGCCTTTGTGGATAAATTATATCATCATGATGGAAAACGTAGAGTTTGTCAAGGGAGTAAAGCATACGGCGCACGGACTCAACTTCTACCTGTCTTACTTTGATGACATTGCAAGACTGCTACCTAGAGAAGACTATTGTTTTGTGGTGGGCGGTTGGGTAAGAGACAGACTTCTGGGGGAACCCATAGGCTACAGTGTAGATGTAGACCTTTTGGTTACGTGCAGTCCTACAAAGATAGCTAAGGAGTTTGCTCAGCTTATAGGTGGTTCATACTTTGAGTTTGAGAAGAAGGGACTTTTGAGAAGACCCACGGTAGCTACAGTAGTGCTGAGACTTGGACCATACCGTTACAGGTTTGATTTCTCTCAGATAAAGGGCAGGGATGTGGAGAAGGCTCTTATAGAGGACTTAAAAAGTAGGGACTTTACAGCCAACGCTATGGCTGTAAGCATAGACGACATTCTAAGTATAGGAGCAAAGCAGACCATAATATACGACCCTACGGGCGGAGTGGAAGACCTGGAGAAAGGTATTCTAAGGCCTGTGTCCACACAGAATTTAGAGGAGGATCCTGTCAGGATACTTAGAGGCTTTAGACTTGCTGTAGAAAAGGATCTACAGCTTACAGAAGACTTTTACCAGTTTGTGAAGAAGAAAGCCCACCTTTTAGCCAAAGCTCCTGCGGAGAGGATAAGCCTGGAACTGCTTAAGATCCTGAGGAGTGAGAGGTCTGCAAGGGTAATAAGGGACCTCTACGAGCATGGTATTTTAGAAGTGATAGTACCAGAGGTGGCAAGGCTAAGAGAAATAAAGGATCAAGGACAGCACCACATATATCCCCTTGACGAGCACACCCTTAAGGTCTTGGAGCATCTTGAAGAAGTGCTAAAGGAGAAGGAAAAGTACCTACATGCAGAACTCCTTAAGGATCTGGGTTCTATGCATGTCCACGGCGATTTTTCTGACGTTGAGCTTTTAAAGCTTGCTAGTCTGCTCCATGACATTGCCAAGCCTCATACCTTTGCCATAAAGGACGGGAAGGTAACCTTCTACAATCACGACAAGCTGGGAAGCCAGATAGCCCTTGAAGTATGCAGAAGGTTAAGGCTAGGAGAGCAGGCCGCAAAGTTCGTGGCAAAGATAGTGGAACATCACCTAAGACCTTTCTACCTGAGGGAGTCGTTGGAAAAAGGACAGCTAACCAGGAAGGGTCTGGCTAGGTTCTGGGTAGACTGTGAAGATGTAGCTCCGCACCTGTTTTTGCACGCCATAGCGGATGGCTTAGCAAGTGGAGACTCTCAGGAGGAGATGCTAAACCTACTAAAAACCATAGAAGAGCTAACGCACTTTAAGCTTTCTATGAATAGTCAAACTAAGCTGGAGCCACTGCTCAACGGAAAAGAGATCATGGAGATATTCAAAGTTCCGCAGGGTCCTATTGTCGGTAAGCTAAAAAATTTACTCTTAGAGGCCCAGATGGAAGGAAAGGTGAAGACAAAGGAGGAAGCCATAGAGTTCCTAAGGAGTTATCTCTCCAACTCAAACTTGACTGGAGAGCCATCTGGGAACCTAAGCTCGTAGAGGATTCCACATGACTCGTCTCTCCTGCCTACCTTTCCTAAGGGTTGGTTCTTTTTGACAGCCTCTCCCCTCCTTTTCACCAAAAGATCACTCGCGTAGGTATAAACAGACATGTACCCATCTTTGTGTTTTACTATGAGCACCCATCCGTAGCTTTTTAAATCGTTACCTGCGTAGAGTACTTGCCCATCCTCTACTGCCCTGAAGAACTCATCACAGGATGTCTCTATCCAGTAGCCTTTGGCTTCCTTCTTTATGCCTCTTACAGAAAAGGCGGGCACCTTTACCCTTAGGGGTTTTTCTTCCTCTGGAAGTTTTTCTGTCTGCCTTTCTACCTTGATCTCCAATATGAAAGGTTCTGAGCTTACTATTTCCTCCCTTATCTTCTTTACGTGAGCCTGGTAGACTATCCTCGTCCCCCAAGGATGTTTGCCTACGCGGATAGGTCCAGTAGAGACCTTTACATCTTGACAGAAGAGGTCCAAAACTACCCTGCTTGGGTTCTTCATCGTAAACACTCTGTAGTCCACCTTTCTGTTTGCCTCTATCCTGAAGAAGGAAAAATCTTTCTCTTCTCTAAAATGCACCTTACAAGATGTAACCTCTTTTGCCTTGTGCTCTTCCGCTTGCCACCTGTCTGTGGAAGCGCATCCACTAAACAATAAGGCTAATGCTATCAGTAACAGTACCATTTTCTATTCTCTTGTAGGCTTCAGGTATGCATTCTACAAGGTCCATGGCTCCTATGCTCTCCCTGTGTAGCTTCTCGTGTGCTATCTCGCCGGCAATTCCGTGCAAAAAGACTCCAAGCTTTAGCGCATCCTCTACATGCATGCCCCTTCCAAGGAGAGAAGTAAGCACGCCTGCCAAGGCATCACCTACACCACCCTTGGCCATAGCTGGTGTGCCTCTAAGGGAAATAAAAACCTTGCCGTCTGGAGTTGCTACAGCAGTCCTTGAAGACTTTAGCACCAGGTAACAGCTGTAGTTTGTGGAAAACTCCAGCGCAAGGTCTATAAAGTTCTCAAGTATGTACTCCTTGCTGTAGCCGGTAAGCCTTGAGAACTCTCCCACGTGAGGTGTGAGCACTGTAGGAGACTTCCTTCTTTTGAGAAGCTCCAAACATTTACCGTCCGATAGGTTGTTAAGACCGTCTGCATCCAAAAGGAGGGGTCCCTCCCATCCTTCCAGCAGACCGCAGACTATCCTCTGACCCTCCTTGTACCTGTCCATGCCCATGCCAACAGCAAGAGCAGAAAACCTATCCTTCATGGAAAGGATAAGGTTTAGAGCCTTTTCATCAAGCCTCTCGTCTCCAGGTAGGGGTATACTCATCTCCTCCACTAGGGAAGACTCAAAGATGTGGCTAAGGCCTTTAGGAACTCCTACACTCACAAGCCCAGAACCAGTCCTAGTACATGCCCTTGCAGATATCATGAGGGCTCCTGTTTTACCTAAGGAGCCACCCACCAGAAGCACGTGACCCATGATACCTTTGTGCACGTCCACTTCTCTCTTTGGAACCTCTACATCCCCTATTATCCATCTTTTTACTCCTTCAGCGGCCTGCTCTGGTATGCCTATGTCCACAACTACAACCTTTCCACACCTCTTGGCGGCGGGATGTAACACATGGCAAACCTTAGGAAAGGCAAAGGTGACTGTAAGGTCTGCCCTTACAGAAGGCTCGTAGATAGTATGCTTGTCCGCAGAAAGACCCGAGGGGATGTCTACACTGACCACTGGTACACCCAAGGAGTTTATCCAGACTATTACACGGCTAGCTTTCTCATCAACGGGCGGTCTAAAGCCCGTACCAAAAAGGCCGTCTACTATAAGGTCATAACCACCCGAGGGGAATTCCTTCAGGGGTTCCTTACCTAGCTTTAGGAGAATATCAAACTGCAGTTTGGCATCACCCTTCAGGTCTTCTCCTAAGGGAAGAAGGTAGTCTACCTTGTAGCCATGCAGGTGCATATGCCTTACAAGGGCTAAGGCATCTCCCCCGTTGTTGCCTTTACCAGCTACTACAAGAACCCTTTTTGCGTAAGGGAATTCATCCCTTATAGCTCTAAATAGGCCAAGGGAAGCCCTCTCCATGAGTACTACGGAGGGTATACCGTAGTACTCTATAGCTCTCCTGTCTGCCGATGACATTTCAGCAGCTTTTAATACCTTCATATTTATAGTATGAAGGTAAAGTTCTGCGGCCTTACGAGAGAAGAAGACGTTTCCAAAGCCGTAAGCCTGGGTGTGGACTACGTAGGCTTTATCTTGTACCCTTTGAGCAAGAGGTATGTAAGGCCAGAAAGATTGAAGGAGCTCTTTAAAGTGGCTGAGGATGCAAAGAAGGTTGCCGTCTTTGTTGAACCATCCTACGAGGAAGTTAAGCTTGCCTTAGACTATGGTGCTGATCTTATCCAGTTGCACGGAGATGAAAGCATAGACTTTGCCAGAAAAATAGGTATGGAAAGGGTGATAAAGGCCTTCAGGGTTAAACAAGACTTTAGTATAGACCAACGCTGGAAGGAAGCTTACGCCATCCTTCTAGATACGTACCAAGAAGGCCTTTACGGTGGGACAGGAAGGACCTTTGACTGGTCTGTAGCCAGAAGGTTCGTGGAGGGGGGCTTTAGGATATTCCTGTCAGGCGGACTGAACCCACAAAACGTACAAGCAGCCGTAAAAGAAGTAAGGCCTTACGCAGTTGACGTGTCCTCTGGTATAGAAAAGTCTCCTGGTGTAAAAGACCACAAAAAAATGGAGGAGTTCATGCATGCAGTTAAGGACTCATCTAAAGATTGACCAGAGCTTGAGCGGAAAGCCTATAGAGCTAAAGGAAGGTTATGCGCTCGTGGAGCTCAAGACAGACGAGCGTATGGTTGCAGACGAGATGGGCCTTGTCCACGGTGGATTTATCTTCAGCCTAGCAGACTACTGTGCCATGCTTACGGTAAACGAGGAGACTGTAGTCTTGGCTGGAGCCAACGTCAAGTTCAAAAAGCCCGTAGTGGTAGGAGATACACTTCTTGCAGAAGGAAAGCTCTTATCCAAAGAAGGTAAAAAACGCATAGTGAAGGTTACAGTAACCAGAGGTGGAGAAGAAGTCTTTGAAGGAGAGTTTATCTGTGTAGTACCTGAAAAACACGTGTTAGCTCCTTAAGCAGGACTACCCTTAGGATCCTCTTCGGCGATCTGTGTGATTTTACTATCTTGACATGTGTTAAAATTAAGTTAATATTAAAATTAAATTAACGTTATAAATAACGTAGGAGGTTAGCGGTCATGGATGTGCTAGGTCTGTACCCCATGTGGTACGTACCGATCTTTGGTAGTGCCTTTACCATAGCCCTAATAGCTACCATCCATGTGATGGCTTCACACACCTCTGTAGGAGCTTCCATACTCCTCGCTTACCTTGCTACTAAAGCGTACAAAGAGAACAACCCAAAGATCTACGACTACATCAAAAAGTATCTTCTTGGTCTTCTTGTGTTTTCCTACGTGTCTGGATCTATAACTGGTCCGGGTATATGGTTTTCCGCAACAGTTGCCAACCCAAGGGGTATATCGGCACTCATACACAACTTCGTTTGGGTCTGGGCTTCTGAATGGATATGGTTCGTGGCAGAGGTCACGTTAGTCTACATACTCTTTTATACACTCGGACGCATAGATCAGAAGAGCTGGCTTAGGCTTGTATGGACGTTCGCCATAGGATCATGGGCTACCATGTACGTGATAGTTGGAATACTCTCCTTCATGCTTTCTCCTGGACACGAAAAGTGGTTTACTACTGGTAATATACTGGACGCTTTTTATAACAAGAACTACTTTCCACACCTACTTATGAGGAGCTCTTTTATGTTCGCCATAGCCGGTACCGTAGGTATAGCCATAGCAGCATTGATGAAGAAGGACGTAGATGAAAAAACTTACAAAGACATAGTAAAGACTATGTCTTACTGGGGGATAGGGGGCATAGTCTTTGGCCTTATGTTCTTTGCTTGGTACGTATCTACACTACCAGAAAGATCCATACTACAGCTAAACTCCATCATACCCTCTTACCTTATAGTACCCTTAGGTATCATAGTTGTACTGCTGCTTGCCCACTTCCTCCTAACAGCAGTGAAACCTGATCTTGCAAGGGTGTGGGTAGCTTATCCTTTGTACATATCCATATTCTTCTTGGGTGTCTATCCAGAAGAGAAGATAAGGGAGACCATACGTAAACCTTACGTGGCTGGAGAGTTCGTATGGGTCAACCAGATTATAGCTAAGGATGTGCCGGCGAAGGGTATAAGCTCCGAGGTACCTGTAATAAACCAGAAGGGTCTACTCAAGCTGGATCCCTTCGTACCAGAGGGCCTAAAGACCATAACGCCTGAGAACAAGGTCATGGCTGGAAAAGCTTTTGCAGTCCTGGCCTGTTCTGGATGCCATAACGTAACAGGCTCCACAGGTCTGAGACCCTTCGGCCAGAAGTTTGCAGGCATGACCGATGAAAACTCCGTGTATAACTTCTTGGTGTCTTACCTCAGAGACAACCCTCCGCCATACATGCCAAGGTTGGTGGGTACAGATGAAGAGATAAGAGCACTTGCCGCTTACATAGCAGACCTTGTATCCAAGGGTGGTTCTGTATCGGCCAGGATTGTAGTGCCTCAGAAGAGCTTAGAGGCTAAAAAGTAAGGAGGTGAGTGAGATGGAGTTTGTAAGATGGTTCCTTCTCCTTGTGCTGTCTCTAATGCTGGTTTACGGATCTTCCTTTGCTGTGGATGTGGGTTCTCTCTTGAAAGCCCAGGCAGATAAAGCTGGCTCTCCCTTCTTTCCCGTCGTCATGCAGGTGCTACAGGTACTTACTTGGGCACTGCACATGTTGTTCGTCTATACATCAATAGGAGGGCTTTTTGTAAGCATATACGGCTATTCTAAAGGTGGAGAAAACTGGACTAGACTGGCTAAGGCCACCCTTGAGCTAGCAAAGGTGAGCGTGTCGCTTGCTATAGTACTTGGAGTGGCTCCGTTACTCTTTTATCAGGTTATCTACGATCCGCTTTGGTATACGTCTGCGAACCTTTCAGCTGCATGGTACATCATGTTCATAGTATTCCTACTCATAGGCTACTACATGATATGGGCATCCTACTTTATGAAAGACAACCCCAAAAGAGCCTTAGTATTCTCTTTACTAGGAGTCGTTTTTCTGCTGATGGTAGGTTTTATCATCCACGTGGTCAACTATCAGGCCCTCTATCCGGAGAAGTGGGTAGAGTGGTACACATCCGGTGGTACCACTATGAACACGAGTGGGTGGAACATATACGCCTTTAACCTCTTTAGATACCTGGCCTTCTTGGTCTTTCCAGCTGTTTCGGTTACGGGTGTACTCCTGATGCTGTACAACTGGTACTTCTACCCGAGGGAGGACATGGATAAGGCTTACTTAGACTGGGCCGGGAGCGTTGGTTCTAAGTTGGCTCTTTATGGAGGATTAGGTTGGCTTTCTTCCCATACCCTTTACATCCTCTCAGTCCCATCCGAATGGGGAGTTAAGACTAATCCTATAACGTGGCTTAGCGTGCTTGGACTGTTGATCTGCGCCGGTGTTATCCTGGTAGCTCAGAAAAACCCTGCCAAATTCTCCATTCCTTCTGTTCTGTCTAGCTTTTTAGCCATACTGTTGGTAGCAGTCTTCAGGGAATACCTAAGGATGGCTTCAGTGGGGCGTTTTGGATACTCCATATACGAGTACAAGCTAAACTTAGAATGGTACAGCCCTCTGCTATTTCTCGGTACTACGCTCACGGGTCTTATACTATACTCCTACGCATGGTGGATGGCCTACCGAGCCGGTAGGACACAACGCGGCAAAGTGTACGAAGCTAACGAAACGGAACATCACTTGGGTGATGCGGCTGTATTCGTGGTCATCCTGTGGGCTATCGTGTGGATAGGAGTGGGACTTATAGTCATAGTCAGGAACTACGGCTGATGGTACATGCCCCCTTTTGGGGGCTTGCATTATAATTAAACCCCGATGAGGAGGATCTTAATCCTTTTACCCCTTATTCTCTCAATGGGAGAGCCCGTATACCTCAAAGAGGCAAAAGTAGAGGTTACAGACAAGTATGGCAACACCTTTGAGCTCTCTTCCCTGAGTTGCTCCGGCAAGGATTACCTTAGAGCAAAGGAAGGCGCTGTAGAGTTTTCAGTTCCTCTGTCGGAGATCAGGGACATTAAAGTTCTACAAGAGGAAGGAGATAGACTATCCGTCATGCTAACCCTGAGTTCAGGGAAGAGAGAGAAACTGCATGTATCAAAGAACCTTTACTGTGAAGGCAAGAGCTCCATAGGGAATGCCAGCTTCTATCTTAGAGACATAAAGGAAATCAGCATAAGGAGGGAAAGGTAAACCATGGAATACTTAGGAATTTTGATATTCTTCCTAGTAGCTCTGTTTATAGGTTTCGCTTTTGCTTTCCTAAACGACCTTCTTGGCCCCAAAGCAAAGGATAAGCTTGAAGACTATCCCTACGAATGTGGAGTACCCCTCTACGATCCAGAGGCAAGAGGAAACTTCAACCAGGGTTATTACCTCCTTGGGCTACTTCTTATACTCTTTGACATAGAAGTAGCTTACCTTTTTGCCTGGGCAGTAGTATTTAAGGATGTAGGTACTCAAGGCCTCATAGGCGCTCTGCTCTTCATAGTCATCCTTACTGTAGGCTTTCTCTACGAGTGGAAGAAGGGTGGTCTTGACTGGCAGTTATGATCTGAATCAACAGTTTTTGAGTAAGCCTACCAAAAGTTAAATTTATAATAATCAAGGAGGTTGGAATATGGCTAGCATAAACTCCAACGGCTTTGTACTTACCACGGTGGATGAGCTTCTAAGCTGGGGAAGGAGAAACGCCCTCTGGCCTGTGACCATAGGCCTTGCCTGTTGTGCTATAGAGATGATGCATGCAGCGGCTTCCCGCTTTGACTTAGATAGACTTGGAGTCATCTTTAGAGCTTCTCCGAGGCAAGCGGACCTACTCATAGTAGCAGGTACCGTTGTCAACAAAGTGGCGCCCATGCTAAAGCTCATTTGGGACCAGATGCCAGACCCTAAGTGGTGCATATCCATGGGAGGTTGTGCTTCAGCAGGAGGACCTTTCCCAACTTATTCAACCCTCCAAGGTGTAGACAGGATAATACCCGTGGACGTGTACATACCAGGCTGTCCGCCACATCCCCAAGGACTCTTATACGGCATCCTACAGCTTCAGAAGAAGATAAAGGAAAAAGGTGTCAAGAAGTATGATAAGGCCTTTGAGGAGTTCAAAAAGGACCTTGTAAGACAAGGACTTAAAGAGGTAGAGGTTTAATGCCCTGGATAAACAGAGCAACTCTAGAAAGGCTGAAGTTTGAGTTCAAGGACATAACTGTAGAAGAAGGTAAGAGCGTAAGCATTCACGTGCCTAGGGACAAGTACATAGAGTTCCTAAGGCATCTAAAGGAAAAAGAAGGTTTTAGACATTTCATAGATTTTACGTGCATAGACTTTCCACAGACGAAAAACAGGTTTATGGGGGTCTGTCATCTCTATAATCCAGACACCAACGAGAGGGTTCTGGTAAAGACCTGGGCAAAGGATGGTAAGCTCCCTACCCTTACCCACCTATGGGCTGGTGCCAAGTGGGCGGAAAGAGAAGCCTACGATATGTTTGGCGTGGAGTTCGAAGGACACGAGAACCTAAGACGTATGTTTATGTGGGAGGGCTATGAGTACTTTCCTCTTAGGAAGGACTTCCCTCTGCAGGGCTTCCCAGAAGTGGAGCTACCCTCTTTGACAGAGGTGCTAGCTGGAAGAACAGACCCACCTAGCCACGACTTTGAACTCCTTCACACAAAGTTGGCTACTCTAGAAGACCTTGAAAGAACAGAAAAGGCTAGGCTTAAGAAGAAGGCGCAGCTAGTATTAAACTGGGGCCCTCTGCATCCAGGTACTCACGGAACCATATGGTTTATGTTTGACCTGGATGGTGAGAAGGTAGTCCAATGTGATGTTATCCTTGGCCAGCTACACCGCGGTATGGAGAAAATAGCCGAAAACCTCTACTACTTCCAGTTTTTACCCTACACAGACAGGATGGACTACATATCGGCCATATGCAACGAGCTTGCCTACGTAACAGCAGTGGAGAAACTTTTGGACGTAGAAGTACCCGAGAAGGCAAGGTATATAAGGACCATGTTTGCTGAGCTTCAGAGGATAAACTCCCACCTTCTGTGGCTTGGCACGGGAGCCCTTGACCTTGGAGCTCTAACCGTGTTCCTGTACGCCTTCAGAGAAAGAGAGAAGATAATGGATATAATAGAAGGAAACGCAGGCTACAGACTTACCACAGCTTTTCTCCGCATAGGTGGAGTACACTATGATCTGGCCGAAGGAACTCTGGATGTGGTAAAGGCCTTCATAAAAGACTTTCCAAAGAGACTCGCAGAGTACCATCAGCTTCTTACCAGGAACCGCATATGGTTACGTAGGACAAAAGACGTGGGAGTGATTACCAGAGAAGACGTGTTCAACTATGGACTTACAGGTCCAGTGGCAAGAGGTTCAGGTGTACCCTATGACATCAGAAAGCTGGAACCTTATGCAGCGTACGATGAGGTAGAGTTTGACATACCTGTGGGAGAGGTAGGAGATGTCTACGACAGATATCTGGTGAGAATGGAGGAGATGGTCCAAAGCTTGCGCATAATAGAGCAGTGCGTGGCAAAGCTTGAGAAGATGCCAAAGAGCGCTCCGTACGTAAACAAAGAGCATCCTGCTGTCATGGCTCCTAAGGAGTATGTGTTTAACGACCTCGAGGACATGGTTAAGAACTTTAGGATAGTAGTACATGGAGAAAGCGCTCCACCGGGAGAGGTTTACGCCTCCGGTGAGAACCCAAGGGGAGAGCTAGGCTTTTACATCTACTCTACAGGTGGTTCAAAACCCTACAGGCTAAGGATAAGGTCTGGAGCCCTGTACAACCTATCTATATTTCCTAAGCTAATAGAAGGTAGGACCATAGCCGATGCAATAGCTTTACTTGGAAGCTTAGACCCTGTTGTAGGAGAGACGGACAGATGAGTGAGCTAGCTCTTTACGTATTGGTTACCTTGGTAAAGATAGTGGTACTTGTAGGAGTACTTTTAGGTGTGGGCGCTTACCTGACTTGGTTTGAAAGGAAGCTGGCAGGACACATACAGGCCCGCATGGGACCAAAGCTCGTAGGCCCTTTTGGCCTCTTGCAACCGCTGGCAGACGGTATAAAACTCCTTACCAAGGAAGCTATAATACCAAGAGGTGCTGACAAGCCTGTTTATTACCTTGCCATAGTTATGGCCCTTGCTCCTTCTCTTCTTATCTTCTCTGTCATACCCTTTGGTCCTTCCTTTAAGCTTTTCGGCCATGAGATAAAACCCATAGTGGCTGATGTCAACATAGCCCTGCTTATAGTCTTTGCTATGGGATCTTTGGCCGTATACGGTACCATCTTTTCAGGATGGGCTTCAAACTCTAAGTACGCCTTTATAGGTTCCCTTAGGAAGTCCGCCGTCATAATAGGTTACGAGGTGGTGCTTGGGTTTGCTGCTCTTGGTCCTCTGCTTCTTGCCGGTACGCTAAGCACCACCGGAATAGTACAGGCCCAGATAGAGAAGGGTACATGGTTCATAGTGTACCAACCTGTTGCTTTCATACTGTTCTTGTTCTGTATGCTTGCCGAGTCTGGAAGGGTACCTTTTGACATTCAGGAGGCTGAGGCTGAGCTAGTCACCGGTTATAACGTAGAGTACGGTGGTATGAAGTTCGGTGTTTTCCCATTAGCTGAGTGGTACCTAAACGTCATGGCCCTTTCTATGGTAGCCGTCATACTCTTCTTCGGTGGATGGCACGGTCCAAACATCCTAGGACCTATATCACCCTACTTCTGGTTCCTGGCAAAAACCTTTGCCTTGGTATTCTTTATCCTGTGGCTTCACTGGACGCTTCCACGCTTTCAGGCCAAGGACATAACGGAGATAGCTTGGAAGTACATGCTACCCATAGCCCTGCTAAACGTGGTAGCTACGGCTCTATTGAAGTACTTCGGTCTATTTTGACGAAAGGTACTGATTTTTGTAGTTTATATAGTTCATGGCAGATTCTTTTATGAGCTCTATCTCTTCAGGTCTTAGGTCCCTCACTATCTTCGCCGGCACCCCAGCCACCAGTACACCCGACGGAAACCTCTTGTTGGGAGTAAGCAAGGCACCAGCACCTATGAGTACAAAGTCCTCTACAACCACGCCGTCCATGACCACAGCTCCCATACCAACCAATACGTAGTTCCCTATTGTGCAGCCGTGGAGTATGACTCTGTGACCCACCGTTACGTAATCTCCCACTATAGTGGGATGCGTGTCGTGCGTCACGTGTACGACTGAGTTGTCCTGTATGTTGGTTCCTTTCCCTATGCGTATGTAGTTTACATCACCCCTTATGACTGTACCATACCACACGCTCGAGTCAGGTCCTATCTCCACGTCTCCTATGATCACAGAATTCTCCGCTATGAAAACACCTTCACCTATCTTTGGACTTTTACCCTTGTATTCCCTGATTACGGGCATGTGAAGGATTATAAATCATCTAGTCTTTATAATTTTAAAACTTAGCTGGATAAACTACTATGAAGAAGTACGAGAAGGACAGGGAGGCTTTTGTACTGGAATACCTTCCTCTGGTAAGGAGGATAGCTCAAAGCATTCACAGGCATGTTTACGGCATTGTGGACATACGTGACCTTATAGGTTATGGAGTGCTAGCCATCTTAGAGTCTATAAACAAGCTAGACAAAACAAAAAATCCGGAAGCCTACCTCAGGCTACGAATAAGAGGAGCTATGTACGACTACCTTAGGAGTTTGGACTTTGTAAGCAGAAGCTTAAGAGATAAGGCTAAAAGGATAAGGCAGGCCCTTGAGGAGTTAAGCAAAGAAAAGGAACCTACGGATGAAGAAATAGCTAAGTACCTAGACGTAAGTGTGGAGGATCTCCATAAGGATCTACAAAAGCTTTCAGCCTCGCAAATACTCTATCTGGATGAGATCTTTAAAGAGGGAAGGAGTTATGAAGAGATATTCAGCTCTTCGGAGGAAACTCCAGAAGATATAGTCATCAGGGAGGACCTGGAGGAAAAGTTAAAGGAAGCCATAGAAAGGCTGAACGATAGAGAAAAATTGGTGCTGCAACTTGTGTTTTATGAAGAACTACCCATAAAGGAAGTAGCTAAGATTTTGGGCGTCTCCATGGCTAGAGTATCCCAGATAAAAGAGGATGCCATTGAGAAGATCAGAAAGTATCTAATCTCTGTTTTATGAGTTCTATAAGCTTAAGATGGAGGTTCTCATATTCTTTAGCCATCTTCATAAGTTTTTCATTCCTTGTCAAAAAGGCTCTGTCCACGATGGGTTTAACCTGCTCTTTGTACTGCCTTTGATACTCTTCAAGGTCACACCTTAGCTCTTCTTCTGTAAGGTCTTCTATGCTTGCGGAGTACATTCTGATGGTGGTCTTTATGGAAACTATGAGGTTTTCAAGCTCCTTTTCCAGGTCACCCTTATCCTTTCCTGCTTGAGTAAAACCTTTCATGATATCCTCCTTTATGGCTTTACTACCACACAATGATGTTCTTTTATAAATCTATCCCTGGCGGATAAAACGTCCTTTAGGCTTACCTTTTGTATCAGCTTTGGATACTCTTCGTCCATCTTCCAGCCTAAGCCCATAACTTCGTAGAATCCCAGGTACCAGGCTTGGCTTAACCTTGTTTGATGGCTAAGGAGAAACCCACCTATTATCTTGCTCTTTGCAAGCTCTACATCTTCTTCCTTTATGGTTGAGTTTCTTACAACTTCAAGCATATCTTTAAGGGCATCCTCAGCTTTATCCGGAGAGGTACCCACGTATGTGAAGAGTCTCGGAGAGAATAACCTTGTAGGGAACATGGAGTACGTGGCGTACGCATACCCTTTTTGCTCCCTCAAAAACTGAAAGAGTTTAGAGGTCATCCCTGTTCCAAGGACTGCGTCAAGGACTTTGAAAGAAAACCAGTTGCCATCATCCAACTTAGGACCGTTCCACGCGCAAAGGATAGTAGCTTGAGCACCTTGTCTGCTTACGTAGACCACCTTAGACTCTTCTACGGATGTGTTCTCCTCCTTGAAAGTAAATTCTCCTGGTGGTATCTTAGAGAGGACTTTCTCCACCTTTGGGAGGACTTCTTCTGCATTGAAGTCTCCAACCAAGACAAACACCACATTTTTCCCCTTTAGTATTTGGTTCCAACGTTTGACAAGGTCATCCTTTTCTATCTTAGAGACATCCTCCTCGGTCCCTAATGGTGAAACTTCGTAGGGTGTACCTTTAAAGGTCAACCTCCTTAAGTTTTCCATGGCAAGCTCAAAGCCCTTCTCCCGCTTAGATCTTATGGCGCTTATGACATTCTTCTTTTCCCTCTCGAGTTGTTCCTCTGGGAAGGTAGGTTCAAGGAGCATACTCTCTAAAACTTCCAAAGCTTTGTCTAATCCTTCTGTTTTAGTGGCAAAGCCTATTTGTACATAGTCGTCCGTAGTGTCCGCAGATATACTGCCACCGTAGTCCTCAAAGGCAGAGGCTATCTGGAAACTGTCAAACTTCTTTGTCCCTCTCAGGAGCATTATTGACGTGAGGTTTGTGAGACCTCTCTTCCATTCCTCGTGAGTTCCAGACTTTATAAAAGTGTAACCACCTAGTATGCCTTCTCCTTTGGTTTCCTTGAGTATAATCCTCACTCCGTTGTTCAAGGTCTTTTCCACCATCCTGCTTCCTCCAAAGCCAAAGGCTGAAAAAAAGAAAGTTAAAAGCAGAAGAAGGTATATCATGGTACCATAAGAAGCTCGTTGTAAGGTTTGCCCAGGATGTACTTCTCTAATACTCTTATCACATCCTGCTTTCTTACCGATCTTATGTTGTTAGTAAAGTACTTGTAGAAATCAAGGGTACCGGCAACGGTAAGAGAATAGCCAATATAGTAAGCATCGGAGTCCACCTTTTCCCTCGCGAAGAGTTCTGAGTTGATTATCCTATCTTTTGCCTTCTCTACTTCATCATCTGTTAGTTCTGTTTTAAGTTTTTCAAGGAGTTCGAACACTTTTGTCCTGACCTCTGGGTACATCTTTCTATCAAGGGCTGCGTAGATTACGAATAGGTTATCCCTGGGTCTTCCAAAGTCATAGGTACTTATGCTATAGACTAAGCCTTTTTCTCTGAGCTCCCTGTAAAAGAGAGATGTCCTTCCAGATCCTAAGATCTGATCAAGAACCAACAGAGCATAGTACTCTTTGGAAGTTATTGGTGGTGCCCACCATCCTATTACCCAATAGGATCTTTCTAGTCTTTTATCCTCTATCTCCTTAAACCTGCTTTCGAGTTGTTGAGGTTCTGGGAGGATGTCAGGCCTAGCCACGGGTCTGCCTTCTTCCTTACCAAAGGTTTTTAAGACTTCCTCCTTTACCTCCTCTGGATTTACATCACCCACAATCACTATGTACATGTTCCTAGGTTGGTAGAAGTTGTTGAAGAATTCAAGGAGTGCTTTCCTTGTAAACTTCCTTATGGTATCTTCGAAGCCTATTATGGGATACCTATAGTTGGAGACCTTGTAAGCAAGAGCTTCAAACTCTTCCCAAAGGACGTCTTGAGGGTTGTCCTTGCCTCTCCTTAGCTCCTCTATGACTATGGGCTTTTCTTTCTCTATCATGTCCTCTGAAAGGAGTGGTTTTTGTGTAAGTTGGTAAAGGATCTCGAGTCCTTCTTTCCAGTAGGGTTTTGCTATCTCTATATGGTAGAAGGTGTACTCTTTGGAAGTTCCTGCGTTTATATGACCACCGTAGCCTTCAACTATCTTGTCTATCTGCCCATATGGATACTTTTCAGAACCATTGAATAACATATGCTCTAAAAAGTGTGCCATTCCCTTCTGGGTGTAATTTTCATAGATGGAACCTACCTTAAACCAAACGTGCAACGCCACAGCTTGGGTATCTTCTCTCTCTTTTATAACCAAGGTAGCACCGTTTGGCAGCTTGTAAACTTTTAGAGGACTCGCGAGAGCTACACTCATAAGGATCACCTCCAGTATAAGACTGATCAACCACATACCACAAACAAATTTAAATATAGCCTCTACACAGATCTTATAAAGATTTTTCTGTATGGTCTCGGATTGATCACCCTAACTATCTCTAACCTTATATTCTGTAGAGTCGTGTTGTGAAGTTGTTGATACTCAAAGTGTTCGATGGCATAGTTTCCCAAAAATCAAAGATTACCATCCTTGAGGTGTTAAAAATTTTGTCGTTCAGTTTTACTGCCATATAGTCCTTGCAAGACAAAAGTTTTATAAGGGTACTTTTGGGAATACTTTTGGAAAAACGCAATTTTTGCACTTTTTGACCTTATGGGTGTCTAAAACTGATGTGTATCTTTTAAAAAGCTTGAAAATCAAAGATTTGTGAAGGGTATGGAGAGTCTTTATTTTCAAATTTTTAGATATCTGGATTCCTCATGTTTATGCATTTCTGAGGCTTGATACTCAATGACTTTAGGAGGGTGAAAGTGCTGTTTTTGAGGGTCCTTCTGGCCCACTGGCGGTTTCCGGAAATGCACCTTCACTTGAAGGGGGTACCCCCTTGACAAAATCTTTGAAGTGTGTATAATAGATAGATAGGTAAAGTTGAGGTTTCTAATCTTCCTGGTGGAGTTGAAAGGCTCTATATTAAAAACTGTAGCTATCGCGTATTTATCAGTGTTTCTAATCTTCCTGGTGGAGTTGAAAGTCTTCTTCTAGGTCTTTCTTTTTATGCCTGTCGAACGTTTCTAATCTTCCTGGTGGAGTTGAAAGATACTTCTCTCTATCATACTCTAAAAACTTATCTCTTAGTTTCTAATCTTCCTGGTGGAGTTGAAAGGGCCTGGATGGTTAAAAGTGTTCTATGATGTACTTCCGTACCGTTTCTAATCTTCCTGGTGGAGTTGAAAGTCAAAAGTTTTCATGTCTATCAATATAGCTTAAAAATTTGTTTCTAATCTTCCTGGTGGAGTTGAAAGCCTGATGCTTCTATCTTGAGTTCTTTGAGCGGAAAATTGTTTCTAATCTTCCTGGTGGAGTTGAAAGTAGACAAATTTCAATAAGCACGCTTCTGAAGTGTATTCATGTTTCTAATCTTCCTGGTGGAGTTGAAAGTGATTGAAATTAAATGGAGCTGGGATGTTTACTAGAGTTTCTAATCTTCCTGGTGGAGTTGAAAGTACGGAGCACGCACGATATTGGTGAGATGGTAATGAAGTTTCTAATCTTCCTGGTGGAGTTGAAAGGACCTGGTTGCTCTTGGTCTTCAAGCTCTTGTAGATGTTTCTAATCTTCCTGGTGGAGTTGAAAGCCGTGGCTTCGTGGCTTCTTACGAAGCCACTTCGCCAGTTTCTAATCTTCCTGGTGGAGTTGAAAGTTTGTTTAGCTGCACTGGCTTGTATGTCTTGATCTCAACGTTTCTAATCTTCCTGGTGGAGTTGAAAGCCGCTTATAAAACGCACACGTACAGCACCCACTACAGTTTCTAATCTTCCTGGTGGAGTTGAAAGGATGATTACCGGCGCGCTGTTGTCTGGGTTCAGACAGGTTTCTAATCTTCCTGGTGGAGTTGAAAGATACAGTGAAGCATTGTATTCAATTAACTTAGACGAGGTTTCTAATCTTCCTGGTGGAGTTGAAAGAATAACTGTTTCAATCGCTTACGTGATGCAGATGAAAGTTTCTAATCTTCCTGGTGGAGTTGAAAGTGCTTCATGGCACCTACCTCCTTTAAAAGATTTTTACAAGTTTCTAATCTTCCTGGTGGAGTTGAAAGCATCGATCTCGTTAATCTCTGCTTTGTAAGTAAAGTCTAGTTTCTAATCTTCCTGGTGGAGTTGAAAGTGATTTTCAAGCTTTAGCAGTTTTCTGAAATTATGAAGTTTCTAATCTTCCTGGTGGAGTGTGGAGTTGAAAGGGTAGACTGTTAGGTTTATCTTGCCTGTAGCCAGACTTCTTTGTCATTGCCAAAGTTGTAGTGTTTCAAAGTCCTAAGACCCTGTACAGGCTTACATGTTATCAGGTAATCCCAGTTAGATAGGTCTGGAGCTTTTAGCGGTTTGCCTTTCCATATGCCTACATAGACGCATAAAGCCTTAAGCTTGATGCAGTCACATGCTACTTCCGAAGTACCTACCACCTTCATCATTTCCATAGCTGCAGATTTCTTTTTGTCGTATATTGGAAAGAAGAAAGCACCGTAAAGTATTCTAAGGATGATTACGCCGAGTATGGTCCAGAAGAAAACTTTTCTGAAGGTTTGTGAGAGTTTAAAAGCCTTCACCACGTAATAGGACATAAGAATAGCCATCAGCGGGTAGAGGGGAAGGATGTACCTACCTGCATTACCAGAGAGCAGATAAGGAAGGGAATTTACTACCAAAACCAATAAGAGAGGCTTGTTTGGAACGCTTAGGTTGTTATGCCTACGCAGTATATAGAGGGATACAAAAAAAAGAACAGAGTGCGGCAGCAGATCCTTGAAAGTTTTGAGAAGTGCGGATATAAAACTTGATTTATCTTCATTCTCTAATCTCGCAATACTCTCGTGAATCAACACTGCAGCGTATTTTAGAGGGTTTACTGTGTTCATGAGCCAAAGCGTGGGTAAGAGTACAGAAAGAATGTAAGAAAGTATGGCTGGCACAGAGAGAAGAAGTCTAAGATTTCTTTTGTACAACGAAAGCACTATCAGAGAAAGACCATAAAAGGCATAAGCTGGTAGACCTTTCAATAAGAAGGTTAATCCGTTCCAAAGTCCAGCAAAAAGAAGTAAATAAGACTTACCTTCCACCACAGAAAGGTACAGAAGGATAATCGTGATGAAGACAAAAAGGGTAAAGGTTATGTCTATCTCACCTAGGTACCCATAGAAAAAAAGTACATTTCCAAAACTTATGAGGATAAGGGCGGAAAGTGCAGAAATGAAGAAATTCCTATAGAGTCTATAAGAAAAGATAAAACATACTACAAGAAGGATTGCTAGGGAGATTAACGATACTACTCTACCTGTTAGCTCATTCCATCCCACCAAGTGGGAGGACAGCAGAATAAGCCAATTAAAAAAGGGGGGCTTGTTGTAGTAATAATGCCCGAAGAGAGTAGGCTGGAAGTAGTTTCCACCATGGAACATTTCGTAGGCTACTTCCAGACGAAGGTCTTCCTCCCCTTTAAATTCGTAAAGATGAAGGTTTATGAAGTTGGAAACAAAAAGTATAACTATAAGGAGAATAGGATACACTTTATGATTATAACCCATGCGGCTTATAGTTATTCCAGCAAGACTTTCTTCTACTCGGTTGCCTAATAAACCTTTAAGAGTAATAGCAGGAAAGCCGCTTATAAGGTGGGTGGTTGAAGGATGTTTAAAAACTGGTGAGAAGGTACTTCTAGCTACGGACAGTCAGAGTATAGCCGACTGTGTAAAGGACCTACCCGTAGAAGTGGTTTTTACGCCTTCGGATCTACCTTCAGGTAGCGACAGGGTCGCTTATGCCATAAAGGATTTGTCTGTTGACTACGTAATCAACTATCAGGGAGATGAACCCTTCGTGTACAAGGAAGACATAGAGAAACTCTTTGAAGCTCTAAAAGATTACAGCGTGGCTACCCTTGCGGTAAGGGACCCACATGCTTACACTGACCCATCATCTGTTAAGGTAGTCTTAGACAACTTGGGCAGGGCCCTCTATTTTTCTAGGAGCCCCATACCATACTTTAGGGAAGAGCATCAGTTTTACCCACTAAAGCATGTGGGTGTTTACGCTTATAGAAAGGAAACTTTGCTTGAGTTTGTAAACATGCAGGTATCGGATTTGGAAAAAACAGAAGGTTTGGAACAATTAAGACTGCTCCAGGCCGGCATAAGTATAAAGGTCATAATCACAGAAAACTACTACCATGGAGTAGATACAGAAGAAGATGTGAAGCTAGTGGAAAGTAAGCTGGGGGGTTTAAATTATTAAGTATGTTCAGCATTTTGTTTCTACTTTTGGCCTTTTTATTTTCTTGCTCTCAAAAGGCAACGACGTTAGAGCAGTACGAAAAGGAAAATCCTTACCCTGGTAAGGAGGGTATAATCTACGCTTCTAAAAACAGCCTTATGCCTAAGAATGTTGATGTAAACATGTACGCAGATGCAAAAGCCAGCAGGGTGGGGGACGTTATCTTTATAAACGTGGTTGAAAGTTTAAGGGCTGTGCAAAGTGTGGCCAATCAGAGTAAGAGGAGTGCCTCTGTAAAAGAGTCTGTAGCTTCTTTCTTTGGTTTAAGTCAGAGTCTTTTAAACAAGCTTTCGGCTTCTGGTTCTGGAAGCTTTAACAGTTCAGCTAATGCTCAATCCCAAAACTCCGAAATCCTTACAACTACCCTGGCAGGCAGGGTGATGAAGGTATACCCTAACGGTACTATGCTCGTTGAAGCTAGAAAGACCATATACGTGAATGGTTCAAACAAAGAAGTAGTCATAATGGGTATAGTGAGACAGGAAGATCTTGATAGCTCTAACACTGTACCTAGCAACAAGATAGCGAACCTTTATGTCTTTGTGGATGGTAAGGGTTTTGCTGAGGATGGGGGTACTCCAGGATGGTTAGCCCGTATATTCGCAAAAGTCTTGCCCTTCTGATAGCTTTTGTGTCTGTTTCCTTTGGAGCCAAGATAAGGGATATAGCCACCATAGAAGGTAACAGGAGTAACTACCTTGTAGGTTATGGCCTGGTTGTGGGATTAAAAGGCACGGGAGACAGCAAAAGTACCCTGTTTACAGTACAGAGCATAGCTAACATGCTGACACGTATGGGTATCAAAGTAGATCCAAGAAGAATGACCACTAAGAACGTGGCGGCAGTTATGGTAACTGCTAAGATACCACCGTATGCAAAGCCTGGTATGACTTTTGATGTAGAGGTTTCATCTCTTGGTGATGCTAAAAGTTTAGAAGGCGGAACTCTTCTGATGACACCTCTTAAGGGTCCAGATGGTGAAATCTACGCTCTAGCTCAGGGGCAGGTGATAGTAAGCGGCTACGAGGCTAGAGGCCAGGCGGCAAGACAGGTACAGAACACACCCACTGTGGGTAGGATACCCAACGGTGGAGTTTTGGAGAAGGAGTTACCTTTTAGTTCAAACTTTTCGGAGGTGCGTCTGTATTTGGACAACCCGAGCTTCTACTTTGCAAACCTTGTAGAGAAAGCTATAAACAACCACTTTGGCAAGCAGGTGGCTAAGGCGGTAGACAGCTCCACCATAAAGCTTACACTGCCTGATGGAATGGATCCCATAGCCTTCCTAGCGCAGGTGGAGGATATAGACGTAAACGTGTCTGCACCGGCCAAGGTTGTGATAGATGGAAGGTCTGGTGTAGTTCTCTTCGGTGGTAACGTAACGATAGACCCTGTTTCGGTTACTGTGGGTACCCTTACGGTAACCATAACAGAAAGACCGGAAGTTTCCCAACCACCACCCCTATCGGGTGGACAGACAACAGTGGTACCAAGGACGGAGGTAAAGGTACAACAAGCAGAAAGGAGAATACTAAGCTTACAGGGAGCTACTGTTTCGCAGCTGGTGGACTCTCTAAACAGGATAGGAGCTACTCCACGCGAGATAATATCTATACTTCAAGCTATCAAGCAGGCTGGAGCTCTGAAGGCTAAGCTAGAGGTCCTTTAACATCTTCCCATACAATAGTACTCAAAACCCAGCTCTTTCATCCATGCTACGTCAAACATATTCCTTCCGTCCACTATTACTGGTATCTCCAGCAAATCTTTTACCCTCTGTAGGTCTGCCTTCTTAAACTCGTCCCACTCAGTAAGGATGAGTAAGGCTGTGGCACCCTCTAGGGCTGAGTACATGTCTGGGAAGTATTTTATCTGCTTTCCTTCTGGGAAGAGGAGCTTAAAGTTATCCATGGCCTTTGGATCGTACAGGTGCAGTATAGCCTCTTCCTTTAGCAGTCTCTCTATTACCTTTATGGATTGAGCTTCCCTTATGTCATCCGTATTGGGTTTAAAGGCTAAGCCCCAGACAGCAAGCTTTTTACCCTTTAGGCTCCAAAGAGCTTGCTTCACTTTATCTATAAAAACGTCAATCCTCCTGCTGTTTATCCTCTCTACTTCCTCAAGGAGGCTAAAGTCCACGCCATGGTCCTTTGCCATCTTTATAAATGCCTTTATGTCCTTTGGAAAACAGCTACCACCCCAACCAAGACCAGCATCTAGGAAAGCCCTACCTATCCTCTTGTCAAAACCCATGCCGTCAGCCACGAGCTTTACATCGGCTCCCACCTTGTCGCAAAGGTCGGCCACCATGTTTATGAAGGAGATCTTCATTGCCAGAAAAGAGTTGGAAGCATGCTTTATGAGTTCTGAAGTTGCGGGATCTGTGACGAGTATGGGGCAGTTGAAGTCTTTGTAAAGATCTTCGAGTATCTTGCGAGCCCTTTCGCTCTCTACACCTATTACTATCCTGTCTGGTTCTAAGAAGTCTTTTATAGCACTACCTTCTCTTAAAAACTCAGGGTTTGAAGCTACATCAAACTCTATAGGTTTTTTTAGGTATCTCTGTACAGTTCTCTTTATTAGCTTGTGGGTGTTTACTGGTACTGTAGACTTCTCCACTAGGAGTTTGTAGGAGTTCATAAGCTTGGCTGTTTCCCTTGCTACTTCCTCTACCTGCGATAGTTCTGCAGAGCCATCGGGCTTTTGTGGTGTACCTACACATATAAAGATAACATCCGAAAACTCTATACCCTCTGCCAACTCTGTGGTAAAGTGTATCCTTCCCTTCCGAAGGACCTCTGACAGCATCTCTTCCATGCCAGGCTCGTATATGGGAACCTTTCCCTCCTTTAGCATTTGAACCTTTTGAGGGATCTTCTCAACTACCATAACTTCATGTCCCAGGTGTGCAAAGCATACACCTGTGGTGAGGCCCACGTAGCCAGCACCCACTACAGTTATTTTCATGATGTGGCCTCCCTCAAAGCTCTTCTTCTAAGCTCCTTAAGGTACTCTTCTAATGCTAGGCTTTCTTCCTCCACGTAAAGGTTTTCTCTCAGGGTGAGACTCTGCCAGTCTAAGGAGCTTGCTTCAAACCAAGGGCCATCGGTACACGAGAGCCTTTCCTTACCTTCTGAGTATACCCTGCAGGAGAGACATAGGCCTACCCCGCACAGGATAGGAGCTGTGGAGAGAGCTATGCAAGGGTAACCCTTAAGGGATTCTACAAAATCCTTTAGCTCCGAGGCCTTTCCAGCCACCACCACAAGGTCAGCATCTTTTGGCATTTCAAAGGATAGAGAGACTTTATCAAAGGCATCTTCTACAATTTCCAAGGGTGGATACTTTCCGGATACAAAAAGGTAGACCTTATTGTCTAAGGACTTTAGAGCCTTGGCCACGCTGTAAAGGGATGCTGGACCCCAATCTATACCGTACATGTAGACCTTACCGTACACGCCAAGAGGAAAAGGCTTCCCAAGAGGACCTGCCACGTAGAAGATCTCAGTAGAGTGGTAAAGCTCAAGCGTGCTCTTACCCCTCTTTTGAACCAGAAACTCAACTCTGTCGTTTTCTACCCTCAGTATGCTCAAGGGTATCCTCTCCGAAAGTTCTGTTGTCTGCAAAATGGCGTACTGTCCTGGCTGGAAGTTTGTCAGATGCTTTGCTTCTATCCCCAGAAGGAAATAGTCCTCCGATACGTCTCTTTTAAAGGTTATAGGATACATGAGATTATGATAAACCAAAAGGCTTAGGCTCTTCTAGACCACGATATGGGTCCGTAGTGAACCTCTGAGGCAGCTTGACCTATAGCCTCTGAGAGGGATGGATGTGTGTACATGCTTCTGGAGAGGAAATCCGCTTTAAGTCCCGCCCTCATTACATGTACCACTTGGTGTATAAGCTCACCTGCATTGGGGCCGACTATGTGACAGCCTAGTATGTTGCCAGAGTCGCTGTCTACCACTAACCTGACAAAACCTTCGTTCTCACCATCGTCCATAGCCTTAGGGTTTGTAACGTAGGAAACTACACCCACCTTCACGTCGTAGCCTTCGTCCTCGGCTTGTTCTTCTGTAAGTCCCACACTGGCCACCTCGTAAGCTGAGTATATGATCTTAGGTACCCATCTGTCATCCTTCTTTAAATCTGTCTCTCCAAGCATATGACTTATGGCCACTTTCCCCTCATACATGGACTTGTGGGCCAGCATGAGTTGGGAGGTTATATCTCCGCAGGCGTATACGCTGGACACGCTTGTCTGACAGTAGGAGTTTACTTTCACAAAGCCCTTTTGATCCTTTTCAACACCTATATCCTCAAGACCTATGTAAGAGGTATTGGGAGTCCTACCCACTGCAAGAAGTACAAGGTCCACCACCTCCTGCTTGCCATCCGATAGGTTGACGTAGACCTTGCCATCAACCACGCTGCAGGACTGTACAGAGGTCTTAAGCCTTATGTCTACACCTAGCTTTTTGAGCTTCCTACCTAAGTATCTGGCAGAATCTTCGGGTATGTCAGGAGAGGGTAAGATCCTGTCCTTTATCTCTACCAGTATGACATCCACACCATACATCCTGTAGATGTAGGCAAACTCAACACCTACGGCACCACCACCAACTATTAGCATCCTCTTGGGAAACTCCTCTAAGCTCCATATGCTGTCCGTGTCATGGATGTACTTGCCATCGCTTTTTAGATCACCCAAAGATGCTACTGAAGAACCAGTGGCCAAGAGGATAAACCTGGCCTTTAGTTTTACGTCGGACCCTTCCACGTAGACAGTGTTCCTGTCTTCTAAGATACCCCTTCCGTAGAATATGGGTATGCCTATGTGCTCAGCAAACCTTTTAAAGTTTTCCCTTATGGTAACCACTACCCTGTCTCTGTTTTCCTTGAGGCTTTTCATATCAAGGGTATAGCCTTGAGGATGCACGCCGTAGTTTTTAATGTGATTTAGCTTTTCAATCAGATAAGCTCCGTGTCTCATGTACTTGGATGGTATGCATCCCCTGTTTAGGCAGTTACCGCCTACCGTCTCGGGAGAGAGCTCCACGAGGGCTACTTTGAGTCCCCTTCTGTGGGCATAAAGACAGGCTTCGTATCCACCAGAGCCTGCTCCTACTATTACAAGGTCAAACTCCATCCTTCTTCCTTTTCCTCCTTTCCTTGTAGACTTCCTTCCTGCACTCTCTTATTATGGTCCTGTACTTGTAGTACACAGATGGTATGTTAATAGGAAGACTGTAGTACTTCTCAAGGTAAAGCATTATATCCTCTGTGGTCATGTACTTTCTGTTCCTTATAAGGCTCTTTATGTACTTTATTATCCTGGTTTCTTTCATTAAAAAAGGGGGAAGGCCCCCGCGGTTTACTTGATAAAGTCTTTGAGTGCCTCGTAAGCCTTCATAGCCTTAGCAAACCTTTCGTTTATTACATCCCAGTTTAGGTTTTCTAGGAAGGCGTCTATGTAAGGAGCTCTCTTGTTCTTTTGATCCACGTAGTAAGCATGTTCATAAGTGTCCAGCACTATAAGGGGTATGAGTCCTGTGTAGTTGTACACGTTGTGGGCGTCAAGGCCGTTAACTACAAGCCTTCCGGAGAAGATGTCTAGTCCTAGTATGGCCCATCCCCTGAAGGCCATGCCTGCAGCCTTTATCTCCTGCACGCAGGCATCCCATGAACCAAAGTCTTCCTCTACCTTCTTCTTTAGCTCCTCAGAAGGTTGACCCTTGGGTCCAAGATGTCCAAAGTACAGCTCGTGCAGGACTACACCCATGTAGTTAAAGGTCTCCTCTACTTTGAGCTCTCTGTACTCAGAGTAGTTCTGGTTTGCCTTAGATCTGTCAGAGAAGTTAAGGTCCGCTAGCTTTTCTTGTATCTCATTGTACTTGGTTACATAACCCTTGTAGTGAGCTTCAAAGTGTGGCTCTATCTGCTGGTCAGATATGCCCTTGAGGTTTGAAGGTTTAAGGTGGTCCTTGGGTTGAACTTTATGTACTGCCATGTTTTCACCTCCTTGCAAATTTTTCTCAATTTACATTATAAGCCAAACGAGTTCTATAATATCTTTCTATGGATATGGAGGCTGAAAAGAGGCAGGAAGAGCAAGAAGTACAGGAGCTACAGCAAGTTCAAGAAGCTCAGCAACAGGAGGAGCTGGAAAAGCTCAAGGAAGAATTAGAAAAGCATAAGGAGAAGCTTGCCAAGCTTGAAAATACAGCTAGGTTGGTAAACCAAAGGTTTATGGAACTCCAAAAGGAGTACGAGTACCTAAAGGAAAGGTACAGGAGGGATTTGGAAGAGCATAAAAAGTACTGCTACGAGAAGCTTGCTTTGGAACTTCTCAACGTGCTTGATGATTTCGAGAGGGCTTTTGAGAGCATACCAAAGGATGAGAGTTCATATCTTCAGGGCTTTGAGATCATATACAGGTCCCTGAAGAACATACTTGAAAATTATGGCGTAAGGGAAATGCAAGTAGAAGGTTCCGTCTTTGACCCGTACCTGTGCGAAGCGGTGGACAAAGACTACAACCCAGATGTACCACCTAACACAGTGATTAAAGTGGTAAGGAAAGGCTATTACCTACACGATAAGGTCCTCAGGCCTGCAAGAGTCATTGTATCAGTACCCGAAGAAGAGGTAACGTGATGGTTATAAAGTACAAGGACTTTCACAGGAAGATGACCCCCTTCAAGGACGAGAGCCTGGACGAGCTTATAGAGAAGCAAGTAAACGAATGGATAAAGATAAACAACGTCAAGGTTATAAACGTAGAGACTCTTTGGGAAAGGAACACCCACGTAACAGTTGGGATTAGAGTATGGTACATGCAAGAATAAGAAAAAGAGCTGGCATATTCATAGATGGTACAAACTTCTACTTTATGCAGAGGCATATTCTCAACAAAAAGGTGGATCTGCACAAGTTTGTAGACTTTTTTAGGAAGGATTACGATATATACAACACCTTTTTCTACCTGTCCTACAGGGAAGGCGACGAAAAACAAGAGAGTTTTATAAAGCTTTTGGCCTTCAGTGGGATTACAGTCATAAAAAAACCTATAAAGCATTTAAAGGATGGCTCTTACAAGGGCAACCTGGACGTGGACATAGCCATAGATATGATACTAACTAAGGATAACTACGACGTGGCGGTGCTGTGCTCAGGCGACAGCGACTTTGAAAAGCTCGTCTGGACTCTAAGGAGCTTTGGGAAAGAAATAGTCTGCGTCTCTACAAGAGAGAGCTCCTCCGTAGAGCTCATCAACGCGTGCGATAAATTCATAGACCTCGCTGAAATAATGCCCTACGTGGAACTTCAGGAAAAAACAGATTAAAATTTTAAACACCATGAGCGTACTCGTGTTCGTTAGCATGACACCGTTAGGAAAGGGAGAGAGTGTGAGTGAGTACGTGGCTAGGGTTGTGGACATAGTAGACAAGTCTGGCCTTGACTACATACTCACCCCCATGGGTACCATCATAGAGGGAGAAACATGGGATGAGGTTATGGAGGTTCTAAAGCAGGGCTTTGAAGCTCTTAAGAAGGACTGTCCGCGCATTTCCATAACCATGAAGATAGACTACAGGGAAGGCAAGTCTGGCAGGATAAAGTCAAAGGTAGAATCTGTAGAAAAGAAGATAGGAAGGCAGATAAAGAAGGTAAGCTAGTGTGATAAAGAAGCTCAGCCATCAGGAGCTTACCATAAACGTAAGCTACAGTGTCTCCACAGACAAGGTAAAGCCTGTAGAAGTATTCATAGGGCAGGATAGGGTAAAGAGGGCCTTTGACCTTGCTCTCCTAGTGGACAAGGAGGGTTACAATATCTACGTCTCAGGTCCAGAAGGCATAGGTAAGGCTACCTATACGCTCAGACGTCTTTTGCAAGAGGCAAAGAAGAAGCCGACACCCGAGGACATCTGCTACGTGAACAACTTTGAAAGTCCCATGAACCCCCTTTATCTCCTCGTACCACCGGGTATGGGCAAGACCCTAAGCCAGGATGTGGACAAGGCTATAGAATCCCTAAAGGTAGAACTTCCCAAGATATTTGAATCAAAAGAATACGATGAGGAAGTAGCGAGGATAACCAAGGAGTTTGAGAGAAGAAGGGAGGAAGTCATAAACAACCTTATACAGGATGCAGAAAAACACAGTTTGGGTGTTATCTTTACACCCTCTGGTATAAGGCTTTTACCACTTGTAGGAAGAAGGATAGTCCCACACGATGAGCTCATGGCAAACCCAAGGTTACAAGAGATTTACGAGAAGAACTACTCGGCCTTTGAGGACAAGTTCAGAGAATACTTAAGGACCTTGAGAGAAATAGACCATGAGCTCTCAGACAAGCTTTTGGAGCTCAGAGAGAAAACAGCTATGTACGTGGTGGATAAAGTTCTTTCCCGCTACAAGGAGAAATACAAGGACATACCGCAGGTGGTAAGTTTCTTCGAAAAACTTGAGCAGGAGATAGTAAAGAACATAGACTTGTTTATGGAGTGGCACATTTCAAAAGGAAACCCATCCCAGCTTAGAGCTTTGGAGAAATACTTTAATATCTTCAAGGTGAATGTCCTCGTAGACAACTCGGCTTTGGAGGGAGCTCCCGTAGTGTTTGAGGAAGTCCCCTCCTTTCAAACACTCTTTGGGAGAATATCCTACACGGCTGAGATGGGAGTTCTTTATGCAGATCACATGAGTTTGAGCTGTGGCTCTCTACACAGGGCAAGGGGTGGCTACTTAGTCCTAAGGGTTTTGGATGTGCTTAAGATCCCCTTTCTTTGGGATTCTCTTAAGAAGGTCCTCATGCACAAGAAGATACACATGACAGGGTTTTTGGACGACCTTATAGTCCCTCACGTGGGCATAAATCCCCAGCCTGTACCTGCAGACATAAAGGTGGTACTCCTCGGTGATCCGCTCACATACCACCTTCTTAGCATGTACGACCCAGAGTTTAACAGGCTATTCAAAGTAAAAGCTGAGTTTGATCCAACTGTAGAGTTAAACCAAGAGGTGATAGAGGTCTTCCCTGGGTTGATCAAAAAGATAGTACAGGAAGAGGGTTTAAAAGACCTTACGGCAGATGGACTCTCTGAGCTACTTAAAGAAGCCATAAGGATGTCTGGGAGTAGGAATAAGGTTTCCACCATCATGGGACCCATAGTGGACATCCTGAGAGAAGCTTCTGCCATCTGTGAATCCATGATAGATGCTAAGGATATAAGACGGGTCCTGAAGGAAAAGGTTTACAGATCAAACCTGATTGAGGAGAAGGTAAGACAGGCAATAGTAGAGGGGAAAATCATAGTAGACGTAGAAGGAAAGGCCATAGGTCAGGTAAACGGTATAAGCGTGTACGAGTTAGGAGACATAAGCTTTGGTAGACCCGTACGCATAAGTGCAACCGTTTATCCTGGAGAGAAAGGAGTCATAAACATAGAGAGGGAAGTAGAGCTAAGCGGGCCCATACACTCAAAAGCTGTACTCATACTCTCTGGACTTCTCGCCAGTAGGTACTCAAGACATGTACCTTTGCATATATCCTGCAGCATCACCTTTGAACAGTCTTACGATGAAGTAGAAGGAGACAGTGCATCTGTAGCCGAACTTATGGCCATCTTATCAGCCATAAGTGGTATTCCCTTGCCTCAGTACATAGCCATAACAGGTTCCGTAGACCAGTATGGCAACGTACAACCCGTAGGTGGCATTAGGGAGAAGGTAGAAGGTTTTTATAGGGTTTGCAAGGCAAAGGGTCTGAACGGTAAACAGGGGGTGGTCCTACCTTCGAGAAACTACGACAACCTAGTCCTTGACGATGAAGTCCTTGAAAGCTTGCAAAAAGGAGAGTTTCACATATACACGGTCGACCACGTGGATGATGTTATAGAACTAATGATGGATATGCCAGCTGATAGGTTTGACAGGCTCGTGGTAAGAAAACTGGAGGAGTTTTACAAAAGGGAGAGAAGGATACCCAAGAAAAAGTAAAATATGAGCATGATGATTCTGGTTACAGGTTGCGCAGGCTTTATAGGTTGGAAAGTGTCAAAGAAACTCCTTGAAGAAGGCCACATGGTAGTAGGTGTGGACAACCTAAACGACTACTACGACGTGAAACTGAAGGAATACAGGCTTAAAGACCTTCAAAATCACAAGAACTTCATCTTCTACAAAGTGGACATAGAGGACTTTGAGGGTCTAAAGGAGATATTCCAAAGGTATAAGTTTGACGCAGTTATAAACGAAGCTGCAAGAGCTGGAGTGCGCTACTCTATGGAGAATCCCTTCGTTTACATGACCACCAACGCAAACGGAACCCTTAACCTGCTTGAACTTTGCAGAAGATACCAAGTAGGAAAGTTTGTACTCGCATCCACTTCATCCCTGTATGCAGGACAACCCATGCCCTTTACGGAGGACCTTCCCGTGAACACCCCCATATCCCCGTACGCTGCTTCCAAAAAGGCCGCGGAAGTCATAAGCTATACATACCATTACCTTTACGGTATAGATGTCTCCGTGCTTAGGTACTTTACTGTCTACGGTCCTGCAGGCAGACCAGACATGAGCATATTTAGGTTTATAAAGTGGGCCCTAGAGGAGAAACCTTTGGAGGTATTCGGAGACGGAGCCCAAAGCAGAGACTTTACATACATAGACGACATAGCCGAAGGAACCATAAAAGCCCTAAAGCCATTAGGCTATGAGATAATAAACCTCGGTAACAACAACCCTCACACCCTACAGGAGGTTATAAACCTCATAGAAGATTACACGGGCAAAAAGGTCTCAGTGCAAAACAGAGAGTTTCATAAAGCCGACATGAAGGCCACATGGGCCAACATAGAGAAGGCAAAGAGGCTCTTGGATTGGGAGCCTAAAGTAAGCCTAGAGGAAGGCATAGGAAGGACGGTAGAGTGGTTTTTAGAAAACTGGGACTGGCTTAAAGAGGTAAGGCTCTGATGGAACCAGACCTTAGAAACCTTGTCATATCCCTTCCAGCTTTAATGATGGCCGTAGTGTTTCATGAGTACGCTCATGGATGGATGGCTTACAGGATGGGAGACGCTACGGCGAAGGAAGAAGGAAGGCTTACCATAAACCCCTTGCCACACATAGACCCCTTTGGAACGATAATCCTTCCAGGCCTCCTTATGCTGATGGGTATTCCCATCCTCTTCGGATGGGCAAAGCCTGTACCCATAAACCCCTTGAGGTTTAGGAATCTAAGGCTCGGTACTTTTTTGGTGTCCATAGCTGGCATAAGCATGAACTTTCTGCTTGCTATCATCTTCTCCATCCTATACAACATCTTAGACAAAAAGCTGTACGATGTACTACCACTTAGCATCACAGAACCTCTTCTTATATTCTCAGCCAAGGTCGTGCTTGTGAATCTCGTGCTGGCAGTATTCAACGCCTTACCCATACCACCTTTAGACGGAAGTCGTGTCCTTATGAGCCTTTTCTCCGTGAGATACTGGGATCTCTTCTACAGGTTTGAGGTCTATGGCTTTTGGATAATAATGGTGCTCTTAATGTTTGGTATAATCCAGAGGATCATAGTACCACCCATTTTCTTCCTGTACAACCTTCTGCTTGGCTTATAATCTTTTCCATGAAACGGTATAGAGTCCTTATACTTCCCAAAAAAGGCCTGCTTGATCCTGAAGGGAGAGCTATAAAAGAGATGCTTGTAGAAAACGGTTATCCTGTAAAGGATGTCCAGGTTGGAAAAGTGTTAGAAATTACGGTGGATGGTGACGTGAACGTGGATCAGATGGTACAGAAGTTTTTGGTAAACCCACTCATTGAGGAGTATCTGATAGAATGAAGTTTGGTGTCTGTGTTTTCCCTGGCTCTAACTGTGACTATGACACTTACTACATAATAAGGGACCTTCTTCAAAAGGATGTAGTCTTCTTGCCCTATACTACCAGAAAGATAGAGAACGTGGACTGTGTAGTATTACCAGGAGGTTTTTCCTTTGGAGATTACCTAAGAGCAGGAGCCTTGGCCAGCAAGACACCCCTCGGACAGGCTGTATACGACTTTGCCCAAAAAGGTGGCCTTGTCCTAGGTATATGCAACGGCTTTCAGATCCTGACAGAGCTTCACCTTTTACCAGGAGCTCTACTCAAGAACGAAAACATGCGTTTTGTGTGTAAGGATGTTTTCCTTAGGGTTGAGAACAACGCCATACCCTTTACAAAAAGCATGGAGAAAGGACAGGTCCTCGTAGTCCCCATAGCACATGGAGAGGGAAGGTACTACGTAAGCGAAGAAGAACTCAAAACCCTTGAGGAGAACGGTCAGATAGTCCTGCGATACTGTGACAGAGATGGAAACATATCCAAAGAAGCTAACCCAAACGGCTCAATATCTAACATAGCTGGAGTTTGTAACAAAGAAGGTAACGTCTTTGGCCTTATGCCACATCCAGAGAGGGCAAGCGAGGATATCCTCGGATACCACGACGGTCTACTCTTCTGGTACTCCCTCATAAGTTAAACCACAGCACCCTCAAGGGCAGAAGGACAAGGACATACTCTCTCCTCAGGAAGGTTCTTGACAAAGAGCTTTATCACTTCTTTTATCTCCTCCTCTTTCTGTTTCATCATCTGTATGACCTCATCGCTGGTAAGCTTGTTGGATGATATTCCTGCGGCAGGGTTTGCAACCACACACAGAGCAGAGTAACACATCTCCAACTCTCTCGCCAGAACAACCTCAGGGTACCCTGTCATACCCACCACATCGCCACCCAAAAGCCTTATAGCTCTTATCTCCGCTGGTGTTTCAAACCTTGGACCCTCAGTACACGCGTACACACCAGAACTATGATAAGGAAGCCTCAGCTCTTCAAGAACATCAATAAGAACCTTTCTCATCTGCGGACAGTAAGGTTGACTAAGATCTATGTGAACTACCTTACCAGCCTTAAGGAGCTCCGACGGTCTGTCCTTGCCCTCCACTTTTACAGACATAGCACCCTCATAAAAGGTGCTTACCCTTCCCTTTGTAAACTCTATAAAATCATCCACCACCACGTAATCACCAGGTTTTAGATAATGTGATATGCCACCGACAGCAAAAATACCAAGCACCCTTTTAACTCCTACCTCTTTAAGGGCCCAAAGGTTAGCCCTGTAAGGTACCAAGTGAGGAGGAATGGAGTGACCTTTTCCATGCCTTGAAATAAAGGCAATCTTTCTATCTTCCAGCTCACAGAGAACAACAGTGGAAGAAGGTTTACCAAAAGGTGTAGAAACGTCAACCTCTTCAACCACCTTTAAACCCTCTATGCTGTAAAGCCCGCTACCACCTATTACCCCTAGCATAAGGATATAATATTAAGGCAATTTAGTATAATGATACTTATAATTAGGAAGGTATGATGGATAGTTTCGAGAAATTCAAGGATTTATTGGAGAAGCTTTTTGAGTTTGAAGCCTCAGACCTAGACTTTGGCATTTACAGGATTTTAAACTACAAAAGAGAACAGATAAAAAAGTTTATTGATGAAGATTTAAAAAAGAAGGTTGATGAAGCTTTTTCTAAGTACAAGGATGAAAGGCTTGAGGACATAAATGAAAAACTTAAAGATTTAAAGAAAAAGATTATTCAAGCTTTGGGTGAAAATGCCATTACATCAACAGGAGACATTAAAGAAGAATTTAAGGAAACACCGCTTGGCAGGGAATACCTTCAGTTAAAGCAACGTAAAGAAGATATGGAAACCATAGACCAGATAAAGTCGCAGGTGTTTAACGATCTTTACAACTTCTTTTCAAGGTACTACGAGGATGGTGATTTTATTCCACAGTATAGGTATTCGATAAAGGGACATAAGTACGCTATCCCATACAACGGAGAGGAGATAAAACTCTATTGGGCAAACTATGACCAGTACTACATAAAGACAAGCACGCTTTTCAGGGACTACACCTTTAAAGCCGATGGCTATACTATAATCTTCCGTACAGTCCAGGCTCAGGATGAAATAGGACCAAACAAAGATATAAAAGGAAAGCTTTTTGTCCTTGATAAGGAAAAACCATTGGAGAGATTGGATGATAAAACCTTCATAATCCGCTTTCAGTACAGGGTGTTGACAGAAGAAGAGATAAAAGAGTACGAGGTAGAGAGTGGAAGCATCAGCTCAAAACAGGAAAAGATAAACCAAAGGATTTACGAGGAGATAATAAGTAAAGTGGATGATCCACACTTAAAGAAAGTTTTGGCCAAAGACTACAAGGGCAAGCAGCTTTTATTGTATCAAATTTCTAGATTTACCGCAAAAAACATAAGGGATTTCTTCATTCACAAGAACTTAAAAAGATTTTTGTCGGAGCAACTAGACTACTTTATAAAGTCAGAAGTGCTTTCCATCGAGACGTTAGAAAAAGAAAAGTTTTTAGACAAGCATATAACCAGGGCAAAGGTAGTGCGTGAGATAGGAGAGGCCATAATAGACTTCCTTTCTCAGATAGAGGATTTTCAGAAGAGGTTGTGGGAGAAGAAAAAGTTTGTGATAAAGACTGAGTATGTGATAACCTTAGACAAGATCAAGGAACACGCAGGAGAAGATTTTTTAGAAGAAATCATAGACGAGATTTTGAAAAACAAGGAGCAGCTAGAGGAATGGAAGGAATTGTTTGGCATTGAAGTTAAGGGGAAAGAAGATTTAATTGAGAACAAAACTTTACACGGCAAAGAGTGGAAGAAGCTACCCATAGACACAAGGTACTTCAGTCAGGAGTTTAAGGAGAGGCTGCTGGAGAAGCTAACAGAGGAGAGGGATTTAGATGATATCCTGGATGGCTTGCTTATAAAGAGTGAGAATTGGCAGGCGCTGAATACCATTCTGCCAAAGTTTAAGGAAAAAGTGCAGACGATTTATATTGACCCACCCTTTAACAAAGAGCAAGATGCTGACTACCTTTACAACGTGAAGTATAAAGATTCTACGTGGGCAACGATGCTTGAGAATAGATTAAGATTAGCAAGAGAATTATTGAATGAAAAGGGAAGCATTTTTGTAAGATGTGATTATAACGGAAACTGGATTGTGAGACCTTTGATGGATGAGATTTTTGGAAAGGAGAATTTTAGGAATGAGATAATATTAAGAAAAGGAAATGTTCAAGCTGCATTGCCTTCAAGATTTAATCCAGCTACTGATTTTTTATTTTTTTATTTTAAAAATTTGGAAACAGGTTTGTTCAAACCGATAGTTAAGAAAAAGGATCATGAATTAAAATGGGTAAAAATGTTATCTCCTAAGGATAATCCAATTAAGAATTGGTGCTATGTAAATGGAATTAAATTTGTAAGTCCTTCTGGATATCATTGGAATCAAAGTCAAGAAAATATAGATAGATTATTTAATGAAGGGAAAATAATTGCAATTACAGATGAAGGAGAAATACTATCCAAATTACCTAGAGAAGAAATCGAAAAATTAAAAATTAAATTTCAAAGAGGAATGATTTATAAATTGGAAAGCGAGGAATTAGCCGTAGATTCTAATTGGGTTGATATTCCTAGTTATTCAAATATTACCTCGAAGTTAATAAATAATTATTTCCCAACCGAAAACTCCGAAATCCTTCTCAAGCGTGTTATAGAATCCACATCCAACGAAGGCGATTTAGTAATGGATTTCTTCCTTGGCTCTGGTACTACCACAGCAGTGGCACATAAGCTTAAAAGAAAATGGATTGGTATAGAAGCAGGAGAACATTTTTGGACAGTGATTTTGCCAAGAATGAAAAAGGTCTTAGCTTATGACAAATCAGGAATAAGCAAGGAAAAGGATGTAAAGGAAAAGTACAATGAAAAGACTGCAGGCGGCTTTTTCAAGTATCAAATCCTTGAACAGTACGAGGACGCATTGGACAACATTGAGCTTACGCCAAAGGAAGAATTGCAAGAGATGTTTAAAGATGAGTACCTTCTTAAGTACTTCCTTAGCTTTGAGACAAGAGAAAGCCCATACTTACTCAACATTCAAATGCTTAAAAACCCCTTTGCTTACAAACTGAAGGTAAATCTTACAAGTGTAGGAGAACCACAGGAGATGGTAGTAGACATACCCGAGACTTTTAACTACCTAATAGGATTGAAGGTGAAGAAGGTAAAGGTAAGAAACAACGATGGAAGAAAGTACCTTTTTGTTCTTGGTGAGAAGGATGATAAAAACATTGCTGTTGTATGGCGTGAGTACGAAGATACATGGACTGAAGAAGATTTTAAGAAGGATAAAGAGTTTATCATAAAGGAGCTTGAGGATTGGGAGCCTGCAGTAGTCTATGTTAACGGCCAAAGTGTTCTAACTCCGAGGCTTGGAAAACTCACAGTAGAGATAAAGTGCATTGAACAAGAGTTTGGAAAGCTGATGGAAGAAACCGTACCATGAAAATAGAAAGGATAGAAAAGCACCTTGTATTAAATAAGTATCTGCTTTCACTTTTTGGCGTTGAAGAATTTAAGGAACTTCAAAAGAGGCTAAAAGATGTAGAGGAGGGTGTGGATAGTGATGGTAGAAGTCATTTTATAAATGTCCTAAAATCCTTCCGTGAAAGGAAGATTTCAGAGGATGCTCTACTTACTTACGATCAAAACATCCAAAATTACGTTAGGAAGATTAGTCATAAAAGAGGACCTATAAAGCTTAAGTATTTCCAATACCTTGCAGTACTCTTTACTGAAATAGTTTTGGACAACCTCAGAAACAGAAAGGCGGAGTTCATCCAAGAACTTAACGAATTCCTTAAAGATTACAAGAAGAAGAGAGATATTGATTTGATAGATGAATTCACGGAACGTGATTTAAACAAGATTGCTTTTTGGATGGCTACTGGCTCGGGTAAAACTCTAATAGCTCATATAAACTACCACCAATTCTTTAATTACAATCTATTCTCACCGGACAACATAATATTTCTCACACCAAACGAAGGGCTATCAAAACAACATTTTGAAGAATTACAGAAGAGTGGTGTGCCATGTAGGCTTTACGAGGGTAACTTAAACGGAAGTAGGCTATACAGAGGAAATAACGAAGTTTTAGTCATAGAGATAACGAAGATTGTGGAAGAGAAAAAAGGTGGTGGTTTGACCATACCTGTGAGTGCTTTTGAAGGTAGGAACCTTGTATTTGTGGACGAAGGCCATAAAGGTAAAAGATCAGAAGAACAAAAATGGGCAAAGATAAGGAATAAACTCGCTGAGGATGGGTTTGTTTTTGAATACAGTGCCACCTTTGGTCAGATACTGGATGAAAAGAACAAAGATACTCTTAAGGAGTATGCCAAGGCCATAATCTTTGACTACTCCTACAAGTACTTTTATTTAGATGGTTATGGTAAAGATTTTTACGTGCTTAATGTCAAAGACATAAAACAGAATAAAAAGATTATGGAAAATTTCAGAGAAATCATGTTTGTTGCCAATATGCTTGACTTCTATGAACAGTTACTTGTCTATGAAAAGAATAGAAATATAGCTAGAGAATACAATATTGAAAAACCACTTTGGGTCTTTGTTGGAGCTACAGTCACGGGTAAAGGAGAAAATTCAGATGTTGTCGAAATAGTGAAATTTATCAGAAAGGTGATCAAGCAGGAGGACTGGTTAAGAGAAAAAGTGGAAGAGATACTAAGTGGGAAGTTGAGAGATGAAGGGGGTGATATTTTTAGGGATAAGTTTCATTACATAAGGGAACTAGGGTTTGAAGTTGATGATCTCTACATGAGAATCTTTGGTGGTAAAGGAGATTTCCAAGTGTACGAAATCAAAAGGGCTCAGGGTGAGTTTGGTCTAAGGGTCGGAGACAATCCCTACTTTGGTGTAGTAAACATAGGTGATACTAGTAAGTTCAAGGATGAATTGAAAAAGGAAGGAATATCTATAAAAGATGATGCAATATCTGATTCTCTCTTTGATGACATCAAGAAGCCAGATTCTCTCATAAACATCCTAATAGGTTCCAAGAAGTTCATAGAAGGGTGGGACACTTGGAGAGTTTCATCTATGGGCCTTATCAACATAGGAAAGGGTCAGGGTCCTCAGATCATTCAGCTCTTTGGAAGGGGCGTAAGGCTAAAGGGTAAAGACATGTCCCTTAAGAGAAGTGGAGAAGAAGGTCCACTCAAGATTCTAGAAACCCTGAACATATACAGCATAAAGGGTGATTACCTTGATGAATTCTTGGAGGCCATCAGTAAAGAAGGGGTTGAGTTTGAGACCATAAGGATACCCATCAAACTACTGCACGAGGAAAAGTGGAAAGACCTTTATATACCTGCCCCAAAAGAAGGCAAAAAGTTTGAGGAAGAGGAAGTTTTAAGGTTAAGCTTGGATGATAAGATCTTTATAAACCTGGATGTTTCGATAAAACTACAAAAAGTAGAAAGAAGAAAACTGGAAGAAGATGAAGGTCCAGAAGAGATTAAACTAAGAACTGGACAAAGACTGCCAGAGAAGACCATACATCTACTAAACTGGCAAAGGATATGGAAGGAGATTTATGATTTTAAAATCATGAGAGGGTACTGGAACCTAGTTTTTGACATAGATACACTGAAAACAATCCTACAATCGGATAACTACAAAGTAAATACTCTACCTGAAAGTCTTGAAGTGAAAACTTTGGATGACTTGATCAGAGTGGAAGAAATAGCAATTTTGATTCTCAAAAAGTACATAGACCAGTTTTACAAACGGCATGCGAGGCGTTTTGAGACAGAAAACATGAGCTGTAACCATCTGGGCAGAGAATATGTGCTTTCCGGCTTTGTATCATCTCCTTATAGCTATGAAGTTAAGATTACTAAGAGTAAGGAAAATGGTAAGAAAAATGAAGAGTTGATAAAAAGATTAAAGGAGCTAGCAGAAGATTTAAACAAACTGTGTCAGGAAGATCACATCTTGAAAGTGATTTGCTTTGATAGACATCTGTACCTACCAATACTCCTGAAAAAGGACAGTAAGGATAAGGATTATGATATAGTCATTAGTCCTTCTGGTCTTGTAGAGAGTGAAGGTAAGTTTATCATCGGCTTAATGGAGTATATAGAGAAGAACAAAGACAGGTTTACAAACCTTGAGATCTACCTTTTACGAAATCAGTCAAGGTCTGGCATTGGATTCCAACTAGAATGGTCACGTTTTTATCCTGACTTTATCATGTGGGTAAAGAAGCCTGAAAAACAGATTATTGTGTTTATTGAACCACACGGATTGATACATGCTAAAGGTTTAGATGACGAAAAAATAAAGTTTGCCCACCAGATTAAAGAGATAGAGCAGAGTATAGGCAAGAAGGACCTTGTCCTAGAGTCCTTTATCCTATCAACTACACCTTACAACGATCTTATAAAGGGTGTTGCTTCTCCTCCAAAGCAAAGTGAGTACGAACGAAAAAATGTATTGTTCTTAGATGATGAAGATTGGCCTAAGAAGCTTTTTGACCGCCTGCTTTTATAATACTTAAACATGTTTGACCTTCTTATAAAAGATGCTCAACTGCCAGGTAAGGGAAGGGTAAACATAGGTATAAAGGATGGTGTCATATCCTACGTAGGGGATAGGGAAAGTCATGCTAAGGAAATCATCCATGCCCATGGTAAGTATGTATTTCCTGCCTTTGCCAACATGCACACCCACATATCCATGAGCCTTCTTAGGGGTATTGGTGCAGACTTCTCATTAAAGGATTGGTTAGAGAAAGTCATATGGCCTTTGGAGGGTAAGTTTGTAAGCCCAGAGTTTGTAAGGGATGGTGCCCTCTTGGGAATAGCTGAGAGTATTCTATCAGGTACTACCCTGCTGATGGACATGTACTTCTTTGAAGAGGAGATTGGAGCTGTAGCCCAGGAAGTGGGTATAAGGATAGGCCTTGGCTTTGGTATCCTTGATTTTCCCACAAAGGTAGCCAAGACTCAAGAGGAGTATATAAAGAGAGCCAGGGAGTTTGTAAAAGTCTTCAAAGGTGCTCATCTGGTTTTCCCTGTACTTTGTCCTCATGCCCCCTACACGTGCGGACCTTCTACACTCCTTAAGATAAAGGAGCTCGCGGATGAGGAAAACCTATACATCCACATACATGTAGCAGAGACTAAGGAGGAGGTAGAAAGGATAAGAGAAACTTATGGAAAAACTCCAGTGATGCACCTGGAGAGTCTTGGTTTTCTTTCTGATAGGGTTATCTGTGCCCATATGGTTTGGCTCTCCGAAGAAGAAAGACAAGTGGTCAAAGAGAGGAACGTAAAGGTAGTTCACTGCCCAGAGAGTAATCTAAAGCTAGCCTCTGGTATAGCGCCTGTCTGGGATTACGTAAGAAGAGGCATACACGTCTGCCTTGGTACAGATGGGCCTGCTTCCAATGACAACCTGGACATGCTTGAGGAAACCTCTACCATGGTAAAGCTCCAGAGGGGTGTAAGCTTAGACCCGAAGGCTATGGATTCAGAAACAGCTCTTAGGATAGCTACTTACAACGGTTTTTCTGCATGTGGGATAAAAGCCGGTAAAGTGGAGGAAGGCTACGAAGCAGACCTAATACTAGTAGATATGGACAAGCCACATCTTCAACCCCTTTACGATCCTGTGGCTCAGCTCATCTACAGTGCCAAATCGTCCGACATAGACACAGTAATATGTAAGGGAAAGGTTCTCATGGAAAAGAGGGAACTAAAGACAATAGACATGGATTATCTAAGGTTTATAGCAAAGAAGTGGAGGGAGCAGATTGAAAGTTCCCTCAGGTCACTTTAGAGCATCCCTGACAAGTGCCGGTACAAGGTGTACGTTGTGACACCTGTAACAGTAGTTTTCTACTTGCGAAAGCTTTTGGAATATCTTTTGGTGGTCCAACTTTTGTTCTTTTAAAAAGCTCTGTAGGTCTTCCAATGTGCTCCTGTAGTCCTGCCCTGCCAAGGATTCTATGGTTTTCTCTGACTTGTGACATTCGTAGCACATCTTGGTAAGGCTTTTTGCCCTTTCCACGAACTTTTTTCCCTCATCCCTCGCCTTATCCTCTTCTCCCTGGTTTAGAAAAACTATAAGGCCTTTTAGGGAGTTGGTCATGTTTACCATATAATCCTTGACTCCCAATACCTGGAGTTCAACAGGATCCTCGAGTTTTATATTGTCGTAAGGTGGAAAGTGATAGTATAGTTTTACGGCTATCTGGTGTTGTGCGTGACATTTCTGACAAGTCTCTCCCAAAGCTTTGCTTGCTTTGGCTACGAGGTCTGGGTTCTTTGACTGTACTGCTTTCACAAGCTTTTTAGCAAGTTCAGGCTTGTAGTGATCTTTCCATTCGGGAACCTTCTTAGAGTTGTTTACATAAACCTCCTCCAACTGCTTTGCCCACATAAGAGCCTTTTCCCAGTCGCCTTGGCTTACGTTCACACGAACTCCATAAAAAGCCACGCTCATAGCGTGCATATCCTTCACAAAGGAGAGGTTCTTATCCTTGGGTGGATAGTAGTTGTCCAAGGACTTGGGCGGCCTTTGTATGGTTACCTTCTTGTCTTTTGTGTCCTCGTGAGCAAAAGCTAGAAGTCCAAGACAAAGCCCAAGAGCCAAGAGCTTTTTCCCACCCATGAAACACCCCCTCCTATAGGGATATCCTACACTCTTAGGAGAACTTTAGCAAGACTTTGTTTATCCTCTGGACTACTTTGTCCTTGGGAAGAACATCAAACAGTATGTCTACACCCACTCCCTCTAAGCTACCGGTAAGACAGGCTCTCAAGGCATGCCAAAAGTCCTTTGCTTTTATACCAAGATCCTTCTGAGCCTGTTTTGCCACCTCCTTTATCCACTGTCCACTTATCTCCTGGGCTTCTTCCAACTTTGACAACACGAAAGATAGAGCTTTATAGGAATTTTCAGTCTCAAGGATGGCTTTTGCTTCTTCGGAGAACTCTTCAGGGTCGGCAAAGAAGGGCCTCAATCTTTCTACGGCTTCTGAGAAAGTACTAAAGGAATCTCTAGCCTTTTCAAGAACCTTCTTAAGGTAATCGTCCTCAAAGCTGTAGCCAGCCTTATGGAAGAAGGGTTTTATCCTCTCTGCAAGAGTGTCCAAATCCAGAATCTGTCTTATATAGACTCCGTTCATCCATCTTAGTTTCTCCTTGTCAAAGATAGCAGGTGCACTGTTCACTGCACTCAAGTCAAAGAGGTTTATGAGCTCTTCCTTTGAAAAGATTTCCCTACCCTCTTCTGGTGGAGACCATCCTAGAAGGCACAGATAGTTAAACATAGCTTCAGAAAGGTAACCTTCCTCCCTGTAATTCCTCACAGAAACAGCTCCATGTCTTTTGGAAAGTTTGCTCCTATCTGGTCCAAGTATGACAGGAAGGTGAGCAAAAAGAGGAACCTTAAAGCCTAAAGCTTCATATATAAGTATCTGCTTAGGTGTGTTTGGTATGTGATCCTCCCCCCTTACCACGTGGGTGACACCCATCAGAGCATCGTCCACCACCACAACAAAGTTGTACGTGGGCGTTCCGTCACTCCTGACTATAACAAAATCTCCAAAATCATCCACGTTTATGGCTATGTGACCTTTTATAAGGTCTTCAAAAACTACTACTCTACCGTCAGGAACTCTAAACCTTATGGTATAGGGTCTACCTTCCTTTTTAAACTTCTCTACCTCATCCTTGGTTAGATGTCTGCACTTACCCGAATACCTGTAGGCTATCCCCTTTTCTTGAGCTATCCTCCTTTCTTCTTCCAGTTCTTCTGATGTACAGAAGCATGCGTAAGCGTGTCCTGAATCTAAAAGCCTTTGAGCATATTCTCTGTAGATATCAAAACGTTCTGACTGGCGGTAGAATTCATCCCAGTCTATACCGAGCCATTTTAGATCTTCTATGATGGACTCTTCAAATTCCTTCGTGGACCTCTCTAGGTCTGTGTCCTCTATACGTAGTATGAACTTCCCTTTATGGTGTCTAGCAAACAAGTAGCTAAAGATTGCCGTCCTGGCGTTCCCGAGATGTAGATAGCCCGTAGGGCTTGGAGCGAACCTGGTAATTATCATCCAACTTCTTCTTGAGGAGTCTTGGCTCTTTGAAGTATTTTAACTACAACCCATCTTTTCGTCTTTGAGATAGGCCTGGTTTCTCTTATCACCACTACGTCCCCTATCCTGCATTCGTTGTTAGGGTCGTGGGCGTGATACTTTTTGCTCTTTATGATATGTTTTTTGTAAAGCGGGTGTGGAACTTTTCTGTCAACTTTAACCACTACTGTTTTCTGCATTTTATCACTAACCACAACACCTACAAGCTCTTTTCTCTTTTCGTGCCACTTCTTCTCCATCATGACTCACCTCTTAACTCTTTTTCTCTTATAACAGTTAGTATCCTAGCGATATCTCTTTTTATCTGTCTTATCTCCATAGGATTCTTAAGACCTTCTATTTTCTTCTTTATCCTGAGGCTCAGGAGCTTTCTCCTTAACTCTTCTTCCTTCTTCCTGAGCTCTTCTATGGTAAGGTTTCTAAGTTCGCTGGCCTTCATGCTCTTAGACCCCCCTTGACCAGCCTAGTCTTTATGGGAAGCTTAGCAGCAGCAAGCTTAAAGGCTTCTTCTGCCACATCTTCAGGTACGCCAGAGAATTCAAAAAGTATCCTACCTGGCTTCACCACTGCTACAAAGCCTTCTGGATCTCCCTTACCACCACCCATACGTACTTCGTTAGGCTTTCTGGTGTAGGGTTTATCTGGGAAGATTTGTATCCACACCTTTGCTCCTTTCTTCAAAGATCTGACTAGGGCTACCCTTGCAGCTTCTATCTGTCTTTGGGTAAGCCAGCACCTTTCAAGGGCTTGTATGCCATACTCACCAAAGGCTAGTTTATTACCCCTAAAAGCGAATCCTTTCATAGAACCTCTTTGAGCTTTTCTGTACTTGGTCTTTTTAGGTGCAAGGAAAGACATATTAAATCACCTCCTTTTCTGCCTTCTTCAGGTCTTCCTCTATCTTCTTTATTATCTCTTCTTTCCCGCCCTTGAGTACATCACCCTTGTATATCCAAACCTTTATACCTAGGACACCGTACTTGGTGTAAGCTCTAGCGTATCCGTAGTCTATATCTGCCCTTAGTGTTTGCAGTGGCATCCTACCCACTAGGAACCATTCTGCTCTAGCGAGTTCAGCTCCACCTATACGTCCCTTTACCTGGACTTTTACTCCTTTTGCTCCAGCCTTTATGGCGTTATCTATAGCTCTTTTCATAGCCCTTCGATGGGATACCCTTCTTTCTATCTGAAGGGCTATTTCCTCAGCTACAAGTTGAGCGTCCAGTTCGGGAGTCCTTACCTCTTCAACAGATATGGTAATGTCTTTTGTCTTTGCTATATTCTCTATGTCCTTTTTAAGCTGCTCTACCTCTGCTCCCCTTCTACCTATTATTATACCAGGTCTTGCAGCTTGTATCCTTACCTTTATTACACCGGCAAGCCTTTCTATGATCACCTTGGATATACCCGCAGAGGCATACCTTTCTTTAATGTACTCCCTTATCTTTATGTCCTGATGGAGGAAAGTGGTATACCTTTGTTTCTTCTCAAACCACTTTGACTGCCAATCTTTTATTATTCCAAGCCTGAAGCCTATAGGATGTGTCTTCTGACCCATCAGTCTTCCTCCCTTTCTTCTAACACTATGGTTATGTGAGAGGTCCTCTTACGTATCATGGTAGCTCTACCGTGTGCCCTTGGCATCCACTTTTTATACATGGGGCCTTGATCTGCTACAGCCTTCTTTATGTAGAGCTTGTCAAGGTTTAAACCTTTTTGATCTGCATTAGCTATAGCGCTCTTGAGCACACCTTCTATTATACGTGCTGCCTTCTTAGGGATTACTTTAAGCTGGTAGAGAGCTTCACTTGCAGACTTACCTTTTATGACGTTCAACACCTGCCTGGCTTTTGTAGGGCTTATCCTGGCGTACCTAAGTATAGCCCTTGCTTCCTTCTTTACCTCCATGCTACACACCTCACTTCTTCTTTGCTACCTTTGCAGTCTTTTCTGGATGGCCTTTAAAGGTTCTTGTGGGAGCAAACTCTCCTAGCTTGTGTCCTACCATATCTGCAGTTATGTAGACTGGTACAAAGGTTTTCCCGTTGTGGACTGCTATGGTGTGTCCTACAAACTCAGGTATTATGGTACTGTCTCTGCTGTAGGTCTTTATAACCTTTCTCTCTCCTGCCTCGTTCATCTTGCGTATCCTCATCCAAAGCTTAGGGTCAACCCAGGCCTTCTTGTTCACGAGTTTTCTGTATTCATTCCATACTTCGTTATACTTTTGGACTGCCTTTTCAAAGAGTTCAGGAGTATGCTGAACCTTTCTTACTCTTTTGTATATCCTTTGGACTTTCTTGTAAAGCTTCAGGAATTTATCCAGATCCTCTATAAGCTTATTCCTTTTGTTCCACGCACCCCTAAAACTCATTGCTTGAAGACCTCCTTCCTCCTTGAGAGGATGAACTTATCTGAGTACTTCTTACCTCTTCTGGTCTTGTATCCTTTTGTCTTCCAACCCCAAGGGGATTCTGGATGTTTACCCTTAGTCTTTCCTTCACCACCACCGTGTGGGTGGTCTACTGGGTTCATAGCTGTACCTCTGGTGATGGGACGTCTTCCTAACCACCTTGCCCTTCCTGCTTTACCAAGCTTTACAAGCTCGTGTTCCGCAAGACCAACAACTCCTACGGTTGCCATACACCTTTGGTGTACAAGCCTTACCTCTCCAGAGGGTAGCCTTATCTGCACGTAATCTTTCACCTTACCAAGTATTTGTCCTGATGTACCTGCTGCTCTTATGAGCTGACCGCCTTTCCCAGGGTGAAGCTCCACATTGTGTACAAGAGTACCCACAGGTATATACTTAAGGGGGAGTGCATTACCAGGTTTTATTTCGGGGAGGGGTTTACCTGCTTCCGCATCTTCGTAGGAGATGGACATAACTGTATCTCCAACGGATAGACCTTCAGGCCAGAGTATGTACCTTTTTTCTCCGTCTGCATACTGCAGAAGGGCTATCCTTGCCGACCTGTTAGGATCGTACTCTATGGCTACAACCTTTGCCGGTACGAGACTCTTATCTCTCTTAAAGTCTATGAGCCTGTATTTTCTCTTGTTTCCACCACCTCTTCCTCTGGTGGTTATTTTACCCTGTTGTCTGGATCTACCCTTTGCTCTGTGCCAGTATACTAATAATGACCTTTCGGGCTCTTCCTTTGTTACCTCAGCAAAGTCATAAAGAACTGCATGTCTCTGTCCGTTGGTTACTGGTTTAAGCTTTCTTACACCCATCCTTTCTCACCTCACAAACTAAGAAGATCTATCTCTTTATCAGGTGGTATAGTCACTATAGCCTTCTTGTACTTCCTGGTATAACCGTAACGCCTTGTTATCTTACCAAATATCCTCTTTTTCTTTGGCTTTACTATCATGGTGTTTACCTTAAGAACGGGTACGGAGAAGAGCTTTTCTATGGCATACTTTATCTCGTGTTTTGTGGCATCTAAGGCTACCTCAAAGACATACTTCTTCTCTTCCATAAGCCTGTTTGTCTTCTCCGTTATGATAGGCCTTATGATGATTTCCTCAGGTCTTCTCATGCTTCCACCCTCTTATAGATTAGTTCTATGGCGGGTTTTTCTATGATAAGCTTATCCGACCAGAGGATGTCATAGACGTTAAGACCTTCAACAGGGAGTACCTTAGCGTTAGGAAGGTTCCTGAAAGACTTTATCACCACTTCTCTTTTTTCAGGTAGCACCAACAAGACCTTTTCTTTATCCACACCCAGATTCTTCAAAAACTCAACAGCTTTCTTGGTCTTGGGTGCATCTCCTACGTTTACTTCATCCACAAAGATAAGGTTTCCAGTTTGAGCTTTATCAGAAAGGGCCATCTTCAGACCCAGCTTCCTTACTTTTTTAGGAAGTGTGTAAGAATAGTCTCTTGGTTTTGGTCCATGCGCGACACCGCCACCTACGAAAATGTTTGCTCCTCTCTCACCGTGTCTTGCATTTCCAGTTCCCTTTTGAGGTAGTAGCTTTCTGCCGCTGTAATTGACTTCTCCTCTTGTTTTGGTGCTGTGTGTTCCCTGTCTTCTGCATGCAAGTTGCCACTTTACCACTTCCCAAAGGATATGCTTTTTAACTTTTACGTTGAAGACGTCATCCCGTAGTTCTACATCACCCACCTTCATGTCTCAACCCCTTTGAGTATGTTTTCAACAAGGTGCTTCTCTCTGTTTAGCTTCAACTTTTGGGATTTGCGGTTGGCTATGGTGCTTTTTTCCACCAGAACTATACCACCGTTTGGTCCTGGTATGGAACCTTTAACAAGGAGTAAGTCATCATGTACATCCATCACAAGCAGACCTTGGACTCTGACCTTTTGAGCTCCGTAATGTCCTGCCATTCTTTTACCTTTCCATACTCTACCTGGATCTGTTCTTTGTCCGATGGAACCAACAGCTCTGTGGTACCTGTGCCCGTGAGATTTGGGAAAACCACCAAAGTCCCATCTTTTCATGGTACCGGTGAATCCTCTTCCTTTGCTTATACCTACTACGTCTATAAGTTCACCGGGAGAGAATACATCCTTTACTTTCAGTTCTTGTCCTACCTGGTAGTCGGTAGGGTTGTCCACTCTGAACTCTTTAAGCCTTCTGAGGAGAACTACACCAGCTTTTTTAAACATACCTATGAGTGGCTTGGTTAAGTGTTTTTCTTTTGCTTCAAAAGCTCCTACAACTATAGCTTTATAACCGTCCTTATCTTCAGTTTTTATGGCCACTACGTAGTTTGTAGGTACCTTTATAGCGGTTACGGGTACAGCTATACCATCTTTCGTAAAAATCCTTGTCATACCAAGTTTTTTACCTATAACTCCTATACCCATCTTCCACCTCTCACCTTTATGTTATCTCTACGTCTACACCTGCTGGTAGATTTAAAGACATCAAGGATTCTACCGTCTGTGGAGTTATCCTTACTATGTCTATTATCCTTTTGTGTTCTCTTATTTCAAAGTGTTCCCTTGATTGGTCAAATTTATGAGGGGAGCGCAGGACCACCCAGCGTCTCACCCGGGTGGGTAGTGGTATGGGACCTCTGACGATACTACCTGTTCTTCTGGCCACTTCTATTATCTGTCTCGCGGACTGATCTAAGAGCCTGTGGTCGTAAGATCTTAGCTTTATGCGTATGTATTCCCGATCCATCTTTCAACTCCTTTAGTCAAGTATTTTGGTGACCACGCCTGCGCCTACAGTTCTACCACCTTCTCTTATAGCAAACCTAAGACCTTCTTCCATAGCCACAGGCTTTATAAGCTCTATCTCAAGTTCCACATTGTCACCAGGCATTACCATCTCCTGACCCTCTGGAAGCTTAACCACTGTACCAGTAACGTCCGCAGTCCTAAAGTAAAACTGTGGCCTGTAGTTCACAAAGAAAGGTGTATGCCTTCCTCCCTCTTCCTTGGAAAGCACGTACACCTGTGCCCTGAACCTCTTGTGAGGTTTCACTGTACCAGGCTTTGCCAACACCTGTCCCCTCTCCACATCGTCCTTACCTACTCCCCTCAACAGCACTCCTACGTTGTCACCAGGTAAAGCCTCATCAAGCACCTTCCTGAACATCTCTATAGAAGTGGCCACTGTCTTCAGAGGTTCTTCCCTAAGACCTACTATCTCAACTTCATCACCAGGTCTTAGTACACCTCTCTCGACCCTTCCAGTAACCACTGTTCCACGCCCAGATATGCTAAAGACGTCCTCTATAGGCATGAGGAAAGGTTTGTCCACATCCCTCTGAGGTGTGGGTATGTACTCGTCAAGGGCATTCAGAAGTTCTACTATAGCGTTGCACCATTTGTCTGGCTTTCCAGCCTCAAGCTCTTGAAGTGCTCCCAGAGCAGAACCCCTTATCACAGGTACTTCATCTCCAGGATACTCATACTTAGACAGAAGTTCTCTAACTTCTAGCTCTACAAGGTCAAGGAGTTCTGGGTCATCTACCATATCACACTTGTTCATGAAGACTACTATGTATGGGACGTTAACTTGTCTTGCAAGGAGGACGTGTTCTCTTGTTTGGGGCATGGGGCCATCTGCTGCTGATACGACGAGTATAGCTCCATCCATCTGAGCTGCGCCTGTGATCATGTTCTTTATGTAGTCTGCGTGGCCTGGGCAGTCTACGTGGGCGTAGTGTCTTTTAGGAGTTTCGTACTCTACGTGTGTGATGTTTATGGTTATACCTCTTTCTCTTTCTTCTGGTGCTTTGTCGATCTCTTCGTATTTGTAGCATTTAGCTTTGCCGCCTGGCAGTATACCTGCAGCAAGCACGCATGTTATGGCAGATGTAAGGGTGGACTTCCCATGGTCCACGTGCCCTATGGTTCCCACGTTTACGTGTTCTTTCTCTCTTACAAACTTCTCCTTCGCCATAGCTTACCTCCTTTATCCTTTTGTTGCTGCCATACGCTCTCCTATAATCTGCTCGGCTATGCTTTGAGGAACTTCTTCGTAATGGGAATATTTCATTATAAAGGTTCCACGTCCTTGTGTCAAGCTTCTCAAGGTTGTGGCATAACCAAACATCTCAGCTAGAGGTACGTAAGCTTTTATAACTGTTATCACTCCTTTGTTTTCCATACCCACGATCTTTCCTCTCCTTGAGTTGAGGTCTCCTATAACATCTCCTACATACTCTTCTGGGGTTTCTACCTCTACTTCCATTATGGGTTCAAGTAGAACGGGATCTGCCTTCTTCATACCTTCCTTAAAGGCTATAGAAGCAGCTATTTTAAAGGCTAGTTCTGAGGAGTCCACTTCGTGGTAAGAACCGTCAAATAGCTTTACCTTCACGTCTACCACTGGATATCCTGCCAAGACTCCCGATTGCATAGCTTCCTTTATACCAGCTTCGACTGCAGGTATGAACTCTTTTGGAATTACACCACCCACTATGGCGTTTTCAAACACAAAACCTTGACCTCTTTCTAAAGGTTCTATTTCTATAACACAGTGTCCGTACTGACCTCTTCCACCTGTCTGTCTGATGAACTTTCCTTCTGATACCACCTTCTTTCTTATGGTTTCCCTGTAGGCTACCTGAGGTTTTCCTACGTTGACTTCTATGTTGTACTCTCTGCGCATTCTGTCTACCATAATCTCCAGGTGTAGCTCTCCCATTCCGTGTATGAGTATCTGGCCTGTTTCTGGGTCTGTGGTAGCCCTGAAGGTAGGGTCTTCCTTCATGTACTTGTTGAGAACTTGTGAAAGTTTTTCTTGATCCTTCTTAGTCTTTGGTTCTATAGCCATTGATATGACAGGTTCTGGGAATTCAAGTTTTTCAAGGACTATGGGATGCCTTTCATCACAGATGGTGTCACCTGTCGTAGCATCCATACCTACAACGGCTACTATTTCACCAGCTGCAGCTTCCTGTACATCTTCTCTTGAGTTAGCGTGCATAAGCAATAGTCTTCCTACTCTTTCCTTCTTGTCCTTTGTGGCGTTGTATACATAAGAACCAGCCGTAATCTTTCCTGAGAATACTCTTATGTACGTGAGCTGTCCTGCGTATGGATCGCTCATAACTTTGAAGGCGTACGCACAGAAAGGTTCATCGTCTAAGGGTCTTCTTATCTCTTCCTGCTCTGTTTTCGGGTTTATTCCTTTTACAGGAGGAAGATCCAGGGGTGAAGGTAGATAATCTATGACAGCATCAAGGAGTGGTTGTATTCCTTTGTTCTTGAAGGCAGAACCACACAGAACGGGTACTAGTTCTCTGTTTATGGTAGCCTTCCTGAGTACTCTCTTTAGATCTTCTACAGGGATATCCTCTCCCTCTAGGTATCTCATCATTAGCTCGTCATCCTTTTCCACTATGGTCTCTACCATCTTGGCACGCCACTCTTGGGCCTTTTCTACGTACTCTGGAGGTATGTCCACTATCTCGTACTTGGCACCGAGGGTTTCTTCCAACCATATGATGGCTTTCATGTTCATAAGGTCTATAACACCCTTAAACTGATCCTCGGCACCTATGGGTATCTGTACGGCAACTGGTTTTATAGAAAGCTTATTTTCTATTTCCTTGAGAACTCTATAAAAATCTGCACCAAGTCTATCAAGTTTGTTTATAAAAGCTATCCTTGGTACGTTAAACCTGTCTGCCCATCTCCAGTTTGCTTCAGACTGAGGCTGTACTCCCTCTACTGCTGAGAATATGAATATGATACCATCCAAGACTTTCATAGAACGGACAACTTCCACGGAGAAGTCTACGTGTCCAGGAGTATCTATTATGTTTATCTGGTGGTCCTTCCAGTAACATGCTGTGGTAGCGGCGGTTATGGTTATTCCCCTTTCTTTTTCCTGTGGCATCCAGTCCATAGTAGCAGCGCCTTCATGCACCTCTCCTATCTTATAGGTCTTACCTGTGTAGTAGAGGATCCTTTCTGTGGTGGTAGTCTTTCCAGCATCTATGTGAGCTACTATACCTATGTTTCTTAGCTTCTCTATTGGGACCATTCTCGGCATGGTTTACCTCCTTACCATCTAAAGTGGGCGAAGACTTTGTTAGCCTCTGCCATTTTATGGGTATCTTCTTTCTTCTTGATAGCTCCACCTTTCCCTTCAAGGGCATCTAGGAGTTCAGCTTTTAGTCTCTCTATCATGGTATAGCTACCCCTATGCCTTGGTCTGCTTCTGGCTGCTTCCACAAGCCATTTTAGAGCTAGGCTTATCTGCCTCCTAGGTGGAACTTCCACGGGTACCTGGTACGTGGCACCGCCTACCCTTCTGGGTCTTACTTCCCATTCTGGTTTTAGGTTATCTACTACCTTATGGAGAAGCTCAACGGGATGCATCTTTGCAACCTTGGCAGCTTCCTCGAGAGCGGTGTAGACTATCCATTCTGCTACGCTTTTCTTACCATCTTTCATAACCCTGTTTATAAGCCTCTGTACAAGCTCATCTCCGTACTTGGGATCTGGTGGTATCTGTCTTGGAGGTACTGGGCCTTTCCTTGGCATTACTTTTTACCTCCTGCTTGAGTTTGACCTTGAGCTTTAGGTTTCTTGGTTCCGTACTTAGAACGTGATTGTCTCCTTGCTGCAACACCGGCGGCGTCAAGGACACCTCTGATTATCTTGTACCTAACACCTGGTAGGTCCTTTACCCTTCCACCTCTAACGAGTACTATAGAGTGTTCCTGTAGGTTGTGCCCTTCACCGGGTATGTATGCAGTTACCTCTATGCCGTTGGATAGTCTTACCCTGGCTACCTTCCTTAAGGCGGAGTTAGGCTTCTTAGGTGTTACTGTGTATACTCTTACACATACTCCCCTCTTTTGAGGGTTACCCTGTAGAGCAGGAGCCTTACTTTTCTTCTTTTTAACCTCTCTTCCATATCTTACAAGCTGGTTTATGGTGGGCATAACCTACCTCCTTAAGCGTAAGCTATTATTATAGCACATCCTTTTGAACCTTGGCGAGTTCTTGAGAAACCTCTACATCTTCAGGGTTGTATCTACCAGTTCCTGCTGGTATGAGGTTACCTATTATTACGTTTTCCTTTATACCTCTGAGGGGATCTACTTTACCCTCGCAGGCTGCATCTGTAAGTACCCTGGTTGTTTCCTGGAAGGATGCTGCGGATATCCAGCTTTGGGATGTTAGGGCTGCTTTTGATATACCAACCAGTATAGGTTCTACCTTGGGTAGCTTACCACCTTCTGCTTTTATCCTCTCTATCTCTCTCTCAAGCTCTTCTATGTCTACCTCTTCGTTTACTAGGAACCTGCTGTCTCCTGGATCTATGACACGCCTCTTCCTGAGCATCTGCCTGATGATTATCTCAAAGTGCTTGTCGTTTATGTCTACACCTTGAAGTCTGTAAACCATCTGTACTTCCTTGAGTATGAACTTCTGAACCTCTTCAACTCCTTTTATTCTCAGTATTTCCTGTGGATCTGGAGTACCATCTGTTAGAGGTTCTCCAGCTTTTACCGTATCTCCGTTCTTTACAAGGAGATGTTTACCCTTAGGTATGTGGTACTCCTTCTGTAGGCCTGTTTCTTTGTTGTAGACTATGACTTTGTAGCCTTTACCCTTTATCCTAACCTGCCCGTCTATGTCAGCTACTATAGTATCTGTTATCTTTGTTCCCTTCTGTATGTACTGTCCGTGTGATACTAGTATGTACTCGTCCTTCTTTATATCGTACTTTTTGGTGGTCATGGTTTTGGGGTTGAATATGAGTACTTCATCTGCATCTTCGTATATACGGACTATGCCATCTATTTCCGAAAGTACTGCTGGGTTCTTGGGTCTTCTTGCCTCAAAGAGTTCTTCCACTCTCGGGAGACCACCTACTATATCTCTGACTTTGGCCATTTCCTTGGGTATCCTTGCTAGCACATCTCCGGGTTGGGCGTAGAAATCCTTTACTACGTAGTACTTATGTTGAACTTCTGTACCTTCGGATTCTGTGCAGGTAGGGCATACGTACCACTCTAGGCTTACCTTTCCTTCTGGTATGTTCAGTATGGAGTTTACTGGGAGGTCATAGACTACTTCTGTTCCATCCTCAGTGATTATAGATATACGTGGAGTGTGGAGCATTGCATCCTTTGGTCTTGTAAAGGAGACGACCGTGGAGCTTTTACCTGTTAGAGTGTCTCTTTCTTCTTTTACCGTTACGTCAAGGATGATGTCCTTGTACTCAACTTTTCCAGCTTTCTCAGCCAGTATGTATATGTTAAATGGATCCCACTCGGCCAGTATGGTACCTTCTTCTACACGCTTGCCTTCCTCTACTAAGATGTGGGCTCCGTAAGGTATTGAGTGTCTTTCTATGGTCCTACCGGATTCGTCCACTATGCCTATGGCTGCATCTTTTGAGATGTTTATCACTTCACCCTGTCTGTTGATTATGGTTTTCACGTTGTAGAACTTAACCCAACCTGCCTGTTCGTTTTGGAGGAAGTTCTGAACTTTTTCTGCTATAGCTGCACCACCTATGTGGAAGGTTCTCATGGTGAGCTGTGTTCCGGGCTCACCTATGGATTGGGCGGCTATGATACCAACAGCCTCTCCTATGTCGACGAGCTTCCTTTGAGAAAGGTCCCATCCGTAGCACATAGCGCACACGCCAAACTTAGTCTGACAGGTGAGGGGTGACCTGACTATAACCTTTTCTATACCAGCATGGACTATCTTATCTGCAAGTTTTTCGTCCACTATCTCGTTCCTTCTGGCTATTATCTCTCCTGTGTATGGATCTACCACATCTTCAGCTAAGGTTCTGCCTATTATCCTGTCCCTGAGGGGAACCTTCTCTTCACCACCTTCCACTATGGCTGTCATCTCTATTCCTTTTGTAGTACCACAATCGTGTTCAGTTATCATTATGTCCTGAGCTACATCTACGAGCCTTCTTGTTAGGTATCCAGCGAAGGCTGTCTTTAGAGCTGTATCGGCAAGTCCTTTACGTGCTCCGTAGGTGGATATAAAGTATTCAAGGACGGATAGGCCTTCTCTGAAGTTGGACGTGATGGGTGTTTCTATGAACTCACCCGTATGCTTTGCCATAAGACCACGCATTCCAGCCAACTGCCTTATCTGATCTCTGTTTCCTCTAGCTCCTGAATTGGCCATCATGTATATAGGGTTGAACACACCTTTTAGTACCTTGTTCCCTACAGTAATGGTTCCTTTTTCTATCTCTTCAAACATGGCCTTTGAGACTCTGTCGGTTATTTCAGACCAGAGGTCTATTATCCTGTTGTAGCGCTCTTTTGAAGTCAGCAAGCCTTTCATGTACTGGTCTGCTATTTCGTCAGACTGTTCAAAGGCTTTTTGAACTATCTCCTTCTTTGATTGAGGTACCTGCAGGTCTGTAATACCTATGGAGATGCCTGCCCTCGTACTGAGGTTGAAACCGAGGTCTTTAAGGTCATCTAGGAACTTGGCAGTCCTTTCAACTCCATATTTGACATACACATCCGTTATAAGTTTGGAGAGCTTTTTCTTGTCTATTGGTTCGTTCACAAAGGGATAACCCTCTGGAAATACGGTGTTCACAAGTACCCTTCCGGGTGTGGTTTCTATTACCTTTCCGTCTTCAAGTCTTAGCTTTATCTTGGCGTGTATGTCAACCACTCCGTTCTCTAGGGCAAGAAGCACGTCTTCCTTTGATAGGAATAGCTTTCCGTCACCCTTGGCTTTTACAGCCTCCTGCGTTGCGTAGTATATACCTAGTACTATGTCTTGGGATGGCATGGTTATTGGCTTTCCGTGTGCGGGAGAGAGGATATTCTGGGTAGAGAGCATAAGAATGTAAGCTTCAAGCTGGGCTGTTATGCTGAGGGGTACGTGAACTGCCATCTGGTCACCGTCAAAGTCTGCGTTGAAGGGTGGGCATACAAGCGGGTGAAGCTGTATAGCCTTACCGTCTACTAGCACAGGTTCAAAGGCTTGTATGGACATCCTGTGGAGGGTTGGAGCCCTGTTTAGGAGTACGGGGTGCTGCTTTACCACCTCTTCAAGGCATTCCCAGACCTCGGGTGTTTTCTGTTCTACTAGCTTTTTAGCACTCTTGATGGACGTGGCGTATCCCTTCTCTTCAAGTCTTCTGTACACGAAAGGTTTGAAGAGCTCCAGAGCCATTATCCTCGGAAGCCCGCACTGGTGCATCTTAAGGTGTGGACCCACTACGATCACAGACCTTCCTGAGTAGTCTACTCTCTTACCTAGGAGGTTTTGTCTGAACCTACCCTGCTTACCTTTTAGATAGTCTGCCAGGGATTTGAGTGGTCTTCCATTCTGAGTTATTGCTTTCCCTCTTTTACCGTTGTCTATAAGAGCGCTTACTATCTCTTGGAGCATCCTCTTTTCGTTACGTACTATGATGTCTGGTGCGTCCAGTTCAAGCATACGCTTTAGTCTGTTATTCCTGTTAATTATCCTCCTGTAGAGGTCGTTAAGGTCAGAGGTGGCAAACCTTCCACCTTCTAGAGCAACAAGAGGCCTTAGCTCAGGGGGTAAAACAGGAAGTACCTCGAGCACCATCCACTCAGGTCTGTTTCCACTGTTTATGAAGTCTTCTACTATCTTCAACGTTCTAAGAAGCTTCTTTATCTTGGATTCGGAAACTTCCTTTAGGACTGTTGATCTTACCTCTTCCTTGAGCCTTTCAAACACAGGCAGGTCTTTTATCTTTTGTCTTTGTTTCTCATAGAACTCCTTTATGGCATCCTTACCGGTCAAACACCCTTCACATTCTTCTTCTAAAACCTTTCCTGTATTAGGATCTATGTAGAGTTCCTCGTTGAACACACCCAGTAGAACTTCTTCCAGTGTCTTACCTTCTGGTATTTCTAGGTTTAGACCGAAAGTTCTGAAGAAATCTGCTACCGTTTTTATCATTCGATGGTATATCTTCTTATACTTGGGCGTTTCTATAGCTTTGCCCATATCTTCAAAGCCAAAGCTATAAGGTTTGATCTCAGCTCTTAGCTTCTTTGCGTAGGCTTCAAGGTCTAGGCTGGCAAGGACTCTTCTTATCATCTCCGAGCCCATGCCACCTTCGTACTTGTGTTCTAAGTCTGTAGCGTATTGGGCTTGGTATGTATCCTCGTCTACTACGTGAAGCTTTATGAACTTTGTGTATCCTAGCTCATCCTTGATGGGTATGGTGTCTTCAGCTTCTTCAAACTGTCTTTCTTCCTCTTCAGTGAGTGGATACTCTATGACCAGATATGAGTCGAAGTAGACTACCCTTTCGGCATCTTTCGAAGATATACCTAGCAGTGTTGCTATCTTGGACGGTGTACTCTTTAAGAACCAGATATGTGTAACTGGTGCTGCCAGTTCAATGTGTCCAAACCTTTGTCTTCTTACGTAGGACCTTGTGACTTCAACACCACAGCGGTCACATATGGTCCCTTCAAATCTCTTTCCTCTGTACTTACCGCACAGACATTCATAGTCTTTTATAGGACCGAATATCTTCGCACAGAAAAGTCCTTCTTTTTCAGGTTTGTGAGTTCTGTAGTTTATGGTTTCAGGCTTCTTAACTTCACCATAGCTCCAGCTTCTTATTTCATCTGGAGAAGCTATCATAAGTTTTATCTTGTTGAAGGGAAGGATACCCTTCTTCATGTTTTATCCTCCTCTTCTATCTCTACTTGATCACAAGGCTTCTTTTCGCCATTTTCACAAACTACATTAAGGGCTAAGGCTTTAAGTTCTCTCACAAGTACTCTGAAGGACTCTGGTATACCTGGAGTATAGTGGTATTTTCCTTTGATGATAGAGTCGTAAACCTTTGTCCTTCCTTCTATGTCGTCTGACTTTACGGTGAGCATCTCCTGTAGTGTGTAGGCAGCACCGTGTGCTTCCAAGGCCCAAACTTCCATCTCTCCAAGCCTTTGACCACCAAACTGGGCTCTTCCACCCAGAGGTTGTTGCGTGACCAAGGAGTAAGGGCCAGTGCTCCTTGCGTGTATCTTGTCATCTACCATATGGATGAGTTTGAGCATGTGCATATATCCAACTGTCACCTTCATGTCAAAAGGTTCACCAGTAAGCCCATCGTACAGGACCGTCTTACCGTCTTCAGGAAGTCCTGCCATTTTTAAGAGTGTTTTAACGTCTTCTTCTGTAGCTCCTTCAAAAACGGGAGTGGCCATGGGTATTCCTCTTTCTGCGTATTCTTTTATGAGCTCTCTGAATTCTTCCTCTGAGAGATCGTCAAGGTACTTCTTGAGCTCTTCTGCGTTACCTTTACCCACTGAGTAGATCTCCATCAGGTATTTGGTTATCTCTTCTCTAGTTCTTGCCTCTTCAAGGAGTTTACCCACTTTCTTGCCTAGTTCTTTGGCAGCCCACCCAAGGTGTGTTTCAAGTATTTGACCTACGTTCATACGGGATGGAACACCAAGAGGGTTGAGTACTATATCCACAGGTGTACCATCTTCAAGGAAGGGCATGTCCTCCACGGGTAAGACTACTGATATGACACCTTTGTTTCCGTGACGACCTGCCATCTTGTCTCCAACCTTTATCTTTCTCTTCTGGGCTATGTAAACTTTGACCAGAGCTAACACTCCCGATGGAAGATCCGTACGCTTTCCTACGTTTTCTATCTTTTCCTTGTAGATAGCTTCTATGGTTTCTACCTGGATCTTTGTTCTTTCTCTTAGCTCCTCTATGAGTTTTACAAGCTTTTCATCTTCAAAGAAGTTATCCGGTTTAGTGATTATGTGGTTTAGGTTATCGTTTAGGAACTTTTCGTCTATAACAGTACCAGCCTTGTAAGTCTTACGCTTTATGGTGACATCCTTCTCAAGCTTCTTACCCAGCAGGAGTTCCTTTACTGTTTGGTCTCTACCTTCCACTATGATCCTCTTTTTGGTTTCCATCTCTTTTCTTAACTTTTCCTTTTCTTCTCGCTCTACGAGCTCTGCGAGTGGGCTCTTCTTTGGTCCTTCGTTTCTGATGAATATACGTACGTCTACAACCGTTCCTTCAATGCCTGGAGGACATCTCAAAGAGGTGTCTTTTACATCCCTTGCCTTTTCTCCAAAGATGGCTTGCAGTAACTTTTCCTCAGGGGTAAGCTGTTGTTCTGATTGAGGTGTTACCTTTCCTACGAGGATATCACCGGGCTTTACATATGTTCCTATCTTAACTATGCCAAACTCGTCGAGATGTGCCAGGAATCTTTCGTGAACACCGGGGATATGCCTTGTTATCTCCTCAGCACCGAGCTTCGTTTCCCTTACCTCTACTTCCAACTCCTCTATGTGTATGGAGGTGTACACATCATCCTTGACAAGCCTTTCGGAGATGACTATGGCATCTTCGAAGTTGTAACCTCTCCATGGCATAAAGGCCACCAGCACGTCCTTACCTAGAGCAAGCTCACCTTTATAAGTTGACTGACCATCGGCTATTAGCTCTCCTGCCTTTACTCTTTGACCTCTGTAAACCAGCGGTCTTTGATTTATACACGTGTTTTGATTGGTCCTTTCAAACTTTACAAGCTTATAAACGTCTATGCCAACATCTGTGGGATCGTTTAGATCTATCTCCTCTGGGTTTACCCTTATGACTATCTTGCTGCTGTCTACCTCTTCTACTACTCCTCCTCTCCTAGCTACTACAACTGCTTCACTGTCACGAGCTACCTTACTCTCCATACCCGTACCTACTATGGGAGAGGAGGTAAATATGAGAGGTACAGCTTGCCTTTGCATGTTCGAACCCATCAAGGCTCTGTTAGCATCGTCGTGTTCCAAGAAGGGTATGAGTGAAGCTGAGACGGACACCACCTGCTTTGGAGATACATCCATATACTGGACCTTGTCAGGTTTTACTATCTGTATATCGTTCTTGTAACGTGCGTATACTCTGTCTGCAAGCAATCTACCCTCTTGGTCTGTAGGTGTGTACTGGGCTATTACGTAGTTCTCTTCCTCGTAAGCTGCAAGGTACTCTATCTGATCTGTAACCTTTCCGTTTACAACCTTCCTGTATGGTGTGGTTATAAAGCCAAGCTCGTTTACCCTTGCGTAAACTGTCAGGGAAGTAACAAGTCCTATATTTTGACCTTCTGGCGTCTCTATGGGGCATATCCTTCCATAGTGGGATGGATGGACGTCCCTTATCTCAAACTTTGCACTCTCTCTCGTTAGTCCTCCGGGTCCTAAAGCTGAAAGTCTTCTCTTATGCGTTAGAGAAGACAGAGGGTTTGTATTGTCCAAATACTGGGACAACTGTCCACCCTTGAGGAATTCGTATATGGTACTTGTGAGGTACCTGGGGTTTAGAAGATCCTGCGGCCTGAGGTTAGGGTCATCTGGGTTTACTGTAGTACACCTATCTCTGAAGAACTTCTCCATACGAGCTATGCCTATCCTAGCTTGGTTTTCTAGGAGTTCTCCTATGGCGCGCACTCTTCTGTTACCTAAGTGAGCCACGTCATCCTTCTTCTCCCTTCCATAACGGACGTCAATAAGGTACTTTATGATGTTTATTAGATCTATGGGTTGTAAAAGTCTTGACTCTCCTTCTGTATGTTCCTTTACTTTAACTTCACTCCTGCTTTTGAAGATATCCTCTAGAATCTCCCTTGTTAAAAGGGTGCCCTTCGTGTAGTTGTCTACATCTTCATCCAGAGCGAGGGGAGGTAGTTCATTGAGCAAGTCTATGTCTGTAGGTTTTAGGACCTTTGGAACCTTATGTACCTTTGCGTTTATCTTAACCCTTCCTACACCAGAAAGGTCGTATCTGGTTAAGTCTCTAAAGTAAAGTTCAAAGTAAGACCTTGCCCTTTGAATTAGGCTTTCCTGGTCCATAACGGTAGGTTCTATGGACCTTACCTTTTTATAGATATCCACTAGAGCTATGTCCCTGAGGGTGTACTTGGACTCTATGACCATCTGACTTGTATGATCTCTCTTAAGGGTTTCTGCTATAAGTGTTTCTAGGATTATCCTTCCGTACTTACTTTGAGCTACGGCTTCTTTGGGAACTATAGCTAGCATATCTATCTTTATACGTTCGTCCTTCAATATCCGATCAAGTTGACCTATGTCTTCTATGTATCTCTCTTCTATAACTTCTTCCTCTGTTTTCTTAGATTCTATGGAGGCATGATACCTTAGTAAGGCAAAAATGTAGTGGTTAGACAGGTCATCCAGAGAGTATTCTTCACCTGTAGTAGCATCAAAGATGGATCCGCCTTTTACAAATAGCTTCTTTGTTTGAGGGTAGAAGTATCTGAGAATGTCATAGGCTGTTTCAAGGCCAAAGGCTCTTAGTATGTAAGTTCCGCCGGCCAGTTTCTTCTTGTCTATCCTGGCTGCAAGTATGTCTGAAGTGCTTGATATTTCAAACTCTATCCTTGAGCCCTTGTCAGATATTATGCTGGCTCTGTATAGTAACCTTACTACGGTGCTTTCTCTTTGTCTTTCATCCTTTTCTTCAAAGAAGACACCTGGAGTTCTGATAAGCTGGTTAACAACTACCCTTTCACTCCCGTTTATTATGAATGATCCAGTCGGCGTCATAAGAGGAATCTCACCGAAGGATATCTTTACGGGCTCTCCTACTCTTTCTCCCTTTTTGGTTTTAGTTCTCAACCTAACCAAAACTCTTAGAGGTATGCTGTAGGTAAAACCTTTTACCTTACACTCTTCGGGTGTATGCTTTTCTCTGTATATAAGCTTAGCACCACACTTAGGGCAGTTTACACCATAGCCAGCCAGGAAGGATTTGTCCGTACTAGACTTATAACCACACTTTTTACACTCCCAATCACCTACCTCGTAACCAAGGTACTCTATTATTATCTGCTCATCTGGATTCTTAAAAGGAAAAGACGTTCTAAATACGTATTCTAGGCCTACATTCTTACGTTCTTGCGGTTTCTTGTAAAATTGGATAAAATTTTCAAAGGACTCTTTTGGCAGAAAGAGAAGGTATGGTGGCGATAAAACAGATTCACTAGGGCCAAAATACTTTCTTAAAGGCGCTATGTTCCTCCTCATGCTGTAACCCTCATACGTTTAGTGTTGGAACAGGATATTATAAAAGAAGAAACGCGTCTTGTCAAGTAGATAAAGAGGGGCCAATGGCCCCTGAAAAGCTGATGTAAAAGACCCATCAAGATTACTTTATTTCTACTTCTGCACCAGCTTCCTCGAGTTTCTTCTTTATCTGTTCTGCTTCCTCCTTGGATACACCCTCCTTTATAGGTTTGGGAGCGCTTTCTACAAGATCCTTGGCTTCCTTTAGACCAAGACCGGTTATCTCCCTTACCACCTTGATGACGTTTATCTTGTTGGCACCTGCACTCTTGAGTATTACATCAAACTCAGTCTTTTCTTCAGCTGGTGCTGCAGCAGGTGCTCCAGCTCCTGCAACAGCTACGGGCGCTGCCATGACTGCAGAAGCAGAGACGCCGAACTTTTCTTCAAGCTTCTTGACAAGCTCGGCGATCTCCAAAAGGGTCATGTTGCCTATGGCTTCTACGATCTCGTCAATGCTCAGCGTTGCCATGGTTCAACCTCCTTAAGTTTGAGATTTTTTATCTTCTATGGCTTTCAAAGTGAGTACAAGTTTTTGTGGTGCACTCTTCAAAGCAAGTATAAAGTTTATCAGAGGAGCCTGGAGTGCACCCATAAGCTTTGCTACGAGTACCTCCTTTGGAGGGAGCTCTGCTATCATCTGCACATCGGAGGGCTTTAGGAATCTACCCTCCATATAACCACCGCGTATCCTAGCCAGTGGATTGTCTTTGTTGAGTTCTTTTGAAAATTCAAAGATCTTCTTAGCTACAGCTGCTGGGTCTTGGTAGGCAAAAACTAAAGCTGTAGGACCTACAAGCACCTCCCTATGATCTGCTATAACCGTGTCCATAAAGGCTCTGTAAAACAGGGTATTCTTACCTACAACTATCTCACCACCAAGATCTTTTATGTCAAGCCTAAGCTTACTGAGAGGATAGGCATCTACCTTGGTAAAGTCAAAGAAGATGACAAGCTTTGCCCTGTTTATCCTCTCTTTGTAGGACTCTATGAGCTTTCCTTTTATTTCCCAACTCCTTCTCATCTTCTGCCTCCTTATGCTACCAGTTCTTGAAGCCTTCTAAGCGTCGATGGTATATCTATCTTTATACCTGGGCTCATTGTGGCGCTGAGGGTGATGTTCTTTATGTACTGTCCTTTTACTCCAGGCGGTCTTGCCTTTACGACAGCATCTATAACTGCGTATATGTTATCTATAAGCTTCTTTTCGTCAAAGGAAATCTTTCCTACAGGCACATGCACATTACCAGTCTTATCCACCTTAAACTCTACCCTACCCTTCTTTGCTTCCTCTACAGCTTGCTTTATGTTAGTAGTCACAGTTCCCGTCTTTGGGTTTGGCATGAGACCTCTAGGACCTAGTATCCTACCTAGCTTGGCTACTTTGGGCATTATCTCGGGCGTAGCGATAACTACGTCATAATCAACCCATTCTTCTTTTAGTATCTTGTTTATGAGATCTTCACCACCTACGTAATCTGCACCAGCTTCCTGAGCTATCTTCTGAGCTTCGCCTTCTGCAAATACAAGAACCTTTATAGGTTTACCTAGGCCATGAGGAAGGACAACAGAACCCCTTACCATCTGGTCGGCATACTTGGGATCCACACCTAGTCTGAATGCTAGCTCCACCGTTTGGTCAAATTTGGGACCAGCTACTTCGTGCATTTTCTTCAATATACTTACAGCTTCTTCTACCGTGTAAGCCTTGTCCTTATCGTACAAGGATAACATTTTTTGATATCTTTTGCTCCTCTTCATGGCTTTACTCCTTATAACCTTCTATCTCTATACCCATGCTTCTTGCTGTGCCAGCTATCTGCCTCATGGCGGCGTTTATGTCTCTGGTGTTCATATCCTTAAGCTTTATCATGGCTATCTCCCTAAGCTGTTGAAGGGTTATCTTGCCCACTTTTTGCTTTTTAGGATCTCCAGAGCCACTTTTTACTTTTGCTGCCTTTTTGAGTAGGTACGAAACAGGGGGAGTTTTCATTATGAAAGAGAAGCTTCTGTCTGAGTATATGGTTATCACGACAGGGAGTATTGTACCAGGTTCGTAATCCTTGCTAGCTGCATTAAACTGTTTGACAAACTCCATTATATTAACACCATGTTGACCAAGGGCCGGACCTACGGGAGGTGCCGGCGTTGCTTGCTGTGCAGGAAGCATCAATTCAACCACAGCTGTAACTTTCTTAGCCATATTACCTCCTCCTTACAACCTCTCAACTTGGGAAAAGTCAAGTTCTACAGGCGTTAGCCTTCCAAATATGCTTATCAACACTGTAAGCTTTTCTTTTTGTGGATTTACCTCTTCTACAGTTCCTGTAAAGTTCATAAATGGGCCTTCTATAACTCTTACCTGATCGCCTTTTTCAAAGGGTACCTTGGTGGGCTTGACTCCCTTCTTTACAAAGTTGAGTATCCTCTCTACTTCCTTCTCCTCTATGGGTGCGATTCTTCCACCCACCAGCACTGGCCTGTATATATGCGGTGTCTTCTCTATGACTCTAAGCAGCTTGTCGTTCATCTTTGCCTTTATCAGTATGTATCCGGGAAACATCTTAGAATCTAGTATTATCTTTGCTTCTACTTTGTTCTCTTTACATACTATCTTTTGACCAGGTTTGGATATGGGTGGTGCTTCTATGCATGTATCACCCTCCGGTGCCTCTATCACTCTGACTGTGCCGTTTTCTATTCTAAAGGTGGTAACGCCTTTTCTGCCGAGTACGCTTATGTCTCTATTGTTGCCGTGCAAAGACAGTCTGTACTTTTCTTTACCCCCAGCCTTTATGACTACTCTTTCCTCTGCTGGGACTACCACTTCCTCTACAAGGTCCTCTAGCTCTTCTAAAGCTAGAACCTTTAGGAGGTTTTCTTTGGCAACTACTTCTTTACCTGCTTCTGTTTGTAAGGCGTACCACTTTGCCTCGTCCATCAGCCACCCCTCAAAGTCAAAAGCATGTGTACCAACCTAACAAGGATAAGGTCCACAACCCACAAGTACAATCCTATAGCTAAAGAGAACATTATAACACCAAAAGTGGCCTTTAGAGCCAAGTCTCTATCAGGCCAGCTAACTCTCCTAAGTTCCTGCTTTACTTCACTCAGAAACTTTTTTATCTTTTCCATGGGTTCTCCATACGGGGCACGGAGGACTCGAACCCCCAACCGCGGGATTTGGAGTCCCGCGCTCTGCCAATTGAGCTAGTGCCCCTACTTGACCTCTCTATGTAATGTATGCTTTTTGCACCATTTGCAATACTTCCTAAGCTCCAACCTCTGGGTGTGCTTTTTCTTGTTCTTGGTAGTGGAGTAGTTCCTCCTCTTACACTCCGTACATGCTAAAACTATAACTTCCCTTGCCTTTGCAGCCATCTTTCAACTCCTTTAGTCAAGTATTTTGGTGACCACGCCTGCGCCTACAGTTCTACCACCTTCTCTTATAGCAAACCTAAGACCTTCTTCCATAGCCACAGGCTTTATAAGCTCTATCTCAAGTTCCACATTGTCACCAGGCATTACCATCTCCTGACCCTCTGGAAGCTTAACCACTGTACCAGTAACGTCCGCAGTCCTAAAGTAAAACTGTGGCCTGTAGTTCACAAAGAAAGGTGTATGCCTTCCTCCCTCTTCCTTGGAAAGCACGTACACCTGTGCCCTGAACCTCTTGTGAGGTTTCACCGTACCAGGCTTTGCCAACACCTGTCCCCTCTCCACATCGTCCTTACCTACTCCCCTCAACAGCACTCCTACGTTGTCACCAGGTAAAGCCTCATCAAGCACCTTCCTGAACATCTCTATAGAAGTGGCCACTGTCTTCAGAGGTTCTTCCCTAAGACCTACTATCTCAACTTCATCACCAGGTCTTAGTACACCTCTCTCGACCCTTCCAGTAACCACTGTTCCACGCCCAGATATGCTAAAGACGTCCTCTATAGGCATGAGGAAAGGTTTGTCCACATCCCTCTGAGGTGTGGGTATGTACTCGTCAAGGGCATTCAGAAGTTCTACTATAGCGTTGCACCATTTGTCTGGCTTTCCAGCCTCAAGCTCTTGAAGTGCTCCCAGAGCAGAACCCCTTATCACAGGTACTTCATCTCCAGGATACTCATACTTAGACAGAAGTTCTCTAACTTCTAGCTCTACAAGGTCAAGGAGTTCTGGGTCATCTACCATATCACACTTGTTCATGAAGACTACTATGTATGGGACGTTAACTTGTCTTGCAAGGAGGACGTGTTCTCTTGTTTGGGGCATGGGGCCATCTGCTGCTGATACGACGAGTATAGCTCCATCCATCTGAGCTGCGCCTGTGATCATGTTCTTTATGTAGTCTGCGTGGCCTGGGCAGTCTACGTGGGCGTAGTGTCTTTTAGGAGTTTCGTACTCTACGTGTGTGATGTTTATGGTTATACCTCTTTCTCTTTCTTCTGGTGCTTTGTCGATCTCTTCGTATTTGTAGCATTTAGCTTTGCCGCCTGGCATTATGCCAGCTGCAAGCACGCATGTTATGGCAGATGTAAGGGTGGACTTTCCATGGTCCACGTGCCCTATGGTCCCCACGTTTACGTGTTCTTTCTCTCTTACAAACTTCTCCTTCGCCATAGCTTACCTCCTGATAAAGCCCAGGACCGGACTTGAACCGGCGACCTCACCCTTACCAAGGGTGTGCTCTGCCGACTGAGCTACCTGGGCTAAGCTTTAAAGAGAAATTATAGCATAAAGTTAAGAGAGTTTATAATATCAGACCATGCTCTTTTGGAAAAAGTCAGAGGAGGAAAGAAAGGCAGAGGAAGGAGACAAGACTGCCATCCTTTCCCTCATAGAGAAAGGCAAGGTAAAGAAGGCTATACAGATACTTGAAAAGTTTAAAGACAACCCTCAATTAAGACCTATCCTGTTTGACCTCTACTTGAAGGAAGGTAAGTATTACTATGCCTATCAACTATTGGAGGGTTATGACCCGAACTTAGGGACAGCAAAGGAGAGGGCTTTAGTCTATGCAAAGGCAGGCCAATATAAAAAGGCTGTAGAAGAGTATCTCAAGGTAGGAGATTTTGAAAGCCTTATTCATGCGGGTGATCTTCTCTACAGTATGGGAGAAAAGGAAAAAGCTCTTGAAGTATATCAAAGAGCGCTCAAACTAGCTCCACTTTTGGAAAGGCAAACCCTAGAGGAAAAGATACAGAAGGTCAAGGTGGATCTTGGTCTGGTTGAAGTAAAAAAAGAAAGCTTTATAGACAAGCTTAAAAAAGGTCTCAAGAAGACAAAGGAGGCTGTTGAGTTTGGTCTTCTCTTCAGGGGAAGGAAGGTAGATGAAGAGTTGTTTGAAGAGTTGGAAGAGAGACTTATAAGAGCAGACATAGGAGTCAAGTTGACGGTTAAGATAGTGGAGGAACTAAGAAAAGAAGCTATAAGGAGAAACATAAAACAAGCTGAAGAGTTAAAGGATCTTCTGAAAGGCATGCTCATATCGTACATAAAGGACTGTAAAGGTGAGATAAAACAGAAAGATGAACTTGTAGTTTACCTCTTTTTAGGCGTAAACGGTTCTGGAAAGACTACTACTATAGGAAAGCTTGCTTACCGCTTTGTAAAGGAAGGTAAAAAAACTCTACTATGTGCGGCAGACACCTTTAGAGCTGCGGCCATAGAGCAATTAGAAGTTTGGGCACAGAGGAGCGGAGCAGACATAGTAAAAAAGCAGGAAGGTTCTGACCCTGCAGCGGTAGTTTACGAAGGTCTTCAAAAAGCTGTAAGTGAGGGTTATCAGAGGGTACTAATAGATACTGCTGGAAGATTGCATACCAAAGAACCTCTTATCAAGGAGCTCAGGAAGATAAAGCAGACAATATTGAGGTTTGTGAGTGAGGAAGATGTGGAAACACTACTGGTTCTTGATGCTACCATAGGTCAGAACTCCATATCCCAGGCAAAAGTGTTCAAAGAAGCCGTAGACATATCTGGTATAATCCTTACTAAGTTAGACGGTACATCCAAAGGGGGTACCGTAGTGCCTATCTGTCAGGAACTCAAGATCCCTATAAAGCTTTTAGGTTTAGGAGAGGGCTTAGAAGACCTTCAGCCTTTTGAACCTGAAGCCTTCGTGGAAGAACTTTTAAGCTGAGGAGGTAAGGATGTTCTTTGAAGAACAGCTTGCAAAGGAACCACCTATACCTGAGGGTATAGTTGAGCTACCTGCAATGCCTTTGAGAGACATAGTGGTCTTCCCTTCTATGGTGGTTCCCCTCTTCGTAGGAAGAGATTTGTCTGTAAGGTCTGTGGAGCTGGCTCTAAGAAGGGATAGGCTCATATTCTTGGTACTGCAAAAGGACAAACATGAAGAGAATCCAAAGAGAGAGGATCTATACGACTTTGGAGTAATAGCTCAGATCCTTCGGAGTGCCACTATAGAAGAAGGTAGATTGAAAGCATTAGTTCAGGGCGTTCAAAGGGCAAGGCTTATAGATTTTGTGCAAAAGGAAGATCATTGGGTAGCAACCGTAGAGCCTATAAAGGAGATAGAAGTACCTATAGAGTCACTCACGCAAGAAGATAAGGGTTACATAGCTTCTACGAAGGAACTTTTGGATAGGGCTTTGGCGTTAGGTAAGCAGGTACTTCCAGACTTGGTAATGCTCATAAAAGACCTAGAAGATCCTGGAAAGATAGCAGACCTTACGGCCTCCTTGCTTGACATAAAGTCCTCCGAAGCTCAGAAGATACTAGAGACCTTGGATCCCATAAAGAGACTAAGGCTAGTCCATAATCATTTGCTAAACGAGGTGGGTCTTCTGGAGATCCAAAACAGGATAAGGTCGATAGCCAGAGAGAGGATGGAGAAGGAACAGAGGGAGTACTTTCTCCGCCAGCAGCTAAAAGCTATACAAGAAGAACTTGGGGAAGAGGATCAGAGGAAGGTAGAAGCCAACGAGTACAGGAAAAAACTCCAAAAGCTCAAGCTCAGTAAAGAGATAAGGGAGGAGATAAAAAAACAGATAGATAGGTTTGAAAGGTTACACCCCGATTCGGCAGAAGCTGGTGTTATAAGGACTTGGTTAGACTGGGTGCTTGACCTTCCTTGGAACAAGAAGACTAAGGACAACTACGATCTGGAGAGGGCAAAGAGTATCCTAGACAAAGACCATTACAACCTTGAGAAGGTCAAGGAAAGGATAATAGAGTACCTTGCTGTAAAGAAGCTTACAAAGGGTAAAAGTTCCAACGTCCAGATACTATGCTTTGTAGGGCCTCCAGGTGTGGGTAAAACCTCTCTAGGGAAGTCCATAGCCGAGTCTTTAGGTAGGAAGTTCGTAAGGATAGCTTTGGGTGGAATAAGAGATGAGGCTGAGATAAGAGGTCACAGGAGAACTTATGTAGGAGCCATGCCTGGTAGGATAATACAGGCCATAAAGCAAGCAGGAACCAGTAATCCTCTTATCATGCTTGACGAAATAGACAAGATAGCCATATCCTATCAAGGAGATCCGGCTGCAGCACTTCTTGAAGTACTAGACCCAGAGCAGAACAAGAACTTCGTAGATCTTTACATAGGTTTACCCTTTGACCTATCCAACGTTTTCTTCATATGCACCGCTAACAGGATAGATACTATACCAAGGCCACTGCTCGACAGGATGGAGGTGTTGCATCTATCAGGTTACTCAGAAGAAGAAAAGGTCTTCATAGCAAAAAACCACCTTATACCCAAGCTGCTCACAGATCATGGGTTTGAGCCTTCAGAGGTCCGTTTTACGGATGAAGCCATCCTTGAAATAATAAGGGGTTACACAAGGGAGTCTGGAGTTAGAAACCTTCAAAGGCAGATAAGCGCAGTGCTGCGCAAGATAGCCCTTAAAAAGCTAAAAGGAGAAACCGGTCCCTTTACCGTAGACATCAAGGATGTTAGGGAGTTCTTAGGAGTTCCTAGGAGGTACGAGCAGAAGGAAGAAACACCTATGGTGGGCATAGCTACCGGTTTGGCATGGACAGAGGTAGGTGGTGAGATAATGCTCATAGAAGCTACCAAGTTCAAGGGTAAGGGAGGTCTTATCCTCACCGGCTCTTTAGGAGATGTGATGAAGGAATCTGCTCAAGCAGCTCTCTCCTACATAAAGTCAAAGGCAGAAGAGTACCATATAGATCCAGACATCTTCTCACAGATAGACATACATGTACATGTTCCTGAAGGAGCTGTACCAAAGGATGGACCATCTGCGGGCGTGGCGTTGGCAACGGCTATGCTTTCCCTTCTTACAGAGATCCCGGTCAGAATGGATGTAGCCATGACAGGCGAAATAACTCTGAGAGGTAGGGTTCTACCCGTGGGCGGTCTTAAGGAAAAGATACTGGCAGCTAAAAGGGCGGGCATATACGAGGTAATCCTGCCGGAGAAGAACAAGGATGAGGTGCTGGAGGAACTACCTGAATATGTCAGAGACAAGATGAAGCTTCACTTTGTAAGCAGGTTGGAAGAAGTTTTTGATATAGCTCTTTACAAACCTACAACCTCATAGGCATTATTACGCATCTGTATGGGTCTCTTTCGTAATCCTCTGCTTCTATGACTACAGGACTGTCCGCATCTACCACTTTTATGTATACCTTGTCCACGTCAAAGCTGTCCAGGGCTTCAAGCAGGTGTTTGCCGTTAAAGCCAAGCTCTATGCTAGGGCCATCGTAGTCTATCTCTATCTCCTCCGTACCCTCACCGTATTCAGGTTCTGATATCTCAAGGAGCATAGCCCCCGAGAGGAAAGATACCTTTACAGGAAATGCAGACCCTTCAGCTATGCTAGATAGCCTTTTTATAGCACCACGTAAAAGCTCAGCATCAGCAAGCACTATAGCGTTAAAATCCTGAGGTATGACACTTAGGTAGTCTGGATACTCGCCTTCCAGCAACCTTACCGATAGGACAAAACCCTCACCCCCTATGTGTAAGAAGCTCTCATCCTTCCCTACAGAAAGGTCATGTATCTGGTCCTTTACAAGATTCTTTAGTACTTTAAGACTCTTCCTTGGTATTATTACATCAACAGTAGACTCAATAGGTCCTTCGTACAGAGCAAGCCTGGTACCATCTGAGCCAACAAAGTGAGTTTTATCTCCAACGCCTCTTATGAGCATCCCCTGCAATGCATACCTTGAGTCTTCCTTAGATATAGCGTATTCAACCTTATCTATTGCCCTATTTATTATCTCGGGAGGCAGGGAGCTATCCATAATAGGTTGTGGAAACTCCGGAAAATCCTCTGGATTCAACACCGCAAGTTTAAACGTACTTCTACCAGCCTGTATAATTACCTTTTCGTCTTTTAGCTCAAGGCTTGCCTCAACACCTACAAGGTTTTTGAAAATGGCTGTAAGCTTATCTGCAGGTAAGGCTACAGAACCTTCCTCTAGTACTCTAGCTTTAACCTCGTAGACCAGATAGTTTTCTAGATCGGTGGCCTTGAGCATTACCTTTCCAGAGGTTGCTTGAATGAGAACGTTTCTTAGCATAGGTAAAGCTGACTTTTTCTCCGTAGCAGACTTTACCTTCCCAAGAGCTTCGTAGAACTCCTCCCTATCTACTATGAGTTTCATAAGCATATATTTTACACAAACCCGCACTGGGTCGTTTGTAAGGTCTTCCGGTCACATGTAATATAATTAGAAAAGGTGTTAGGTTGGCGAGGAATAATACACCATTACAGAGAGTTTTTACCTGTAACTGATAAAACTCCAATCATAACCCTTTACGAGGGTAATACTCCACTCATCCGCGCTGAGAACTTAGCCAGAGAGATAGGCTTTAAGGGTGAAATATTCCTGAAGTACGAAGGATTAAATCCTACTGGTTCTTTCAAGGATAGAGGGATGACTATGGCCATTTCCAAAGCAGTGGAGATGGGAAAAAAGGCTGTAATATGTGCATCCACGGGCAACACTTCAGCTTCAGCGGCCGCTTATGCAGCCAAGGCTGGGTTAAAGGCCTTTGTAATACTGCCAAAGGGTGCAGTGGCCCTAGGAAAGCTATCCCAGGCTGTTATATACGGTTCTAAGGTTATAGCCATACAAGGTAACTTCGACGATGCTTTATCCATAGTAAGGAAGATAGGACAGATGTTCCCTGTGGAGGTGGTCAACTCGGTAAACCCATACAGAATAGAGGGACAGAAGACGGCTGCTTTTGAGGTGTGCGATGCTTTAGGAGAAGCTCCTGACTATCACTTTATACCCGTGGGTAACGCAGGAAACATAACCGCCTATTGGAAAGGCTATAAGGAGTACTACCAATATGGGAAGATAAAAAAGCTTCCTAAGATGATGGGATGGCAAGCCGAAGGTGCTGCACCAATAGTAAAAGGCTACGTGATAAAGAACCCTCAGACTATAGCCACAGCCATAAAAATAGGTAACCCCTACAGTTGGCAATCCGCCCTAGAAGCAGCAAAGGAATCAGGTGGTAGGATAGACGCAGTAAGTGATGAGGAAATCCTATATGCCTATAAGCTTGTGGCATCAAAGGAAGGCATATTTTGTGAGCCTGCTTCTGCTGCAAGCGTGGCAGGTCTTATAAAGCTCATAAGGGAAGGATTCTTTAAACAAGGAGATGTGGTGGTGTGTACTCTAACAGGTAATGGCCTCAAGGATCCGGATACAGCTATGAAGGTGTGCAACGAAATCATAACCCTCCCACCAGACATCAACGAAGTGATAAAACATCTGGACATTTAGAAGTACACTTTGAGGTCTTGAAGAAGATCCAGGTAGATTATGTTCAAGAGGTCTTCTAAAGCTTTTCTTTTTGGTAGATTTCCGTAAGCTCCAGATGGTAAAAAGTAGTTAATGGTTCTGCTGTAAGTTTTGCTCTTGTCACCGGAGCGAAGCTCAAGGCTTAAAGTCAAATTATAAGCGTTCACCCGCTTAAAAGGTGTGTAGGCTGTAGGTTCCTCCTTAAGCCTTGTTACTTTCAGGTAAAAATCCTGAGCATCTTTATCACAGTTCAGTTTCCTGCCAGACTCTTGAAGTGCCTTTTCCAAAGTTTTAACAAGAAGATAGTCGAGGTAAGGATCTTGGTAAGGGTTATCCACAGACCTTATGCACGCATCAAGAGCAAAGGACAGACCAAACATAAGGAAGGTTATAAACCACATGGGATGTAATTATAGGCCTATGTACTTCTTTAAGACATCTCCAAAGATAACAAAGACACCTATGCGCACAGCTCTAGCTATGATGGAAGCTATCAGAAAAGAGACAAAGGACATGTTAAAGAGGCCTGCACCCCAACAGACCAGCTTGTAAGGTTCTCCTATAATTACAGCAAAAAATCCGTACCTGTTAAAAAGTGCTTGGCCTTTAAGGTAAAGCTTTTCTCCTAAAACCCTTTTTACAAAAGTCTCACCCAAGAATCTTGCAAGAAAGAAGGCAACTATTGCACCTAGGATGTTCCCAAGAAAGGCCACAAGACCGGCCAGGTAGGGATTGAGCTTAAAGAGAGAAGCACCCACTATGAAAGGATACGGTGGTATAGGTTGGAATAGAGACTCTGTAAAGGACAGTACAAAGAGAGCTGTATAACCGTGTTCAAAGACAAAGTTTTCCGCCTGCTCTCTTAAAGCTTCAAACATCAGAGAAGGACCTCCATACCATCCTCCGCGCTTATGGTTTTCACTCCTGTGTACTCCTCTACTTCTCTAGCAACTTTCCTTGGATCATGATGGGTGAGGAACTCCCAGCCGAAATGCGTAAGTATTGCTAGCTTGGGCCTTAGGTTCTTTATGAGCACCTTTGCATCATCTACAGAAAGGTGGTCTATGGGCTTTGTCTTCTTGTAGAGGGTAGTGTTTATTATCATAACGTCTACTTCTTTCGGGTACTTAGCTAGCATCCTATCCTCATACAGAGCACAGGAAACGTAAAGGATCCTTTTGTTGAACAGAAGAGCATACGTGTCAGCACCGTGATGGGTATGTTTCATGACTGGCAAAATCTCTACACCCTTGTAGTACAATGGCTCACCCTCCTGGAAGTAGCCCTTTACCCGGAGCCTTTCTACCAAGAAGGGAAGTATTACCCTGTTCTTACCTTCAAATGCCTCTTTGGGAGCGAACACTCCCACATGGTTAAGTTTACCGCCGTCTGTAGAAGATTCAAGCACCGCGTTTATGTCTGAAGAGTGATCCAGATGGACATGAGAAAGAACAACAAGGTCTAAGTTCCTTAGATCGAAGTTCATCTGATGCAGGTATACGAAAGCCCCAGGACCTGGATCTACATGCATCCAGGTGTTTGACAGGTAAATAAGAAAGCCCCCAGACCTTCTCAGGAGTCTAAAGACACTACCTCTTCCACCGGCCGTACCTATGAAGATTATCCTATTCAAACTCAAGGATTATGGAACCGCTAGGACAGTCTTCGGCGATCTCTATTATCTCTATTTTTAAACGGTCATCTATGGGTGATCTGAGCACTGCTATAGGAATGCCATCCCCTCTGTCGGAGAAGACAGAGGGGAGACGATCATAACACAGCTCGCAAGCTGTGCAGGTATATTCTTCTATCCGGATCTTCATCCTTCCTCTATTAGGATAGATCCGCTAGGACACTCGTCAGCTACTTCCTTCACATCTTTTTCTAGCTCTGAGGGTACCACCATCCACCCGTCTGGCCCAGGATTCACCACCGTAGCTATGCCATCACCCCTGTTCTTGTAGACCTCTGGCACCCTGTCATAGCATAGCTCGCAGGCTGTGCAGGTATCAAAGTCTATCTTGGTCTTTATGGCCATAGTAGCACCTCCAAAGAGATTTTTTAAAGTATATCATGCTTTTAGTAATTTGCTATAAGCTTAATCATAATTTCTGCAGGACTTCCCACACCGTTTTCCCTATAAAAGCTGGGTTTTCTATCACGTGTACACCTGCTTCTGATAGAGCCTTCATTTTGGCTTGAGCCGTTCCCTTACCTCCCATGATTATGGCTCCTGCATGTCCCATACGCCTGCCTGGTGGAGCAGTTATACCTGCTATGTAAGCGAATACAGGTTTTTTGACCTCAGCCTTTATGTACTCCGCGGCCTCTTCTTCAGCTGTGCCACCTATCTCCCCTATCATGAGTATGGCCTTGGTTTCTGGGTCTTGGTTGAACATAGCTATCACATCCTTGTGTGAGAGTCCATGAACAGGGTCCCCACCTATACCTACAGCTGTAGATTGTCCTAGGCCGTACTTGGTAAGTTGGTAAGCTGCTTCGTACGTAAGAGTACCACTCCTTGAAACTATGCCTATGTTTCCCTTCTTAAAGATGTGCCCCGGCATTATGCCTACTTTGGCCTCACCAGGAGTTATAACACCAGGACAGTTAGGACCTATTAGTTTGGCGTTTGGGTAGTTGTTCTTCATGTAGTACTTTACTTGCATCATATCCCTTACGGGTATGCCTTCCGTTATGCATACCACGAGTTCTATACCAGCGTCCAAGGCTTCCACTATGGCATCTGCGGCGAAAGCTGGTGGTACAAAGATAAGACTGCAGTTGGCTCCCGTTTCTTTGACTGCCTCCTTCACTGTGTTGAATACTGGTATGTCCTCCACCTTTTGGCCACCCTTGCCAGGCGTGACCCCAGCCACCACCTGTGTACCATAGGCTTTACACTGGAGGGCATGGAAGGAACCTTCCTTACCAGTTATTCCCTGAACTACCACTTTAGTATCTTTGTTAACCAGTATAGCCATCACATTCCCCCCTTAGCAAGTTCTACAGCCTTCTTGGCTCCATCCCACATATCTTCGGCGTTTATAAATCTCAAACCGGACTCAGCTAGTATCCTTCTTCCCTCTTCCACGTTGGTACCTTCCATCCTTACGACTACAGGTACTTTTATGTCTACCATCTTTGCAGCTTGTATGAGGCCTTCTGCAAGCCTGTCACATCTTAGGATTCCGCCAAAGATGTTTATGAAAACGGCTTTCACGTTAGGGTCTGCCATGAGTATCCTGAAGGCGTTGGCTATCTGTTCCACGTTGGCACCTCCACCCACGTCCAGGAAGTTGGCTGGTTCACCACCCGCCAGCTTTATTATGTCCATGGTAGTCATAGCAAGACCTGCTCCGTTTACCATACAGCCTATGTTCCCATCAAGCTTTATGTAGTTGAGGCTATACTTCTTAGCCTCTACCTCGAGGGGATCAAGCTGGGAAAGGTCTTCAAGCTCTTCAACATCCTTATGTCTCAGAAGAGCGTTGTCATCTATCTCCATCTTGGCATCCAGAAGTACTATCCTTCCTTCTTCATCCAAGACAAGGGGGTTTATCTCAAGGAGGGAGCAGTCGTAATCCATGTAAACCTTGTATAGGGTTGTAAGGATTTTTACAAACTCGTTTACAGGAAGACCAAGCCTAAAGGCTAGCTCCCTGGCTTGATAGGGCATAAGTCCAAGGGCTGGGTCTACGTGGAAGGTTATTATGGCCTCAGGTTTTTCCTTGGCCACCTCTTCTATCTCCATACCACCTTCTGCGGATGCTATGACCACAGGTTTGGAAACAGCTCTGTCCAAGGTGATACTAAGGTAGTACTCTTTCTTTATCTTCGTAGCCTTCTCTATCCAAACCCTGCTTACCGGTTTTCCGTCTGGACACTGGAAGGTCTTTAGGACTTTACCCAGCATGCCTTCAACGGCCTTAAGAAGCTCGTCCATGTCCTTGACTACCTTCACGCCGCCAGCCTTACCCCTTCCACCGCAGTGAACTTGTGCCTTGACTACTAGGGGAAAGGTACCTAGCTCTTGGGCTACTTCTTCGGCTTCTTTTAAGCTGTATGCAACTTTACCCTCTGGAACTGGCAATGAATACTTTGAAAGTATCTCTTTAGCTTGATGCTCATGTAGCTTCATGGCAAAAATATTATAAGAGAGATCATAAGGTTTTAACTGTCTTGTTTACTAAGGTAAATGGTGGTAGTAAAATTTATGCTGATGCATTTCCTTGTAGGTTTATTGGTGGGCATACTGTACGCAGAGGTCCTATACCTTTGGACGAGGTTAAGTTCAAAAACGGTACATTTTGGCATGCCCTTAAGGGTTGTAATATTTTCTATTCTGCTTTATTACATGCATACTGGTCTAGGATGGGATGGATTAACATTCTCTGTTGGTGGTTTTGTGTGTGGTCTTGTGCTCCAAACCTATTTGAGGAGTACTGTCTTCAATGGACTTGTTAAAAAGTGTTGAGCTTCTGTTTGCAGACCAGCTTGTTAGTTTTTTCGTCTGGATGGCGTTGTTACATATACTAGCACAAGTGTTTGTAGACAGAAGGGTAGCCTTTTGGATATCTTCTTTGGCCACTACTTATTTATGGATTAAGAACTTTGATCTTCTAACACCTACAAAGGCCTGGGCCATAATATTCCTTTTCTTTGCCTTTTACTTTATTCTAAAGCTTACTCTTCATATAAACCTCTTCCTGCTGCTTAAGGGCAAAAAAAGGTGTCCTGAATGTTATTCCGAAGTACACCTTAAAGCTAAGGTCTGTCCTTTTTGTAGGTACAGCTTTAAGAATCATCAAAGCGTGAGCCAAGAAGTTTAAAGCTCAACCCTTACTGTAACACCATGTAGCTTATCTTCTGGAAATCTGTAAAACTCCACAAAGCTAGGACTTACGCGCTTTATAAGACCGAATATCTTCCATACAAACTTTTCTGTATAGACCTGCTCCATACCATAGAAGATAACCCTCTCTTTTATACCCAGTTTTCTAAGTTCTTCCTCCACGTTTGGTATTTCCATGTATCCGTATCTTATTTCTGCCAGCCTTAGGCCTTTTGTTATGCTACCCTTAATAAAGCCTTCTACACCAAAGGGTTTATCATCTTTAATCAGAGAGAGGAATACGTTATCTTCGTAAACTATACCATGTTCAAACATAGTATTTATCACGTAAGGGGGTATGAACTTTAGATCCCTTATGAGGAATATGGCTGTACCTGGTATGGGTTCTGTGCTCCTGTAGGCATTTTCAAACTTAAGTACAAAATCTTTAAAAGGCATAAACTCCATGTTCTTGTAAAGTCTTTCCTGGCCTTTCATGTACAGGATGAACATCCACATGGGAAACATGGCAAAGACTACGGACCAGTAACCTCCGTGCTGTAGCTTGTTCATAGACGACATAAGGAACAGAATGTCCACAAGGAAGAGTAATAAAGATCCAATAGTGTAGAAGATCTCCCTTCTCAGGAAGTGTATAAGGGTAAGAAGGAAGCCTGTTATAACCATGACTACGTTTACAGAAAAACCGTAAGCTGCGGCCATAGAATCAGAAGTTTTAAAGTTTATGTACATGAATATGACACCTGCAAAAAGTAGCCAATTTGCAAATGGTACGTAAATTTGTGTGCTTATCTCTGTAGAGGTGTGTTTTATTCTAAGTAGTGGAGCTATTCTTATGTTGATAGCTTGGAATATGATAGAAAAAACACCGGAGATAAGTGCTTGTGCAGCTATTACGCTAGCCAGTATTACAAGTATTAGGAATGGTATATATAATGTTTCTCCAAGAAGCTGTCTTGCAGTCTCAAAAAAGGGATTGTTTTTATAGTCTGCAGTGTTTAACATTAAGAAGGCTCCTTGACCCATGTAGTTGAGTACTAACATCGGGAATACATACATCCAGGCTCTTCTTATAGCTACCCTTCCGAGATGCCCCATGTCGGCGTAAAGAGCCTCACCACCAGTAGCTGCCAATATGACCTCTGACAAAACTAGAAACCCCTTGAGTGGGTTTTCTAAGAGAAACTCCACTCCATAGTGAGGACTAAGAGCAAGCAGTATTTGAGGTGCTTTTAAAACATAGTAAAGACCTATAAGACCTATTGAGGTAAACCAAACAAGCATTATAGGCCCAAAGTATTCCCCGAGTTTACCAGTTCCTTTACTCTGTACTGAGAACAGGAGAATAGTGATGATAATGGCTAGAATAAGTACATCTTGTTGGGGAGTGTTTTCAAATCCTGGTATAAACCTAATACCTTCTGAAGCGCTAAGGATGGTTATAGCTGGAGTTATTATCCCGTCCCCTATAAGAAAGGCAAGACCGATTACTACTAGGTACCTTATGAAGGATCTTAATTTCTTGCTGTTTGAGAGGGACTTGGCTATCTCTCCAAGGACTACAGTACCACCCTCTCCCCTTATGCTTAGATTCATAGCGAACCAAGCGTATTGAACGGTGACCAATATTATCATCGTCCAGATTATCAGAGAAACTATGCCAAATATCTGATCTTTCTGCGGTTTAGTGAGAAGTGCTATAACCGCTAGAGTGTACAGAGGGCTCGTACCTATGTCACCAAAGACAGCCCCCATTGCCCTAATGATGTTCATCAAAGAACCCATGGCTTAGAATTATAACGACGTGGTAAGAAGGCTCAGAGAAGAAGACCTACAGGCAGTCTACAGGATAAACTCGGAGAACTTCACCACAGACGCCTGGCCTCTGCAAGCCTTTGAAAGGGAGCTAAGCTTGGACTATTCTCATGCCTTAGTATGGGAAGAGGATGGTAAGGTGATAGGCTACGCTATAGCTTGGGTGGTTTACGATGAAGCTAGCATAATGAGCTTCGCCATAGACAAAGAGTGGCAGGGTAAAGGATACGGTAAGAAGCTTTTGCAGCACCTCATAGAACACTTTAGGAAAATGGGTGGTATAAGAAGGATCACTCTGGACGTGAGGAAGTCAAACATACAGGCCATAAACCTTTACAGATCATTGGGCTTTAGGATCGAAGCCGAGAGGAAGAGCTACTACTCGGATGGTGAGAACGCCTATTTTATGGTCTTAGACCTCTGATTAAGGTCATATAAATCTTGACTGGTAACCTTCAGAGTTGGATAATTTTCCCATGGAGAAGAGGATTCAAACGCCACTCACAGATGAGGTAGTGGAAAGCTTAAGGGCTGGTGACAAGGTTCTCATATCTGGTTACATATACACGGCTAGAGACGCCGCCCACAAGAGGATGGTGGAAGCCCTTGAAAGAGGAGAACCTTTACCCTTTGACGTAAAAGGACAGATAATCTACTACGTGGGGCCTACTCCTCCGAAGCCCGGACAGGTAATAGGCTCAGCAGGTCCAACCACTGCCATAAGGATGGACAAGTATGTGGAACCACTTTTAAAGCTTGGCCTTAAGGGTATGATAGGAAAGGGTTACAGGTCACCCCAGGTTAAGGAGCTCCTTCAAAAGTACAAGGCCGTCTACTTTGCTGCCGTCGGTGGTGTGGCAGTTTTGCTTTCCAAGTGTATAAAGTCTTCTGAAGTCATAGCCTACGAAGACCTTGGTACTGAGGCGATAAGAAGGCTTTACGTGGAGGACTTTCCTGTTATAGTTGCCAACGACATCTACGGCGGTGATATCTTTGAAGAGGGAAGAAAGAGGTTTGCTAAGATAGTCATATGAGGAAGAAATTGATAATACTTGGTGGAGGTCCAGCCGGCATATCTGCCTCCATATACGCATCAAGGAAGAAGATAGACTTTGCCCTCATAACCAAAGAGTTAGGTGGACAGGTGATAAAGGCAGGCGAGATAGAAAACTACTTGGGTTATACCTTGGTTGACGGTATATCCCTCGTGGAGAAGATGATAGAACATCTAAAAAGGCTTGGTGTAGAGCCCATACTGGATGAGATAGTTGATGCAAGGAAAGATGGAGAGGTTTTTAGGCTTGTGGGTCTTTCTGGACAGGAGTATCAGTGTGAATACCTTCTTTTATGCACAGGCTCTGAACACAGAAGGTTAAACATCCCGGGCGAGAAGGAATACACGGGAAGAGGAGTTTCTTATTGCTACACTTGCGACGCTCCCTTCTTTAAGGGTAAGGATGTCGTGGTGGTGGGCGGAGGGAATTCAGGCTTTGAAGCCGCAGAGCAGCTTATAAACTACGCCAACAGGATATACCTGGTGGAGATATCGGACAGCTTTAGGGCTGATGAAGTCTTAAAGGAAAAGGTTTTGACAAATCCGAAGGTGGTTCCCTTGCTCAAACATAGGGTCTTGGAGATAAGAGGAGATGGAAAGCTCCTTAACGAAGTCCTTGTTGAGGATTTAAGCTCTAACAGAGTATACACACTCAGAGTGGAGGGGGTTTTCGTAGAGGTAGGACTCACACCTAACACGGATTTGGCCAAAAAACTCGGCGTTATCCTCAACTCAAGGGGCGAGATAGTTATAGACTGTAACAACAGGACATCGGAGCCTAGGATATATGCAGCTGGCGACTGCACTAGCGTGTTTGCCAAGCAGATAATCACGGCGGCCGGTGAAGGAGCCAAGGCCCTTCTATCCATCTACCACGATATGACCTATGGGGTAAGCTCCTGGCTCTAATACCCTGCCTATTTTCCATAGTTCAACGCAGAGCTCTTTTGCCCTTTCAAGCATCTCCCTCTCTGAGCTTTCTGGGACTGTAAACAGCAATCCACCGGAAGTTACAGGGTCAGAGAGGAGGATAAGCTTGTAAACATCAACTCCATCAGCCTTAAGATGATCTTTCACAAAGTTTAGGTTTTCCGTAGCTCCCTTCGGGAAGATCTTTTCCTTTACCAAGTGTTCAGACTCCTCGTACTTAGGAACTGAGGAGTAATTTATATAGATGGCGACACCTGACTTTCTTGCTATGTTGTAAGCGTGGCCTAGAAGGCCAAAACCCGTCACATCAGTACAGGCAGTAGCAAACTCCCAGGCTATACTTCCTACCAAGTCGTTGAGTTTTAGCATCCAACTTAAAGCTTCCTCCATATCCCCCTGGCTTATCCTACCTTCCTTTAGGGCTTTCACTAGCACTCCGGTACCTATGGGCTTGCTTACGTAAAGCAGATTTCCTGCTCTAGCTCCAGACTGGGTTAGAAACTTACCTCCTGGAGCAATACCAGTCACAGCAAGACCAAACTTAGGTTCCTTATCGTCTATAGTATGCCCTCCCAACAGTACAGTTTTGGCCTCTCTGAGTTTATCCGAGCAACCTCTGAGAACCTCTTTTAAAACGTCAACAGAAAGGTCACAGCTGTTGAAACCAACCACAGCAAGGGCAGTCAACGGAATCCCACCCATAGCGTATATATCGCTTAGAGAGTTAACCGTAGATATGGCTCCCCAGAGGTACGGATCGTTTACCACAGGAGTGATAAAGTCTACCGTCTGTAAAAGGATAGACTCCCCCACTTTGTAAGCACCCGCATCATCCCCTACCCCCACCAGGGTGTTTGGGTCCTTGTAAAGGTTCAGTCCCTCAACCAGTTTTTCCAGGTCCGCCGGACCCACCTTCGCCGCTCAACCAGAAGCCCTGACGAGTCTGAGCAGCTCCATAAAAAAAAATCATAGAATAATCCTACAGACACACGTTTCTAAATTTCAGAAAACATGTTAAAATTTCCTTTTAAAATTTCGCATGACAGACCAGCAGAGTAATCAGCTATTTTTCTTTGTTTGGGAAAGTAAAGAGCACTGGAAGATCAAGTCAGTATCTCCAAACGTTACACAGCTTACAGGCTACAGCCCAGAGGATTTTTCAGAAGGTAGGGTAAACTACAGAGATCTAATACATCCAGAAGACCTACCAAGGGTTGAAAGGGAAGTTAAAGAGCGCATCCTTTCGGGCAGGGATGGCTGGGTTCATCAGGACTACAGGATAATAACAAAAGAAGGTTTAGTGAAATGGGTGCTTGATATAACCACGTGTGTCTTTTGCGAAGAGAAAAAAACTTCAGTGTACTACAGCTATCTGATTGATACAACAGATAGACACGAAAGAGAAGAGATCTTTAACACTTTGGTTGAGCTTTCCCCTGTGGGCATGTTCCTAAGGCAAGGGGACAAGCTGGTATACGTAAACAGGGCGCTTGAGAGGATCACAGGCTACACAAAGGAAGAACTGATAAGTTTACCCGTCCTTGAGCTGATCCATCCTAAGGATAAAGAGAAGGTAAAGACGGTCATGGCGTTGAGGGACGTAGGTGAGAAAACACCCATTACATATGAGGTAAGGCTTAGGAAAAAAGGCGGGAAGTATATCTACGTTCGTATAAGCTCATCCGCGGCGCTTTACAGAGGTAAGCCTGCCGGTGTGGGTGTGGTTATAGACATAACCTCTATGAAAAAAACGGAGGAGAGGCTCAGATACCTTTCTACACATGATTACCTTACTGAACTCTACAACAGGAGAGCAATGGAGGAGTTTTTACAGAAGGAGCTAGAGAGATCTAAAAGGTATGGAACACCCTTCAGTATAATCCTTGTAGATGTAGATGACTTTAAGAAGATAAACGACACCTTAGGGCATCAGGTGGGTGATGCTGTACTAAAGGATCTTTCTAAGCTTATACTGAGGAACCTAAGGAAGTCAGACGTGATAGGTCGTTGGGGTGGTGAAGAGTTTCTGGTGATATTACCCATGGTAAAGGACCCTATACCCATCGCCGAAAAGCTAAGGAGCAAAGTCCAGGAGTCCTTTAGGGGGATGGTTAGCATATCTGCAGGGTCTACTAGCTACAAAGAAGGAGATTCTATGGATACTATGCTCTTAAGGGCTGATAAGGCTCTCTATTTGGCTAAATCAAAAGGTAAAAACAGAGTAGAGTACTTGGAATAGATTATCTGTTTATGAGGTCGTGGAACTACCTTATAGCACTTGAGGGTATAACCAAAGACGGAAAGAAGCTAGAGGAATCAGCTCTTTACATAGTTGCCATACCAGCGGAGGATATCTTGAAAGCCGTTGAGATGGAATGCTATGCAAGTAATTACCTGCCTGCAGATGCAGTGCTCAAGTACGGACAAGCTTACGCCATAGGTGTAGACCAGGACATAAAAGATTTAGATCGTTACTATATCTCCCACTACAGAGAAGACTTAGGTCTTTACGTGTTCAAGGAGGGTGTAAACTTTACCGACGGTCTTACTAACGTTTTTAGATTGCTCTTGGACATGATGAAAGCAAGAGAATCTGTGGATATGGTAAGACCGGTGGTGGATGTGGGAAGCCCACCGGAGGAGATAATGCTCATGTGTTTAGAGAGGTCTCTATCAACTTAGACCCTTTTCAAAGTCTTCTGGTCTTAGATTTTCAAGCCATTCTCTTAGTTTTTTCTTTTCTTCCTCTTCCTCCTCTGGTTCAGGCTTTGGTACATGCGATTTTTCTAAGACTTCAGGGTTTACAAAGATGGGAGCTCCAAATCTAAGGGCTAGGTTTATAGCATCGCTAGGTCTTGAGTCTATAACTAAGGTGTTTGTTCCTTGAGTTATGTAGATCTCAGCATAGTATGTACTGTCTTTTAGGTCGCTTATGACTACCTTTTCAAGTCTTCCGCCAAGCTGCTGTATGATGTTTTTGGTAAGCTCGTAGGTCATGGGTCTTGGGGGTTGGACACCCTGCAGTTCCCTTAGTATGCTCTCCGCCTCAAATCCACCTATCCATATGGGGAGGATTGTCTCCTCGTCATCCTTAGCCCTTAGGAGTACTATGGGCATCTGAGACACTGGATCAAGACTTATACCCTGCACGAACATCTCTATCATGATGAAGTACCTCCACCTCTATAAATTTATACCGGTTAAGTTTATACTAGTACTCCCTCCATGCTGTAGGGCTTTGATGCAGTCACCTTTACCAGAGCAGTCTTTCCCAAAAGTTCCTCGGGGCCAACCACCGAGACCCACCTGTTGGTCCTAGTCCTCCCTATAAGTATGCCGTCCTTGTAATCTTCAAAAAGTACCTCTTGAACAGTGCCCTCATAGCTCTTGGCTATTTGCGAGAGTATAGACTTTTGGAGTTCTATCAGTCTTGACATCCTTTCCGTCTTGACTTCATCCGGCACTTGTCCATGCATGGTGGAGGCTGGTGTACCAGGTCTTGGAGAGAACTTGAAAGAAAATACTTGTTCAAACTTCACCTTTCTAAGGACATCCAAGGTTTCTTCAAAGTCCTCCTCTGTTTCCGTAGGGAAGCCCACGATCACATCGGTGGAGAAGGTTATGCCCTTTACGTAGTGCCTGAGCATGTCTATCTTCTCCAGGTACTCTTCCTTTGTGTACCCTCTGTCCATGAGCTTTAGTATCCTGTTGGAACCAGCTTGGAAGGGCAGGTGAAGGTGTTCGCAGACCTGCGGTATCTCACCCATGGCCTTAGCTATACTCTCCGTGAGATCTTTCGGGTGGCCTGTGGTGAACCTTATTCTCTCCACACCCTCTACGCTTGCAACCTGGTATAGGAGTTCCTCAAAGGGTATACCTAAGTCTTGACCCCATGCGGTCACGTTTTGGCCAAGTAGGTGAATTTCTTTCACACCATCGTCCACTAGAGCCTTGACCTCTTTTAGTATGCTTTCTAAAGATCTAGACCTTTGCCTACCCCTTGTGGAAGGTACCACGCAGTAAGTGCAGTTCTTATCGCAACCTTTCATAACAGTCACGTAGGCACAGTATTGGTTATCTCTAACTAGAGGGTATTCCCAAAGCTTGTCCTCGTCCTCTGGGGGGTTTTCAAGTATGGCTATAGCTTTGTAGCCAGCCTGTACTTGGTTTATCAGTTCAGGAAGCTGATGCATGTTAAAGCTAGAGAACATAAGGTCTACATCTGGAGCTTTTTTGAGGAGCTCTTCTCCCATCCTTTGAGCAAGACAACCGCAAACTCCTATTATGGCCTTAGGGTTTTTCTCCTTTATCTTCCTGTACTCTCCTAGGTGAGAGTATACCTTTTGGTCTGGCTTTTCCCTTATGGTGCATGTGTTTATAAGGATTATGTCTGCTTCTTGCCAATCTTCTGCCTGTTCGTAACCCAGGGTCTGTAAAATACCCCTTATCCTCTCAGAGTCGTTAAAGTTCATCTGACAGCCAAAAGTTTTTATGTAGTACTTCATGAGTATTTAATTTATTGCAAAAGAAGTAAAGGGGAGGAGGCTTACTGCCTCACTCCGTAAAAATTCGTAAGGTACTCCACTATGGCTGGAATGTCTTTTTCGTCCACGGGTGCCTTAAAGGTCTTAACCATCTTGTTTACAGTGGCTTCCCACTGCTTCTTATTCATGAAGACTGAGTTCATCTGGATGTAGTCAAGACTGTGACAGGTAGCGCAACTGTTCATCACCAGCTCTTTACCTGGACCGTCCTTTAGCCTTATGCTCTCCTCTCCGGAGAAGCATACTACGGAAATGGCCATAAGACCGAGCCATATAAGCTTCCTCATGTTCTACCCTCCTTTCATACCACGTTTATCTCTACTCTTTGAACTACGTTGTGATGATAACCGGCAGGGTTCCATATGAGTTCAAAGGTCTGCGTTTGACCTATGCGGTTGGTGGCCTTAGCCATTATGACGTACTTGCCCTTCTTGTCTGCTTTGAAGGTGTACTTCCATTGTCTCCAAGAGAACCTACCGTAGTCTTTTCCGAGCTCGGCCTCTCTCCATGTCTTACCGCCATCTATGGATACTTCTACCATCTTTATACCGTAGCCTGCGTCCCAAGCCAAGCCCTTTACCTCTATGACCTGGCCCCTTCTGAATATCTGTTTGTCTCTAGGATGTAGCATAAGGGAGTTCACCACTATCTCAGTTATGGGTGTGTTGACGGCAGTCTCTTGGGAGGTAAACCTTTCCACCATAGGGAACTTGCCCAAAGGCAGACGGTAAGCTGTAGCCATCCAAAAGCCTTTGTATGGTTGGGATACTACGTCTATGGACACTATGTGTTTTATCCAGTATGTGGCAGTCCAACCAGGAACTACTACCCTTACTGGAAAACCGTTCCAATGTGGCAGCGGCTGGTCGTTCATCTCGTAAGCAAGTATCACGTTTTCATCCAGAGCCTTCCAGATAGGTATACTTTTGACAAAGTCAGGCTCGTTGAGTACGGGTCCATCTGCACCGTTTAGCACCACCTCAAGGGCGTTGGCCTTTATACCAGCCTTGTTTAAGATGTCTTTTAGCCTTACACCTTTCCATTTGGCGTTACCCATAGCTCCATAACCCCACTGTACACCCGGTACGTGAGGTTTCATCAGACCTCTTCTGTTGCCAGAACATTGGCAAAGTGCTACTATCTCCACCTGTTCAAAGTTCTTCTTTAGATCATCCAGCGACAGCTCCAAAGGTCTTTCTACAGCATCTCCACCTATCCTCAACCTCCAGGTCTTTTCATCTACCATGGGTATGTTTGAAAGGTGATACCTCACAAAAAAGGCCTCGTTGGGAGTAAAGATCTCTTCAAAATAGGTGACAGGGGTCTCGTAGTTTGGTGCTCTGTAGGTTTTCTTTATGAGGGGTTTCTTACCGGGTAGAGCCTCTAACACCTGCTCTTCAAGTACACCAGAAGGCAGTTCCTTTTCCGCACCTCCCAGGAGCCTCGGGTCTACCGCAGATAGGGCCATCTTAGGTAAAAGTATTCCACCTGCGGTAGCAACCAGCGAGTTTCTTAGAAAGCTTCTCCTGTCCATGCTTTTACCTCCAAACTTTTCTACAAAGTAACACAGTATAACAGCTAATTACTCTATGTCAATAAAACCTTTTAATAGAATGCATAAACTAAGCTTATATAATTTTGCATCTATGAGAGAGATATCGGAGGGTAGTATACTTTTTGAAACTTACAAAGTACTTTCCTTTCTTGGAGAAGGTATCTTTGGAAAGGTTTACAAAGTTTTAGTGCTAAAGGGGAGGTATAAGGGTAAAGTTTTAGCTATGAAGATAGCAAAAGATCCTAACACGGTGCATTATCTTATGAAAGAAGCTCAAACTCTGTTGCTCTTTAACCATCCTCATATAGTGTCTCTTATAAGCTACATACATAAGAAGGATACACACGAGCTTTTTGTATTGTATGAGCTTATGGATACAGACCTTAAGACCCATGTGTTATCAAGGGGAACTCTCTCTGAGGAAGAAGCTTTAAGGGTGTTGTTTCATGTTTCACAAGGGCTGGACTACATACACAGAAGGGGTTACATTCACGGAGATATAAAACCTGAAAACATATTTGGTAAAAAAGTGCTCAGGGATGTCCTCTGGAAGCTTGGTGATTTTAGCCTAGTGCGTATCAGAGGATCGGGTGCTTTGGTGGATGTAAAGGGTACTGTGGGCTACATAGCACCCGAAGTTTTTAAGGGTGAGGTTCATAGAAGTAGCGACGTGTACTCTCTAGGATGTGTTCTTTACTTTATGCTAACAGGTAGGCACCCTTTCTATTCTGAGAATCCGTCGGAATCTTTAAAGAAAAACAAGGAAGGCTTGTTAACCTTTCCAGAGGGTCTTTCTCCTCAGATGGAACATCTTCTGGAAAGGATGCTTTCCAAGGATCATACAAGAAGGTTTAAGAATGCAGGGGAACTGTTGGATTATCTTATAAAAAACAGGTTATCATGAAGGTCCTGACGTACCACAGCATAGGCATACCACCAAAGGAGGCAAGGCTGAAAACCCTTTACGTTAACCCAAAAGCCTTTGAAAGACAGATCTGGCTTTTGAAAACTCTGGGCTTTAGGTTTCTCAGACTATCAGAGGTACTTTCTGGGAACTTTTCCGGGAAGTCTGTCCTTCTAACCTTTGACGATGCATACTCGGACTTCTTTGAAAATGCTTATCCTGTGTTAAAAAGGTACAATATACCCGCCGTAGTGTTTGTTCCTGTGATGTGCGTAGGCAAGTTTAACCTGTGGGACTGGAAAGAGCTTAGAGTAAAGAAGCCTATAATGAGTTGGGATCAAATAAAAATGCTCGTGGAAGAAGGCTTTGAAATAGGCTCTCACACTCTTACACATCCATTCCTCTCGCGTATTCCACCGGAACAGGCAGCTAGGGAGATAGAGGATTCTAAAAAGATCCTTGAGGACAAACTGGGGGTTGAAGTAGTCTCCTTTTGCTATCCGTACGGAGATTATAACAACATGGTGAGGGATATGGTAGCTAGGGCAGGCTACAGGATAGCTTTTACTACCAAAAAAGGATCTTTTGAAGACAGCCCAAACATCTATGAGGTAAGAAGGATAACCATCTTTGGAAACGACTTATTACCAAAGTTTTTTCTGAAATGCTTATAGCGTGGTTAAACGCCAATCCAAACCCCAACTTTGGTGGGACAGAACTCCACACATTGCAGATGATAAAAGAGCTCAGCAAGAGAAAGGTGCCCCTAGTTCTCCTGTGTGCTGAGGGATCTTATGTAGACAGAAACGCACCCAAAGGTATAGAAAAGTTCTACCTAACCATAGGAAATAGCCTTGCTCTCTACAACACTCTAAAGCTGTATCAACTCCTTAAGCACATAAAGCCTTATGTCCTTGTAGCTAACAACGGCAAGGAGTATCCCAACGCTCTTTTGGCTGGAAAGTTAGCTAGTGTAAGGGTTGCCTTCTTTAGACACATGGAGAGGATGAAAAATCCCCTTGTAAGAAGGTTTGTCTTTCCCTATGTGGACATGTTCTTCGCAGTGAGTGATCACGTAAGACAAAAGCTTATACAGGAGGGTGTAAAACCAGACAAGGTTAGGGTGATCTACAACCCTGTTGACGAGGAGAGGTTTTACTACAAGCCAAAGGAGGAAAACTCTATAAGAATACTCTTTGTAGGAAAGCTCGACGAAGGGAAAGGTATCTTTGACCTTCTTGAAGCCTTCAGACTTCTCATGACCGAAAGGAAAGATGTAACCCTTGTTTACGTAGGTGATGGTAAGCATAAAGAATCACTCTTCCAACGCATTCATTCCCTCGGGCTTACCCAAAAGGTAAAGCTTGTAGGATACACTCACAACGTGGAAGATTATTACAGAAATGCCCATGTAGTTGTAATACCTTCCAAGTACACAGAAGCTTTTCCAAGAGTAGCCCTTGAGGCATTGGCATGTGGATGTACCCTGGTAGCTTCTGACGTAGGTGGAACAAAGGAGGCAATAATAGAAGGTAAGAATGGCTTTGTCTTCAGAGCCGGAGACATAGAAGACCTTTTGTTAAAGTTAAAGCTTGCCATAGAAAACTGGAAAAGCTTCTCACAAGCATCCCTTGAGCTCTACAGGAATAAATTTTCCACAGATAGGGTGATAGACAATTTCCTCGGGGCTTTACAATCTCTCTCAAAAGTAATATAATGAAATGAGATCTGAAGGCGCGTAGCTCAGTTGGGAGAGCGCCGCCCTTACAAGGCGGAGGTCGGGGGTTCGAGTCCCCCCGTGCCTACCATAACACTGTTCATACTCCGTTAATCCTTTTTACGTATCTTAATCCTCAGGAAATCCCATCAGGAGGTGTGTCATGAAGAAAGTGCTAGGACTCATGCTCGTTCTACCCTTTGTAGCCCTTTCCAATCCTATGATGATGCATCATAGGATGGAGATGTGGTGCCAGCAGAACTTTGATAAGTGCAAGGCCCACAAGTTGGAAGCCATACGTATAAGAGAAAAGTATCTCCCAAAGGAGAAGGAATGCGTTGAAAAATCAAAGACCTTTGAGGAGATGAGGGCATGTCTGAAAGATGTGAGAGCTCATATGAGGGAAGAATTTTCTCAGATGCGTCAAAGGATGATGGAGGAGGTTAAACCATCGCCCTGAGGATACTCCTCATAGAGGATGATCCCACGTTAGCGAGGACTTTAAAATCTCTTCTAGAAAAGCTGGGCTTTGAGGTCCTAATTTCCTTTGATGGAAAGAGAGGTTACGAGCTTGCTACAACTGAGGAGTTTGACCTCATACTGCTGGACTTTCTCCTACCTTCCATGGACGGTGAAAGCTTACTTAAGTCTTTAAGACAGGCGGGGGTAAACACCCCCGTCCTTGTACTTACCGTCGTCTCGGACGTGTCCAAAAAGGTAGACCTGTTAAGCATAGGAGCTGATGACTACCTTACCAAACCTTTCCATTTGGAAGAACTGCTTGCAAGGATAAAGGCCTTAATAAGAAGAAGTTATAAGAAGAGTTCAGACCTGTTGAAAGCAGGACCAGTGCTAGTGGATACATCAAAGAAGAAGGTTTACGTTAACGACAGGGAAGTGATGTTAACAGCCAGTGAATACTCCATACTAGAATATCTACTCCTAAACAGGGGTAAGTTTGTGAGCAGAGACGAGATACTTTTAAAGGCACTATCTTCCAGGAGCCAACCTGAGAGTAACAGCGTGGAGGTGCTCATATCCCGACTTAGAAAGAAGCTTGGGATCAGAGATTTCATAAAATCCGCCAGAGGTTTCGGATACATAGTGGAATGATAAGATCTCTCACTACAAGGTTTAGGCTATTAGGTTTCACGTTCTTTATACTCATCACCTTACTTCACCTTGTTCTTTACTACATGGTAAGCTATGCCCTATTTTCATCGATAGACAAACACCTTTTAGAGGATACTCAGACGTTTGAATCTTCTTATCTCTCTGGAAGCCAACCGGAAAGGAGTAGTATTGAAGTTTACACAGTGAGAACACCGCAAGGATACGTGCTTGACAGCTCAGAGGATATTTTACTTCCACCACCATCTTCTGTGAAAGAGCTTCCACAGATTAGCACCGTGAAGGTTAACGACAATTACTATAGGATGATAAGCTACAGGATGAACAACAACTTCATAGCACAGTACGCTATAAACATCTCCTCAGAAATATCCTTTCTACATACGTTTAAAAAGCTTCTTTTTTTATCTTGGTTTTTCTTTGTATGCTTACTTATCTTACTTTACTTATTCATTCTGACACCTATACAGAGGTCTATAGTCCACCTTGGAGAAGCTATAACCAGGGAAGAATTAAACCGCGTGTATACCTACAAAGAGTTTGAACCTCTAGTTAGCAAGTTTAGAGAGTACACAGAAAAGCTAAAAGAGCTATCCTTAAGACAGAAAAACTTACTTCTTGCGTTAGTTCATTCTGTAAAAACTCCTCTCTCTGTAGCCATACTCATGATAGAGGATGCTATACTTTCGGGAAGAAAGGATTTAGACCCTCTAAAGGAAGAGCTTTGGAGACTTGAGAACAACATCAACCTCTTCCTCAGGATGGCAAAGCTTGAGGAAAGTAAGGCGATCGTAAGCTTGGAAAGACTAGACATTCTTTCCCTTATCATGGACAGCCTAAGGCTGTACGACAGAAGTAGGCTTAAACTAAAAGGTAAAAGCTGTTACGTTTTCTCTGACAGGCAAATACTGCTGGAAATACTTAACATACTTTTGGACAATGCCTTTAGACACGGTGTGAACAACTGTAAGGTGAGGGTTTTGATAAAAGACAAGCCTTCTTACGCGGAAGTCCTCATAAGCAACCTATCTGAAAAGCCAATACAACCTGATAAGATGTTTAAACCCTTTGAGGGCAAGTATACAGGTATAGGTCTATACGTGGCTAAAAACCTAGCACAGGTAGTAGGAGCCGACATAACCATAAGACAGAAACAGATTTCTAGAGGTATCTACCTAATAGTCGTAAAGCTAACCGTTCCTAAACAAGCATCCCATCCCTGAGTCTTACGATCCTACCAAAGTAGCTTGTGAGCTCCACGTTATGTGTAGCTATCAGAAAGGTTATTCCCTTCTCCTCGTTTAGACTCTTAAACAGATTAAAGATGCGCAAACTGTCTTCCATGTCTAGGTTTCCCGTAGGTTCGTCCGCCAGTATTATCTTAGGCTCTAACATAAGAGCCCTACCTATTGCCACCCTCTGCTGTTCACCACCGGACAGTTGATTAGGTTTATGGTTCTTTCTGTGGGAAAGTCTAAGGTAATCCAAAAGCTCCAAGGCTTTCTTTTTAGGCTCTTTTACCCTCGCAAGTTCACCTACTATGGTAAGGTTTTCAAGTACGTTGAAGTCTTCCAGAAGGTAGTAAAACTGAAACACAAAGGCCATGTTGTTCTTACGAAACTCCGAAAGTTGGTCTTCTTTCATGCTCGTGACATCAGTACCAAGCACCTCTATGCTGCCGCTCGTTGGCTTTTCCAAACCAGCTATGAGGTACAGGAGAGTACTCTTGCCAGAACCAGAAGGACCCATGATACCCACAAATTCCCCACTCATTATCTCCAGGTTTATACTCTTTAGAGCCTTTACGTTACCGTATTCTTTGCTCACATCCCGTAAAGTAATAGCTTTCATGCGAACAGTAGTTTAGATAGCAAACTTTCCGAAAGGTTCTTCAACATGTGCACGTGCTCGTCTCCAATGTTAAGGATCTCCGTAGGCTCTATACCTTCCTGCTTTAACTCATCCGTGTACACTTCTATCCATCTTTGTAGCGATAGTTTGTCCACCTCTAAATGGAACTGCAGACCAACAGCCTTCCCATAAACAAAGGCTTGATTAGAATACTTTCTTGAGGAGTAAACTCTAACTGCTCCCGCTGGAAGGTCAAAAGTATCCCCATGCCATTGGAAAACTAAGAGCTTTTCTGGAAAAGCTTCAAAGTAAGGATGTTCTGAAACCTTGTAAACTTCCATCCAACCTATTTCTTTACCCTCTTCTCCTTTGTATACTCTTGCACCCAACATCTTGGCAAGCATCTGAGCTCCCAAACATACTCCCAAAACAGCTATGTCTTTCTTTATGGCTTCTTCCATTACCCTGAACTCGTAAGACAGGAAAGGGTATAGATTTTCCTCGTAGGCACCCATGTAGCCCCCAAGGACAACAAGCAGGCTGTAATCTTCAAGAGGTCTTAAAAGCCTTTGACCTTGTGCAGTATCTAGATAATCCACATCAAAGCCCAAGTTTCTTAGTATACTTTCCCACATACCAAGGTCTTCAATAAAAACGTGTCTTATAGCCAATACTCTTTTCATGCTAGTCCTCCTGTTTCTTTATCATGTAGCCTACTCCCGGATAGCTTAGGATAGTATATCCATAGCTTTTTAAAATTTTTCTAAGATTGTACACGTGAGTTCTTAAACTTTCAAGGGAAATTTCTTCATTGCTATCCCAAGCGTATCGGAGTAAGATCTGATATGGTATTACCTTTTCTGCGTTTTCTAACAGTTTAATAAGTATCATAGCCTGTTTCTTAGGAAGAAAGAGCTTGTGATTTCCTGCCTTAACCTCTAAAGAAGAGAAGTCTACTTCTAAATCATAGTACTTTATCACGTTATCTCTTAACCCAAGCCTTCTCCTTAGTACCGCCTCTATCCTCGCTATGAGTTCTTCAGGATAGAAAGGCTTTGTGAGGTAATCATCGGCGCCTGCCCTTAGACACTCTACCTTCTCCTTTGGATCATCTATGACAGTGAGCACTATGGTGGGTATGCCCATATGCTTTAGCACTGGTAGAATCTTCTTACCTAAGTCCCTACCCAATATGAGGTCAAGTATACAAATATCAAAAATTTCTTTTTCCAGAAGTTCGAAAGCTCTTTCTACACTCCTAGCTATGGAACACTCCCAACCTTTACTAGAAAGTAGGTTGTTTATAGATAATGCGAGGTCTAATTCATCTTCTATTAGAAGGATCTTCATAGCTTAGCATAACATAATAACATTCTTCGTTAAATATTCTAAATTTCCTTGTTTTTCTTAATCTATAACCAGTGTTTTTTAGTACACGGTTCACAATCCTATCGGAAAATAACCATTCAAAATGCTTTTCCACGAGGGCTACTATGTGGTGAGGTGCAAAGGCCCTATCTATAAACCTAAGAATCTCTATAAAATTGGATGGACTGTTTACTACAAGATCTTCTATGTACACCCTATCCTTTTTGTAAGAATATACAATATAACCTACCTCCCTATCACCTTCTATAAAGATGTAGGCATTTCTTCTTCCACTGAACTCAGAGAAGCTGTAGTAACTTATACTTCGCCAAACTTTTAACTCCAGGTGTTTTAATCTTTCAAATAATTCACCGGACTCTACTTTTGCTACTTTCACGGATAATACTATTAAGGCAGCTGTATAAAGTTTTTATAAAGTCAGAATCTTATTGAAAACCAAAGGATATACTTGTTAAACACCTTATCCTTGTTGGTTACCCTTTCTATGTCGTCTGGTGAGGAGATACCTACGTTTATAGAAGACCTTTGGTCTAGGTCATAGCTTAGCTTGAGGTCTGGTGAGAAGTACAATGGAACAGGTTCATCATCGTTGTTTAGTAACAAGCTAAGAACAAATAAAGATGAAGCTAAAAGTTTACTCTTCATCCGCATGGCTATACCTCAATGCATGTGGGAATAGAAGGAGCATAAGCATACCGGATGTAAGCATACCACCCACCACAACTACGGCCAGAGGTTTTTGTACCTGAGTACCAACCCCTTGTGCTAGGGCGCTTGGTAATAGGCCAAAGGCTGCAACGACGGAGCTCATAAACGTTGCTCCAAACCTATCATGAAGTGTAGTCCTAATGGCTTCTTCCCTAGACAATCCACGCAAAATAGCTTTCTTGTAAACTTCCAACATAATGGATGCATTGAGCATGTTTATACCTAATATGGATACAAATCCAACGAAAGCGGATAAACTAAAAGGCATACCTGTGATATATAAGCTCAGGGCACCGCCAAAAAAGGAAAAGACAACAGCACTCAGAACTATTAATGCATTCCTTACAGAACGGTTTACAGCGTACAACAGTATAAGAAGTATGAGAAAAGTTAAGCTGCCCGTGATAAGTAGTCTGTGTATTGCTTCCTGAAGGCTGTTGTATTGCCCACTCCATTGTAGATAATAACCCTCAGGCAATTTTATATCCTTTACTGCTTGCTGTGCCTTCTTTATAGTTCCTGAAAGATCTCTGGAGCTTACTGAGAACTTTACGGCCACATACCTCTTGTAGTTTTCCCTGTATATGTAGTACAGGCCTTCTCTTATGTACACCTTTGCTACGGATGACAGCGGTATGACAGAACCATCGGGTAAGACTAAGGGTATATTCTGAAGCTCTGATATACTGCTTCTCACACTGTCTGGAAACTTCACTACTATAGGAAAGCTTTTGTCACCTTCTATTACCTGCCCTGCTTCCTTCACACCTAAGGCTGCACTTATAGTATCCATCAAGTTCTGGACAGTAAGTCCGTACAGAAGTAGCTTCTTCCTGTCAGGCTCTATTACCAGCTCTGGCTGACCAACCTCCTTAACTATTCCTACATCGGTGATACCCTCTACCTTCTCTAGCCTTTCTTTTATCTGTTTAGCTATCTTGTCAAGGGCGTATACATCGTCTCCGAATATCTTAACGGCGTTTTCCCCTTTTACACCCGTTAACACTTCTTGTAGGTTGTCATACATGTACTGAGAAACGTCTATATCTGCATAGGGGAACATCTGTCTTAGTCCTTCCCTGACGTACTCTTCAAGCTCTTCCTTATTTCTAAAGTTCTTCCATTCCTTGTAAGGCTTCAAGTCTACAAAGTACTCAGAGTTGTACGGACCTACAGTGTCAGTCCCATCTTCTGGTCTACCCACTTGAAACTCTACAGTCTTAATCTCAGGGATTTTTAGGAGAAAATCCCTTATCTTCTTGGCATTTTCATACGTGCTAGACAAAGAAGAGTCGTAGTTAAAAATAACCCTTATGTAAAGATTACCTTCGTCCATCTTTGGTATAAATTCCATGCCGTTTCTGCTAATAAAAAATACGGATAAGCCGAGTATCAGCAATATTATCAAAAGAAAACTTTTGGGACCTAAAGGTCTATAACCATACAGAAAAGCTACGTAGCGTCTTTCTAGTAGCCTTATTATGGGATTCTCTTTGGGTGTTTTTCTTTCAAAAAGGTAGATCACGGCTATAAGAAAGCTGAAAGTTAATGCTACGACAGAAGATATTGCATATATGTACGTTTTAACCATGGGAGAGAAGATACGCTTTTCCGCACCTTCCATAAGGAGTACAGGCAGAAAGGATACGCTTATGAAGAGTATAGAGAGTATTAAGTTTTTACCTACCTCTTCCGAAGAGCCTAAAAATGCTCGCCTTGAAAGTCCTAATTGTCTTGCGTTCCTGTAATAACTTTCAACGAGGATAAGAGGGATATCGGTAAGTATACCAAAGTCTATTGCAGAAATAGAAAGAAAGCTCGCAGACTCGCCTCTAACTGACATTACAGCCAGAGAAATAAGCATGGCTAGGATCATAACAACAGATACGGCTATGGCTCCAGTTAAACTACCCAAAAACAGAAAAACGAATAAAAACACCAAAAATACTCCAACAGTAGCTGCCTCCGTGGTTTTTTCTATTACTCTGAATATCAGATTCCCCCTTTCATAAAAAGGTACAACCTTAACATCTTTCGGGAGTATGTAAGAGTTTAACTCTTCTATCTTTTGTCTTATAGACCTTATGGCTGGTAGGCTTGGAAAATCTCTGCGCAGTATTACTATGCCCATAACCACGTCGTCTTTATTGTTAACACCTACTATACCTGTGCGCGGCAGGTTACCCACCTTCACATCCGCGATATCTCCAACCCTGATGGGATGGCCATCCTTGTACAGCACTATGCTGTCCTTTATATCCTCCTCGGAGGAGATTAAACCCATGCCCCTCCCCATGTAATACTGAGAACCTGAATCTATGGGAAATAGGTTAGCTGTAGCACTCGCATTGGACAAAGCATTTACTACATCGCTCACAGATAGTCCATACCTGGCAAGCTTATCAGGGATAACTTCAACCGTATACGCTTTGATATAGCCTCCGTAGCTACCTACGTCTTCTACACCTTCAGCCGTTTTAATGTATCTAATAACTATCCAATCCTGTATCGTCCTAAGGTCCATTAGATTCCTGTTTCCAACGAGCATATAACGCATTACTTCACCGGTGGGGTTTGGTATTATCTGAGGAGTGACTTGGTCCGGTAGGCTTAGCATGGATATGCGGTTTATAACTTCTTGTCTGGCTTGTTGATAAGTTACTTCGTAAGAAAACTTACATTTTATGTCTGAAAGCCCGTACGTGGATATTGAGTTTATGACTTTAAGGCCAGGCATACCAGAGAGTGCAATCTCTAGAGGTATAGTTATTCGCTTTTCCACATCGTGTGCAGATTTCCCTGGATACAGTGCTACGATTTCTATCACCGGTGGTGATGGATCGGGAAAGGCCTCTATGTTCAATCCTCTAATCAAGAAAACCGACGCTATAAACAGTAATACTCCCAGTATGACGAACAATTTCGCGTTGTCCAAAACAAAGTTTATCCATCGTTTCATAAAGATCCCTCCACCACTGGGTTGGTGATGACCTCTTTCCCTTCTTCTAGACCTGACACGGCCACGTTGCCATCACCCAGGTCCTCTATCATCTGCACCTCTACCTTTTTGGGTTTGTTGTTCTCAAGAACGTACACGTAGTATTTACCCTCTCTGTACACTAGGCTGCTCTTAGGTATTACCTGGTACTTTCTAGTTCCTAAGATCAACCTTACACTCAGAAAGGACCCTATCTTGATATCAGATACCTCTAGTGGTTTCATGTACACTTTAACAGACTTAGTGCTTGGGTCCACTACATCGCTTACGTACAGTACTGTAGCCTCGTATGTTCTCTGATCATCCACCAGAACCTTTACCGTTTGGTGTTCCTTAAGCAAGTATGCTTTTTCAGGTGGCAGGTATGCAACAAAAAGAGTCTTACCAGGTTTTACAATACTTATCATATCGGTAGAAGTATCAACCGTGTCACCTACGTTGATGTTTATCTGATAAACAACTCCATCTATTGGTGAGTAGATGCTTGCATAACCAAAACCACCACCTAAAAGCTTTAGCTTGCGTCTTACAGCTTCAAGCTGTGATTCAAGTACCTTTAGGTTAGTTTCTGCATCCAACAGCTCTGTTTTAGGAATAGCACCAAGTTCATACAGTTCCTTTTTAAGTCTGTATATTCTCTCTGCATTGGCAGTTTGTATACGTAGAGAGACTTCTTGAGAATAGAGATCAGTGGTATCTGGAGCTTTGACAATCGCAAGTAAACTACCACGTTCTACTCTATCTCCTACTTGTACCTTTATGCTCTGTACTGTACCTTGTATCTTTGATCTAACCCGAACTATGCTGTCCTTATCAGGTACCACGCTAAGGGTTGACCACAAGGAGAAAGGTACTTCTTTTGTAAGTACTTTTGCTGTATTTATAGGTACCTCCACCCTAGGTTTTGGTGGTTCTGACTTGTTACAAGATACAAGTACAAATAGCAAAGGTAGACATACTAAAAGGCGTTTCATGGTTCCTCTCCAGAAAGTAGTAACAATGTGTGTAAAGAGTTAAGATAGTTGTACTTTGCTTGCAAAAACGAATTCATAAAAGCTCTGTAAGTTCTGAGCGTGTCAAGAAAGTCCAACACGCTTATACCACCTATGATGTACGACTTCTTTGTTTTATCCAACAGTGCATCCATCTGCTCTTTGTATCTTAAATAAGCTTTATAGGTGTTTAAGCTTGACATGTAATCTTCGTAGGCTTGTTCTATCTGAGTCCTTATGTATAACTCTAACTTCTTCAAGTTAACCATAGATTGTTCCTTTGAGGCTATAGCCGTCAGTAGGTCTCCCTCTTTCCTATCAAGCACAGGTATGTTGAGTGCAAAACCAAAGCCCATTGCGTGGGTATGTCTAACACCAAAGGAATCGTACTCAACCCCTAAAGATATGTCAGGGACAGAGTATGCTTTAAGTAACTTAATGTTGTAATCTGCAGACTTTATTTGTTCTTTTATAGCTTTTACATCTTCCCTTTTTTCCATTGCAGACGCCGTTAGTCTTTCCAGGTTAAGGGGTTTAAGTTCTATTTCTACTTCTTCTGCTTTTGGTTCGTAGTTCAGACCACCGAGCATATAACTGAGCTGTTTAAGATCTTTCTTATAAGATGCTTCAGCTTTAGCTATTGCATTCTCCAAATCCAACTTGTAAAGGTTTAGTTTTAGATAGTCAAGGTAGCTTATGAATCCCCTATTGTACTTTTCCCTTTGCACTTCAAGGATTTTTGTAAAGTCTTCCAAATCCTGTCTTAGGTAGTTGTAAAAATCCCTATCGGATAGAGTTTGGAAATATACTTGTGTTAGATCTAAACAAACTAACCTTTTAACGCTCAAAGCTTGCAGTTTAGTAGAAAGTAGTTGATGGTAAGCCCCTTTGATTCTGTACTCTCTTTTACCTCCAAGCTCTATAGGCTGGTCTACCCTGACCGTAACTTGGGAATTGCTAGTGTCAGTAGGATAACCCTTGCTAAAATCAAGACCTGTGTAGTTAATAGAAAACGTAGGATTCTGAAAAGCCTTTGACTGAATGTACGAACCTTCAGACTTTAGAACCTCAAACTCCGAAGCCTTTATATCATAATTCCTCTGTTCTGCAAGGTCACAGAGTTCTCCGATATACCTATCTTTAGGGAGAGCTACAGAAAAGAAAATTAAAAGGCAAAGAATCAAAATCATACGAAGGAGTATACGTAAGGTTTATAAAGAAAATATAAAGTGCCTAAATTCTTAACCTTAAGATAAAAGGTAACCATACTATACATACGATAGAAGCCACGATGTATAGGGCTATTACATGGGAGTGTACTATGGTAAGCATACTTGAGTAAAGCAGTGTACCACCTGCATGTGAAGCTATGTAGAAGAAAAAGAACCTGCTTACATAGTCTTCATCTTTGTATTTAACGTACAAATATACGCGCAAGAAAAACCAAAAAAGAGATACACTTACGCCGAGGATAAGGGCTATTACGTAATAGGAGGTTCCTAAACTGAACATTATTGGTATACTTACACTGAATGTAACAAGTAAAATGGAAAATCTTTTAATTTTCAGCAAGCTAAATAGAGCATCGGAAAGTAGAGAAACCACAAAAGCAGAAGCTAGAGCCACAGATATAAGAACTTTAGCATGAGCATCTGTAAAACCTGATTGATCTCTGACTATATAGTAGCCCAGAGAAGATAGGATTTCAATATACTCTCCGAGGACCAGTATAGCAGTAAACTCTATTAAAAACTCTTTTGAAAAAAGATGACTTGCAGTAAAGTTTACATTTCTTATCTTTTTAGTGAACATCAAGCCATACAAAGAAAAAGCAAACAACAAAGACATAAGCTTTAAGTTAAACTCTTCTAAGACAAGTACTATTGCTAAAGCCAGAAAACCAAAGGCATAAGACAAACCTACTACAGTTTCAAATCTTTCGTACTCTATGGCTGAAACCTCGTACCAAAATAACAATGGTATATGTAAAGCTAGAAAGGCTAAGTAGAGAACTAAAAGAAATGCAGTATTGTTAACAACTGTTATGGATAATGAAACAAGTATAAGAAGCCATATAAACATTGTGTATGCTTTTTCCTTATTCACGTATAAGCTGATCCACAACAAACACAATCCTATGATATCTATTAGGAATATAAGAGTCCCGTAAGCTTCTACCCTATAGTTGGAGTATAGGAAGGAAGGTAGATGTACATAGTGAATATAAACAGCTATTAGGCTATCTAAAAAAGCAAAAAGCACGTACAAAATAGTACTCATGTGTAGGGTATCTTAATTACAGATACAAATTTGTCGTTGCTTTTGTGAAAGTTCACAAGTATACCTAGGTTTTTTGCAACTTCTCTTACTATAGAGAGTCCCACGCCATATGATAACTCTTCCATCAGGTTGCTATCTTCTCCTATTACGTTTGTTATGCTTAGGTTTACATACTTTTCTCCTTTTTCTAATCTTAGAACTATATGAGTATTCTCTTTGGCATACTTAACAGCATTATCTATTAAGTTTGTAATAAGAGAGTACAGTAGTTCATAGTCAGTTTGCACCTCCACGTGGTTTAGACCCTCAGTTTTAAGAATTAAGTTCTTAATCTGCAAACCATGCTGATAGAAATCCACTATATCCTTTATTAATTGCATCAAATTAAATCTAGAAATATTCGTGGGTTTTATGTCTATGTTAGCTATAATCTTGAGCTTTGCAGTCAACTTTATTATTCTGTTTATTGCTTTTTGTATAACAATTTTTGTGTTTTCATCAACATTAACGTTTTGAAGGTTTAAAAGCAAAATGCTAAGTGGAGTCTTTATCTCGTGAGATATATACACGGCCATCTTTTTTAGCCTTTCCGAATAAAGTTTATACCACCTGACTTGACCTAGTACGTTCATAATCGAGAGTATTGCTATAACAAAGCTTGTAAAAACAGAGGAAATAAGTGCAGAAAAGAGTAGGATCATCTTTCTCCTTATTATCCTTTCTTTTGGTAAAGCTAGAAGAATTCTGCACTTTGATTTATTACACAAAAAAGATTTGGTATATATCAAATATTTTGAACTTTCTTTTAAACCATCCGATGTCTCTTCCAGCATACTTTTAAACGTGTTAAAATCCGAGTTCTTTACATTTACAGCCCCTATTATTGACCTATCTTTAATTAACATCATAATATATGTGCTTGTGATGTACTGATTATTTAATAAATCCTCATCTGCTGAGAGAAGTTTTATCATATTATTAGTGGCTTCTGTCAGGTATTCTTCTTCTAGTTTAACCATCTCCTGGTTAAATATAAACCAGAGCATTACAAAAAAGAAGCTTGTAGGTATAAAAAACTTAAAGAAATTTAAAAAGAATAATTTAAGTACACTCATTGTTTACCATTCAAAGATATTTTACCTTAGCCGTTGGGGTTAATTGAGGAAAATACTTAAATATTTCAATCAGTTGTTCCTTGCAAAGTATTTTCTGCTTTCTAGTAGCTTTAAAGCTTCTCTAAAGATGTTTTCCGACATATGCTTCCTTATGCGTAGCAGGGCATGTAGCACTTCTTCCTCCCAACATTCCACCTTAGTGTATTCCTCAAGTATGTTTTTTTATCCTTGCGTGTATATCTGCTGTAAATTTTCTATAAAGATGCCCTCTTCTTTTCTTTTCCAGAAAGCATCTGCTTTCATAGAGCAGTGAATCAAACATCTTTTGAGAAACATAGTCCTTTGTTCCGAGTTTGCCAATGGTATACCTTCCCTCTTCAATCCTCTCAACATCTTTGTTTTACCTTTACCTGTCTTGTCTGTAAGCACCAGAAGAGTTGGTTCTTCTAACCTTCTCTCCAGGTCTTTGAGTATATACTCCCTGTATGCTCTATAGCCACCTTTAAGTCTTAGAACTTCAATGCCAAAATAGTTAAGAGTTTTACTCTGTAGACTAAGCCTATAAGCTTCTTCTCCTGGTATTCAAAAAGGGGATGTTTATAGCATTCGGTATATGAAACTCCCTGTATTCAGATGGGTTCCTTAGATAATTTTTATAAAAAAGACTCTGTTTTTCTTTAATACGATATAAATCATTAATACAACTATTAGCTAATTTTATTGCCTGCTGATGCACTTAACTCTATACTGATATAGCTAGTAAATAAAACGGAGGTTGAGCATGGCTCACCAGGAGATGCATCACCATCATTTGGGTCATCATGAGACTAGCTTCTGGCCTTTCCCGGTAGGTATGGGTATATTGCTCGTTCCCATTGGTGTAGTTTCCTACTTCGCATGGCACAAAGAGATGCTAGGTTTAGTGCTGGGTGGTGTAGCCTTCTTGCTCATAATATTTGGTCTAATAGGTTGGGCTAACGAGTTCTTCAGCAAGGGACACGAGGAAGGGTTTGGTGGTCTGGCCATATCCTTGTTCATAGCTACGGAAGTTATTATCTTCGGTACGCTCTTTGCTGCCTTTTGGACTGCAAGGGTCACACATGCAGATGTATGGCCTCAGTGGGTGCCACATATGAATCTTGTCATACCAGCTATACTCACCCTTATACTTTGGTCTTCTAGTATAAGCATACTTTTCTCGGAAAAAGCCTTAGAGGCCGGCAATAGAGGTATGTCTATAATCTTACTTCTCCTAACTATAGCTTTAGGTACAGCCTTCGTAATCATACACTTTCAAGAGTGGGCACACCTGTGGCATTCAGGTTTTACTCTTTCTTCTAATATGTACGGTACCGGTTTCTACTCTCTCACAGGTGTCCACACCTCCCACGTAATAGTTGGTTTGATATCTCAACTTTACGTTCTATACCTTGTGGCAACTGGTAAGATGAGCTCCCACAGGACTACTCTCTTCAAAGCTGTTAGCCTGTACTGGCACTTTGTAGACCTTATGTGGCTTTTAGTAGCTGGAAGCGTTTATCTGATAGGTAGCCTGGTATGAAGGGAAGGTATTTACTCGGTCTTCTTGCGGCCTTTGCCCTTTCTTTTGCTTCTTACAACACAGCTACCGATAAGATGGGTGTGTTCGATCCATCGGTTTTGCAGATAGACCAAGAGATGTACCTAGGTAAAAAATTAGGTAACTACACCGTGCTTACAGAGAGAGGATGGAAGGACATAAAGACCATAATAGGAAACAAACCTACCATACTTCAGCTTGCATACTACACATGTGATGCTTCTTGTCCCATACTCACTCAGAATCTGTTGAGGGCCGTAAAGGACATAGATCCTAAAGATTTTAACGTGTTGATTCTATCCTTTGACAGAAAGGATACTATAGACACGCTGAAAGCTTTTAAGAAAAAGCTTGGGAACGTTCCTCCTAACTGGACCTTTGGTCTTCTTCAGGAAGATGACATAAAAAAGTTGACTAAAGAGATAGGCTTTAAATTCTTCTACTCGGAGAAGGATAGGACGTTTGTCCACCCCAACGTGCTAATATTCCTTTCCCCAGAAGGTAAGGTGATGAGATACCTATTTGGTACTTTTCCTCAAACAAAGGACGTAAAGCTGGCTCTGTTGGACGCTCAAAAGGAAAATCCATCTGTAACCAATCTGCTAGACCTTTCCCTACTGGTTTGCTATAGGTATGACCCTACTAGGAGTCGGTACGTGTTCGACCCATTTGTTATCTTTCCCCTTGCGGGTATTGCCTTGTTTACAGGTGTGCTAGCCTTGAGCTTTTTCTATAAAAAACCTAAGGAGGTTTAAGATGCGTGTAAGTCGCTTTCTGTTATTGTCACTTCTTGTGGTAGGCTTTGCATCTGCAGAACCTTTGGCCTATCCTGCCAACCTCTTTGACAACATATACTACATATGGCTTCTGGTGTCTGTGATCATCTACCTTATAGTGGCCATACCTATGCTCTACTTCATGATAAAGTACAGGTACAAGAAGGGAGAAAACGAGGAAGGTGTACCCATACATGGTAATCATGCACTGGAGATTACTTGGACAGTTATACCTCTCATAATCGTCATATACTTGGCTACTCAATCTTTTGCCTTTTACAAAAAGCAAAGAACTGCTCCACCGGATTCTATGGAGCTAAAGGTCACAGGTTTTATGTGGGGTTGGGAAGTAGATTACCCTAACGGTAAGAAAGTATTCGCTTTCTTCAACGATAAGTACCAAATACCTGAAGAGCAAAAAATAGTTATACCAGCAGGCAAACCAGTAAAGGTACTTTTAACCTCCAGAGATGTTATTCATTCCTTCTACGTACGTCCTGCTAAGGTCATGGAAGATGCTGTTCCTGGTAGGATAACACACCTCTGGTTCCAGATAAACAAACCTGGCGAATACTGGGTTTTCTGTAGAGAATACTGCGGGACACAACATTCTAGAATGGTTGCTATACTCAAGGTTGTTCCACAAGCAGAGTTTGATAAATGGGTAAATCAAGGTGTTAGTAATCAAAAATCTTTATAGAGGAGGTGTGCCATGGCGGCAGTAGCTTATAGACCGTGGTACAGCGCGAGCATAAAAGAGTGGCTGTTTACCACGGATCACAAGAAGATAGCTCTTTTCTATGGGGTAACCACTCTACTGTTCCTTTCAATAGCTGGTCTTGCAGCTCTAGGGATCAGGTTAGAGCTTTGGGAACCTGGCATGCAGTTTATGTCTCCAGAGACTTATAACTACCTGCTTACAGTGCACGGTATTGTTGCATTGCTTTGGTGGGCGATCGGTGTATGGTCAGCATTTGCCAACTTCCTTATACCCCTTATGATCGGTGCTAGGGACGTAGCCTTTCCCAGGCTTAACGCCCTAAGCTGGTGGGCTTTCTTTGCAGCAAGCGTTTTGGCAATACTTACAATGCTCCCAGGCAACCACATTAAGATGATGTGGACTGGATATCCACCCTACTCACTGAACGACGATGCTGGTGTAACTGCCCTGTACGTCATGATCGTACACATACTCGGAGTTTCCTCCATAATGGGTGCTGTAAACTTTCTTGTAACCACCCTGAGGATGAGGGCTCCAGGTATAACCTTCTCAAACATGAACCTCTTGCTTCATGGTATAGCTGCTGCTAACGTCATACAGTTGCTGGGTGTTCCATCCTTTGCGGGTGCAGTTACCATGCTTTTCCTAGACAAATATCTCGGTACAAACTTCTTTAAACCTGAGCTTGGTGGAGACCCGCTTATATACCAAAACGTTTTCTGGTTCTACTCACACCCCGCAGTTTACGTTATGGTACTTCCAGCCTTTGGTGTTTTCTCTGAAGTAATAGCTACCTTCAGCAGAAAGCCCATATTTGGTCAAAAGGCTATGGCACTAGCCATATGGGCTATAGCCGTTGTAGGTTTCATGGTATGGGCTCACCATATGTTTACCTCTGGTATACCAGACTGGATGAGGATAGTATTCTCCTACACGACTGTGCTTATAGGTGTTCCAACCGGTATAAAGATATTCAACTGGGTAGCTACCCTGTACAAGGGATCCATAAGGTACACAACACCGATGATGTTCACACTGGGTGGTATATTCATGTTCCTCATAGGTGGTCTTACAGGTATACCTCTTGCATTACCAGCCTTTGACATAAACGTGCAAGACTCTCACTTTGTGGTTGCACACTTCCACTATGTTCTGGGTATGGCTGTTACTCTAGCAGCCTTCAGTGGTATATACTACTGGTTCCCCAAGCTTACGGGTAAGATGTACAACGAAACCCTTGGAAAGATATCCTTCTGGCTCATAATGATAGGTTCCAACCTCTTCTACTTCCTACAGTTCATAGTTGGTCTAGAGGGTATGCCAAGGAGGTACGCAGACTATCCACCTATACCTGAGTTTGTGCAGCTACACCACTGGCAAACCATAGGCGCCTTTATCCTGGCCTTCGGAATACTTTTGACCTTCATAAACTGGATTTACTCTGCAGTAGCTGGTCAGAAAGCTGGAAACAATCCATGGGGTTCAAGCTCTTTGGAATGGAGCATACCTTCTCCACCACCACCTCATAACTTTGATAAGACTCCAGAACTTCCACCAAATTGGACTCCATACCAGTATGGGCATCACTAGTGATCACTGTGGGGGCTCTGCCCCCTCTTTCAAAGGATGAAAAAGTGGCTCTTCCTCCTGCTCTCTTTAGCCTTTTTATCTTATCTTTTTGGCATATACGTTTACTCTTCCAAAGAAGCAAGACAGAAGAAGATTAAGGAGCTCCAGGAAGAATACGAGAGTAGAGTAAAAAGAAGGTTAAAGACGTTTAATTAGAAAAACTTTCCTTTCTAAACATTCTATCAAGGTTTGAATATCGGTGTTTTTTATAAAGTAAACTCTACCACCTACAGGAATACCTTCATACTTCATAGGTTTTATGCGTACGTACCCTATGTTCTTACCGGCTACGTACCCAGTGGTGTAGTCGGGATCGTCACTCCAGCATAGTTCTGCAATAACACCGCAGTGTATGTTCTTGGTTGCTATGGCTAGTGCATCCATCAATCTATTCAAGTAATGTTTTTTTATACCACGCCTCTTTAGCTCTTCCCTTATCTTACTCCTATCCTCCCAATCCACTCTAACGGTTCTTATACCTCTTTCCATATCAGGTTCTAACCTCTGACCTGTTTCTACGTCAAGGAGAACGGCTCCCCTCATATTGCCACCCTTTGGGTTAGGTCCTTTTTTGAGAAGTTCTATGCCAAGCCTACCTATCTCTTCCGGAATACCTTCTTCCTTCAGCTTCATTACAGCGAAAGAGTGGGCTTCCTCTGGACTTTTAAAGTCGTAGCTGTAGATAGGCAAGGCCTTATTAATAACCCTGTATACTTGTACTTTCTCTACCGTTAAAACCATCTTGTCATATACCTTTGGCCTTCTTATTAGCTCCTGAAGGGTTTTACGTATATCTTTTTCCTCCTTTACAAGCCTTTCGGCTCCAGATACATGCTTTCCTTCAAGTTCTGCCCTCATCCTTACGCTCCACATGTTCCATCTCCCACAGGAAGAGATACTTTAGAAAAACGTATACCAAGGCGGAGAAGGCCACCGATAAGCCTCTTATACCGTCCAAAAAGCCAAGTTGAAGAAAGTATACTTTTATAAAAGCCCATACGGGATTAAGAAGGAGGTTGTAAAGCCGGAACTTTCTACCCTTCTTCCTCAACTCTTGAGCCACTATTCTAGCGTACTCCAGAGTTTTTATATATTGATATCTTAGGTCTTTGAAAGAGTAATGAAATATATCTCCCTTTAGCTTGCCAGCCCTACCGTTAAATATGGCTCTCTCGTGTAAAGCACCTTCAAACTTTACAGTTCCTTTTTTAAAGAGCCGTAGCCTCCATTCGGGATACCAGGCATGTTTGAGAAAGGCTCCCAGGTAAAAGGTACGCCTGGAGATGTAATAAGCGTCGTACCTGGGTTTTTTTAGCTCTTTTCTTATGGAATCTCTCAATTCTGCGGATACTTCTTCATCTGCGTCCAAGACGAGTATCCAGGGGCCCTGACATAGGGTAAGTCCATAGTTTAGTTGTTGAGAGTAACCTTCCCACTCTTTGAAAAAAACCTTAGCACCTAGAGATTTAGCTATCTGCACCGTTCTGTCTGTGGAACCAGAATCGACAACCACTACCTCATCGGCAATATCTAACACGCTCTTTATAGCTCTAGCTATATTCTCTTCCTCGTTTTTTGTCCTTATCAACACTGAAAGCATGGTCTATCCCTTCTTTAGAAAGGCTACACCGTACCAACCTTTTAAACTTTTTACCTTTACAGGTTTAAAACCTTCTACCATACTTATTATCCTTTTTGCTTCATCTTTTCCGTATAAGCCTGCAAGTATGAGAATGCGCAGACTTAGTGGAAGTATGTCCTTTAGGACCTTTTCAAATATAGAAAACTCGAGGTTTGCTATTACTAGGTGAAACTGATCCTTTATATCCTTGGGTTCTGCCACTCTAAAGCTTATCTTAAGGCCGTTTAACCTAGCGTTCTTTTTTGCCTCCTTTACGGATACTCTGTCTATGTCTATGCCAAGGATCTCAGAAGCTCCAAGTTTACCTGCGGCTATGGATAGTATGCCACTACCACAGCCTACATCCAACACTCTATAACCTTTCTTTAAGAATCTTTCGAGGAGTAGGAGGCTTACCTGTGTAGAAGGATGATAGCCTGTACCAAAGGCACTACCTGGATGCAAGATTAGCGGCTTTAGCCAAGAGGGGACGATCAGAAAGCTACCCACCTTTTTAGGTAGGAATACAGAGTTTTTGGACTTTACCTCATAGGTTTCAACTGGATCTAAACCTTCCAACGGTTCCTGGTAGACTGCAAACCTTACTTTGCCTTGATCTCTTGAGATGACCTCTAGACTAAGGTTTTTCTCATAAAGGAGCTTTTCAAAGTCTTCATTAGGAAGTTCGTACACGAACTTCTTATATACCTTCACGGTTTACCGGCATCCTCCAGTCCATACAAAAGGACTTTTTACTTACCCTTACACCGAGGGGAGTTTGTCTTCTCTTGTACTGAGTTCTGTTTACCATACCTATCACTTTCTCTACCAAGCTTTTCTCAAAACCTTCTTGAACTATATCCTCTGCAGAAAGTCCTTCCTCTATGTATAGGTACAGTACCCTATCTAGGATATGGTAAGGGGGAAGCGTGTCCTGATCCGTTTGATTAGGTCTTAGCTCTGCCGATGGGGGTTTTACCAAAACCCTTTCGGGTATGTCCCTTTTTATGGAGTTTCTGTACAGGGCAAGTCTGTAGACTTGGGTCTTGTACACATCCTTTAGAGGCATAAAGCCGCCTGCCATGTCTCCGTATATGGTTCCGTAGCCTGTGGCTGCTTCACTCTTGTTGGAGGTGGAAAGGACCAAATAGTTAAGCTTGTTAGAGAGGTAGAAGAGTATGTTAGCCCTTATCCTTGCCTGTAAGTTCTCTTCGGCAACTGTTAGCTCTGAAGATCCTAAGAGTTTCCTGTACAAATGGTAAAGCTCGTTTATAGGATACACTATGAGCTCTATACCTAAGTTCTTTACAAGCTCGTGAACATCCTCATGGCTTTCCTTAGAAGTGTACTCCGAAGGCATGAAGACCCCTACTACCCTCTCCTTACCCAAGGCATCAACGGCTAGGCATGCACAAAGAGAAGAGTCTATACCACCGGAAAGACCTATCAACGCTCCTTTAAAACCAGATCTGCTTACGTAATCCTTAATACCAAGCAATATGGCCATGTAAAGTTCTTGGTCTTCTCCTGGACTCTCTTCTATGGGAGCCTTCAACCTTGGCAGCTCCCTCTCTTCTACATGCGCACTCTCTATTAAATAGACAGAGTTTAGCCTTTTCTCTGAAAGTCTCTTTACGTAAGCTTTGTCAAGGTCAAGCGTTACAGTTGCCACATGCTCCTCAAAGGCTTTTAACCTGCACAGTAGTTTACCCTCCTCATTAAACACCATACTTCTTCCATCAAACACATACTCCTCCTCAGCACCCACTTTGTTAAGGTATACAAAAAAGCTCACGTTTTCAAAAGAACGGCTACTAATTAGGTTCTCTACAGGTTTATACCTACCTAAATAAAAGGGTGATGCGTTTATGCTTACAACGAGAGGACACCCTGCAGAAACGTAAAGCCTGTGAGGACCATCAGGATACCATATGTCTTCGCATATGGCAAAGCCTACAGGACTATTACCAAACTTTACCACAAGAGGATCTTTACCTTCCTTGAAGTATCTTTTTTCATCAAAGACCGTATAGTTGGGTAGGTACCATTTCTTGTAAACACCTATAATCCTTCCTCTATTGATGAGTACTAGAGCGTTGTAAACGTTTCCATACTCATAGTATGGCGTACCTATCACGAGGGTGGAGGATAGATCTGAGCTTTTCTCTTTTATGTAATCCAGCGCTGACATGCATGAAGTTAAAAAATCAAGCCTTAGAAAGAGATCCTGACAGGCATAACCGCTTAGAAACAGCTCAGGCAAAACCACAAGGTCGGATTGCTTGTCGTACTCAGTCCATATATCTAAGGCTTTTTCTGCATTCTTTTTTGGATCTGCTAGATGCGACTTTACCTGGGCCAGGGTTATGTTCATACGTCTATTCTATAAAAGCCGTAAGCCATAAGAAGCACTGCCAGTGCCATTATGGGAAGCCCTACGTAAAACAACGCGAGGGCTGAACCAACGGTTAGAAGATACCCACCCAGAGCAAGCTCGTCACTCTTAAAATGTTCAGAGACCTTGGCATAGCCTACAGATTGAAGGTATATGCCGCCTACTACGAGTACTGTGAAGAGCGTTAGGTACAGAAGTCCTATTTCCTCTTCTCCGAGTATGCCTCTTAGCCAGTAACCACCCACTATCGCGGGCGCAAGACCTATAAGATATTTAATGTAGTAATCACCATGACCTGCTCTGTCGAGGAGATCCTTCATGGCTATTCCAAGGCATACCATACCAATGAGGCTAAAGAGCACGTGGTAATAACCCAAGGGTATTAAAAACACTCCAGCTATTCCTAAGTACCTCATAGCATCTTAAATTATAGTCCATGGGAGGGTGTCAAGATGAGACCATTGGTAGCGAGTATGGTATTCCTTGGTTTTCTTTCCTTCCAGAGCAAAGGTATGGAGCTTAAAAGCTCTGCTTTTAAAAACGGCCAGGAGATCCCCAGAAAGTATACCTGTGATGGTGTAAACATATCTCCCGAGCTTAGTTGGGAAAATCCCCCTAGCGGTGCCAAATCTTACGTACTCATAATGGAAGATCCAGACGCACCGTACGGCACTTTTACCCACTGGGTGGTTTACGATATACCAGCACACGTAAGGAGCTTAAAGGAAGGCTTTCCTAAGGCAGATCAGGTAGATGGTATAAAGCAAGGAATTAATGACTTTGGCTACGTAGGATATGGAGGTCCATGCCCGCCGAAGGGTCACGGTTACCACAGGTACATCTTTAAGCTGTATGTCTTGAGCGTGGAGAGCTTAAACCTTCCCCCAAAAGCTACCAAAAAGCAGGTGGAAGAAAGTATAAGGGGGAAAGTATTAGCTGAAGGCAGGCTTGTAGGTAAGTATAGAAGGTAATATAATACTAAAGGGACGGTCCGTAGCTCAACTGGACAGAGCGCGGGACTACGGATCCCGAGGTTGCGGGTTCGACTCCCGCCGGACCGGAAGGATAAAAGCATGTGTGGAATAATAGGTTACGTAGGAGATAATCCTGCTATCTTTGTACTCCTTCAAGGTCTTGAAAGGCTAGAGTACCGTGGATATGACTCTGCTGGAGTTGCCCTTATAGAGGACGAGAAGCTCTTTGTAGAGAAGAAGGTAGGAAAGATAAGGGAGCTCGTAAGAAGCCTTTGGGGAAAACCCTTAAAGGGTACAGTTGGTATAGGTCATACACGTTGGGCCACTCACGGTGAACCGTGCGAGATTAACGCGCATCCCCACACGGATATGAAAGGACAGTTTGCAGTGGTCCATAACGGCATAATTGAAAACTACTTGGAGCTAAAGCAGGAGCTAACAAAGCAAGGTGTGGAGTTTAGATCTCAAACTGATACAGAGGTTATAGCCCATCTTATAGCTCTGAATTATAAGGGTGATCTACTTGAGGCAGTTTTAAGCGTACTTCCCAAGCTAAAAGGAGCCTACGCCTTTGTAGTCCTTTCAAGCTTAGAGCCCTACAGGATAGTGGGGGTTAGACATGGCAATCCACTCGTTGTGGGTTTGGGTGATGGTGAGAACTTTATAGCATCAGACATACCAGCACTCCTGCCCTTTACCAAGAAGGTGATACCATTATCGGACGGTGAAGTTGCCGACCTGAGGAAGGACAGCGTGGACATATACGACTTTGAAGGTAACAGGGTAGTGAAGGAGGTCATAGAAGTACCTTGGGACATAATATCTGCCGAGAAGGGTGGGTTTAAGCACTTCATGCTGAAGGAGATATTTGAACAGCCGAGGACTACGGCGGATACCATAAAGGGTTTTATATCAAGAGAGTACACGCTGCCTGTTTCTTTGAATGAGTTCAGGAGAGTTCTCATAACCGCTTGTGGTACATCCTACCATGCAGGCCTCGTAGCCAAATACTGGATAGAGAAGTATGCGAAGGTACCGGTAGAAGTGGTGTATGCTTCAGAGCTTAGATACTCGGACAACCCTATAAACGAGAAGGACCTAGTTCTGGCCATATCCCAGTCAGGCGAGACAGCCGACACGAGGTTTTCTGCCCTTGCTGCAAAGGAAAAGGGAGCCTTCCTTGTATCAGTGGTCAACGTGGTGGGTAGTGCTTTGGACAGAGAGTCAGACTATACTCTTTACACGCATGCCGGTCCAGAGATAGGGGTAGCGGCTACAAAGACCTTTACCGCGCAGCTAGCTGCACTTTACTGCCTTGCTGTAAGCCAATCACCGGAAAGGGAACAACTCATGGCAAAGCTCCTTTCTGTTACATCCCTGATGGAGGAAATCCTGTCTAGGGCTGAGGATATAAGGAAGATAGCCCTATCTTACAGTAGTGCCAAAAACATGCTATACCTTGGAAGGTACCTGAGCTATCCCATAGCTTTGGAGGGTGCTTTAAAACTGAAGGAGATATCCTACATACACGCTGAAGGCTACCCAGCTGGTGAGATGAAACACGGTCCCATAGCTCTTATAGATGAGAAAATGCCCGTCTTTGTGATAGCTCCAAGAGATCGTACCTATGAGAAAATCTTGTCCAACGTGGAGGAGGTACTTGCCCGTAAGGGTAATGTGATAGCTATCGGTTTTGAAGGTGATGAGCATCTTAGACAGAAGGCAAAGGATGTCATAAGCATACCCCATGTGGAAGAAGATTTGAGTCCCTTCTTGACTGTGATACCTACACAGCTCTTCGCTTACTACATAGCTGACTTTTTGGGTCTTGACGTGGATCAGCCGAGGAATCTGGCAAAGACTGTAACCGTGGAATAAAATCTATAGGAAGGGAGGTATATTATGGAATTCTTTGGCGTTGAAAACTCTCCCCTTACGGTGGAAGAATGGAAGCTCCTTGAAGATGCCATCATAAGCACTGCCAAAAACGTTTTAGTATGTAGAAGGTTCATGCCTGTAGTAGGTCCGATAGGAGTAGGACATCAGCTCATATCTTACGATGTCTTTCTAGGTGTAGAACCAGGTAGCTGCGAGGTGAGACCTGGAGAAGAGGCCCAGAGGTGCGAACCCATAAGGACTGGGATAAGGAAGCATATAGTCCTTCCCACCATATACAAACCCTTTGCCATAAGCTGGAGAGACTTAGAGTACTCCCGCCAGTTTAACCTGCCTTTGGATACTTCAGCTGCCTCCGCGTGTGCCTTTGCTACAGCTGTGGCAGAGGACACTCTGATAATACACGGGAATCCAGAGCTGGGTATAGAAGGTCTTCTCTCTGTAGAAGGAAGGCAGACCCTTTCCATGAGCGATTGGGACGTTATGGGTAACGCCTTCAACGATGTAGCCCTTGGTATTTCCAAACTTGCCAACTCAGGCTTCTTTGGACCTTACTACCTTCTTCTAAACCCTAAAGATTACTTTAAGCTAAACAGAGTCTACCATAACACAGGTCTTCTGGAGCTTGAACAGATAAAGAAGCTAGTAAAAGAAGTCTTCTATACACCTATAGTTCCTGAAGGAAAGGCCATACTCCTATCAGCAGGCCCGCAGAACATGGACATAGTAATAGGTATGGACATGACCCTGGTCTACGTAGAGACTTCCAACATGGTCCATGAGTTCAGAGTAATGGAGGTGTTAGCACCGAGGATAAAAAGACCGGGTGCCATAGTGGTCATCGGAGGATAGCCGTCTGGTAGAGTTCTCTGACTAGCTCCTTCCAGTCTCTCCTTCCCTCCTCTATCTCATCAAGTTTGTCTTCCATAAGTTTGGTAAAGCCATAGTCCACGAGTCTTGGATAGTTTTCCATAAGGTAGCTCACTAGAGTGCGTCCAAGCCCTGTGGGTTTTAACCTTCCCTTTTCCACTACTACGTAGTTTCTACTTTTTAAAGTATCCACCAGCGTTTGATAGGTGGATGGCCTTCCTATGCCTAGGCTTTCCAGCTTTTTTATTAGAGTTCCTTCTGTGTACCTCTCTGGAGGTTTAGAGACAACTTCTTCTAAGAACACCTTTTTTGGTTTTAGGATATGGCCTTCTTCTAAAGGTGGGAGTGCTTGGTCCTGTACCCTTTCAAAGATGGTCCAGCCTGGGAATAGAGTTCTGAAGCCCTCAGCTTCAAACTCGAGGTTTTCGGCAGATAGAGGTACCAAAATGGCCTTCTGATCCTCTATGATCCAGTCAGCCATAAGGCTTTGTAGAGTCCTAACCTTTATAAGGTCAAACACCTGCCTTTCCTTAATCTCTGAGGGTAACAAATCTAACCTTGTAGGCCTTATACACTCATGGGCAAGTTGAGAGTGTTGCCTTTCTTTGAACTTTCTTGGCTTCCCCACGTAATCTCTTCCGTATGTGTCTGATATATAGGAAAGGAACTCCTTCTGCTTTTCTTCGCTTATCCTGTGGCTGTCCGTCCTTGGATAGGTTATGTAGCCAAGCTCGTAGAGCTTCTGGGCCAACTGTTGAGCTTCTTTTACTGTAAGCCCTAACCTCTGGTTTGCCTCTTTTAGGTACTCGGCCGTGTTGAAAGGTTTGGGTGGTGGCTTTCTCTCCTCCTTAATGCTAAAGGATTTGACCATGAAAAGGCTATCTTTTACCTTGTTAAGGAAGGGTTCTGCGTTGGATGGCTTTTCAAACCTATAGGGCAGTGTAGCTTGGAAGGTAATGCCATCTTTTTCAAAAACTGCTTTTATGTAATAACTTTTCTTCTTTTTGTGGTTTTCAATCTGTTCCTCCCTTTCAACTATGAGCCTTAGGGCTGGGCTTTGAACCCTACCCACTGAGATGGTGGTCTTTAGGTCTTTGCTTGCCTTTGGTGAGATAAGATAGCCGATAAGCCTGTCCAACACACGCCTCGCAAACTGTGAGTAGACTAAGTTCATGTCTATGTTTCTCTTCTCGTGTAGGGCTTTCTTTATGGCGGAAGGTAATATCTCGTAAAAGGCTATCCTCCAGATGTTTTTGTTGAACCTTTTAAGGTAGTCCCAGACCCAGTAGGCGATAGCCTCTCCTTCCCTGTCTGGGTCTGTGGCTATGTAAACTTCCTCTGCCCTCTTGGCTATTTTTGCAAGTTCATCCAGGAGCTTCTTTTTACCCCTGACGAAAACTACCCTAAACTCAAGGGTGTTTAAGTCTACACCAAGCTCGTTTTCAGGAAGATCTTTTACATGTCCCTTGGTTGCAAAGACCCACCATCCTTCACCTAGGAACTTTTTTATAGTTCTTGCTTTTGTGGGAGACTCTACTACGAGAAGCTTCATGCCTTGACGAAGGGATAGCTTCTAAGCCTTCCCTTCAACCTTCTGTCTCTTACTTCAACCTCAACTTCAAGGCCTTCTTGTCTGAAGTTTACGTCCACAAAACATAGGGCTATACCTCTGTCTAGTGTGTACGAGTAAGTGCCGCTTGAAACTACCCCTATTGGCTTACCCTCGTGCAACACTCTGTAGCCGCTCCTCGGTACCCCTCTCTCCAAGAGTTCCAACCCGAAGAGTTTTTTCTCTACCTTTTTTGAAAGCATGGCCTGCTTTCCCAAAAAGTCCTTCTCAAAGTCCACAAACTTATCCAACGCTGCTTCTAATGGTGTTATATCTTCAGAAAGCTCCTTCCCGTAGAGGGGAAAGCCTGCCTCTATCCTGAGCACGTCCCTCGCGGCAAGACCGCACGGCCTTGCGTAGTTTAGCAGTTCTCTAAAGAGCTGCAGCGTTCTGTCCACAGGCCCGTATATCTCATATCCCGGTCCGCCCGTGTATCCAGTCCTTGATACTATAAAGTCGTCCATTCTCTTAAAGTGATAATACTTTAGGTCTTTTACGGGAAAGAACTTAGAGATAACCTCAGGGCTTTCTTTGCCTTGGACAGCTATCTGAAGCAAGTTTTGAGAAATGTCCAGAACCTCCACGAAGTTGCTCAGATGCTCTTTAACCTTTTGTCTGTTGCCTGCGTTCACACAGAGTAGAAGCTCATCCTCTGAAAGCATGTAGACGGTGATATCATCCTTTATCCCACCTTTCTCGTTGGTTATAAGGTTGTACTGGACTTTACCCACCTTTAACTTTTGGAGGTTGTTGGTGGTAAGGTAGTTTAGCTTTTGTAAAGCTTCATAACCCCTTACCAGGAACCTGCCCATGTGGGATACGTCAAAGATGCCACAAGACTGTCTGACGGCAAGTACCTCATCCTTTACCGATCCATAATCTAGTGGCATCTGCCAGCCGTTGAAATCCGTAAAACGAGCGCCTATGTCCTTGTGAATGCTGTAGAAGGGAGTTTTCACTCTAAAGGATTATAACACTATACCCTTGGCCTTTTTTAGAAAGTTCTCTGCATGCAGCTTGTCAGGTATCTCCATGTAAAGGGCATCTATAAGCCTTTTGAAAGACTCTTCATCCATGCTTTCCTCCGAAAGGCCTAAGTGTTTTAGTACCTTGTTCCATATGAGCGGTCCTATGGGCCCTATCTCTTCCGTGAAGTACTTCTTTAGCTCAAGCACAGACCCTGGATTGATCTTAGAAGAAGGTGAAGGTTCTGTAAACCTTATCTCTATGGGCTGTGGGCTATACTCTATCTGCATGGAGAAGAAGGTACCTGTATCTGCTGGGGGACACTCTTCCAGGTGATCAAAACCTTCCAGGTGAGAACGGATGCAAAGGACAGGCCTACTCCTATGGTAAAAAACGTAGAAGCGGGACCCTCTGTCTACTTCCGTTACATGTATGCCTGCCATAGAACTCTTGAACTCTTCTCTTTTTACTTCCCTGATTGTACGCATGGAGTAGAGCAGTAGGGGTAACTCTTTGTCCGTGGAGTATACCTCAAGAAAGACCTCCGATGGAGAGAGCATAAGGCTTTGGTATCTTTCAAGGTTGTAGCCATCGTCGTAGTAAGAGAGTATAGGCGTACCATCTTGAAAGACAACCATAAGCTTTATGTCATGTACGGTACTAAAGACAGCATAACCGTAAAGGCCAACATTTCTTATGTTTTGAAGTAGCTTAGCTAGGTTTATGCTCGCGAGCTTAACGTAGGGAAAGGCAAGAGTGCCGTACCCAGCAAAGGTGTAAGGGCTCAAGGGCATGTCTTTAAAGCTCCTCATACGATGGACTACACAGAGGGTAGTCTGAAAAACGTCTATTATTCCAGAACCAGATGGTACGTACTGGCTAGGGTTAATGTGTACGATATTGCTACCTTTAATCTTCCTAAGACCTTCTTTCAAGCTACCTTCAACCAGGATGAGATAATCCTCCCTATCCCAGTAAGTAAGCTTTATGTAGCCTGTTAGCCTCCTTTCTGAAAAGTCAGCAAGCAACCCCCTCCAGTCAACGCTATCCGTACTAAGATCTCCGTATACTTTAACCCTTTGCATACCTCTTTACCAAGATATTTGATAGGATAAGTCTGAAGGTTTCCAAAACACCTTTACCCTCTACGGCTACAGCCTCCACGTAAGGTGCACCCCATGGGTTGAACCTCATCTCCATGTCCTCTATGGGCATGGCGTCGGGCAAGTCCCTCTTGTTGTACTGTACCACCACGGGAAAGTCCATAAGATTCTCACCAAGCTCCTTTAGAACGGCTGCCGTCTCTCTTAGCACCAAAAAGTTGACATCCGCCCTCTCTCTTGAGCTGTCTACTACGAAGACAAGACCATCCACACCTTTGAGGATTACCTTTCGCAATGGGTGGAGTCTAAACTGTCCTGGAGTGGTCAAGACCTTTATATCCAGCTCAAGGTCATCGACCTTTACGTTGCTTACAAACATCTCCATGAAAAGCGTTCTCTGTTCATCCGTCTCCATGCTCACCAGCTCCCCAGCCATGCCCTTCTCCCTGAGGATTCTGTTGAGCATCTTTACGTTTGTACTCTTTCCGGCAAGGCTAGAACCAAAGTAGACAACTTTAAGCTTCACCACACCCTCCTACGGCTTGCCTGACTTGTCTGATTTGTCGGAGTAAATAAAGTTTAATTATATGACCTTTTTTGACAGGGCTGATGCAGGTAAGCTTTTGGGAGAGTACTTAAAGGAAAACATGGTACAAAACCATGTTGATGTTGTGCTCGGAATACCACGGGGGGGTGTACTTGTAGCTAAAGAGGTAGCAAGGGCCTTAGGCAAACCCTTGGGTGTGCTCCTTGTAAGAAAGCTAGGTGTACCTTCAAACCCAGAACTCGCCTTCGGTGCTGTAGATCCAGACGGTGAAGTCTATCTAGACCAAAGTACGGTAGACTACTTTGGACTCTCCGAGGAAGACATAAAGAAGGTGGTCAGGAACGAGCTGGAAAAGATAAGAGAAAGAGAAAGAAGGTTTGCGAAAGCTCTTATAGATCCAGAGGGTAAGCAACTGCTTATAGTGGACGATGGGATAGCGACAGGTCTTACTGTTCTCGCAGGCATAGGTTATCTAAGAAGAAAGGGAGCCAAGAGTATATACGTGGCCGCGCCTGTGTGTCCTGCAAGCACTATCCAAAGGCTCACCAAGGTAGCTGATAAAGTTTACTGCTATCACGTTGTAGGAGACTCTTCCTTTGCTGTGGGCATCTTCTACAGAGACTTCAGACAGGTCACTGACGAAGAAGTTGAAGAAGTACTTTCCCAGGAATAAATTATAGACCTTTTGATAGGAGGTTATGGTCATGGTAGATAGGGAACTATTGGCTAAACTTATAGGGCTCAGTGAGAAAGGGTATGTAACCTATGCAGAACTTAGTGAAGCGCTAGGTAAAGATATCACCGATCCGGAGATTTACGAAGAGGTAATGGATTTCTTACAAGAGAGGGGTGTAAGGATAGTAGAGAGTGAAGAAGATGTTACCCTAGATTATGAAGAAGATGAACTTACTGTCTCAACAGATGGTCTGTACTCTTCCGCAAAGGATGGGGACCCTGTAAAGCTTTACATGAGGGATATGGGTAAAATACCACTCCTCACCAGAGAAGAGGAGATATTCTATGCGCAACAGATAGAAAGAGGAAGAAAAATAATGAGAAGAGGCCTTTTAAGAACAGCCTTCCTTGTAGAAAAGGTCCTAACAGAATGGGCCAACGTATGCAACGGTAAGGTAAAGGCCGTGGACCTTATGGACACCATGGACACGAGCAAGACAGTAGAAGAGTACGAAGAAACTCAAGAACAGTTAGAAAGATACTTCATGGATAAGGGTCTTGAGCTAGCGAAGGCTTACAAGGAAGCATTGCAGTGGAGAGAGCTCTACCTTAAATATCCTACACCCGAATACAAAAAGGAATATTTGAAAAAGCACGCACGCATGAACAGAATACTGAAAGAGCTTCATCTTAAATATTCCAAGTTTGAACGCATAGCCGACGAGCTCCTAAACCTTTACCAAAAGTATACGAAGAAGCTCAGAGAATATAAGCTAAGGAAGGAAAAGCTAGAAAAGATCCATCCTAACGTAGATGAACTCATAAAGCTCTACGACAGTAATAAGGAGCTCCAGAAAAGGGCAGAGAGACTTGGCTACGATTTTGTAAAGTTTCAAATGCTCAGGGATGAGTACCTAACCCTTAAGAAGGAAATAAATGAACTTAAAAACAAAATGGGTATTCTACCAGAAGAGCTCGATAGAGTTATAAGCATAATAAAGGAAGGAAGGACGCAAGTAGTCCAAGCTAAACAGGTTATGGTCAAATGTAACCTAAGGCTTGTGGTATCCATAGCCAAGAAGTATGTAAACAGAGGCCTGCACTTCTTAGACCTCATACAAGAAGGAAACATGGGCCTTATAAAAGCAGTAGATAAATACGACTACAGGAAAGGATACAAGTTCTCCACGTACGCCACCTGGTGGATAAGGCAGGCCATAACTAGGGCCATAGCAGATCAGGCCAGGACCATCCGTATACCCGTACACATGATAGAGACAATGAATGAAATAAACAGAGAAGCCAAAAAATTCTTCCAAGACCATGGTAGAGAACCAACGCCTGAAGAACTAGCTCAGCGTTTGGGAATATCTGTGGAAAAAGTAAAGAGGGTCCTAAAATCTTCACAAGAGCCCATATCCCTTGACACACCTATAGGGGACGATGAAGATACACACCTGAGGGACTTTATAGAGGACAGAAGCGTACCATCTCCAGAGGAACAAGTTCACCGTAGGGTACTGAGAGAACATCTCATAAAGGTGCTACAAACCCTGGGAGAGAAAGAAAGAGAGATACTCATGTACAGGTACGGTTTGGTTGATGGTACCGAGTACACATTGGAACAGATAGGCAAAATGTTCAACGTCACAAGGGAGAGGATAAGGCAGATAGAAAACAAAGCCATAAGAAAGCTTAGACATCCAAGTAGGGCTAAGTACCTCAAGGACTTTGAGCTATAATTTAAATTTCATAAAGCGGGTGTGGCGGAATTGGCAGACGCGCGGGACTCAGGATCCCGTGGCCGTAAGGCCGTGAGGGTTCAACTCCCTCCACCCGCATAAAAACCTGGAGGAAGGAATGAAGGTAGAATTAGTGCCTAGAGAAGGCCTCTTCAAAGAGCTAAGGGTAGAGGTAGAAGGTGCTATAGTGGACAACGCCCTTAAGGAAGTCTACCAGTACTTAATGGAAAACGCAGAGGTAGAAGGCTTTAGACGAGGTAAAGCACCCCTTTGGATAATAAAGGCAAGGTTCAAGGAAACCATAAAGGAAGAAACGGGCAAGAAGGTAGCAGATGCTACCCTTCACGAGGCCATCAAGATGGCAAACGTGGAACCTGTAGCCGACATATACCTGGAGGATATCCAGCTGGACGAAGGAAGTTTAAAGCTCTCTTACAAAGTTTCCTTTGAAACACAGCCAGAGTTTGAGCTTAAAGACCTTAGCAATTTGGAGGTAACCATAAAACCCATAAAGCTAAACGATGAAATGCTCAGAAAAGCCATAGAAGAGCTCAGAGAAGAACATGCCGTATGGGAACCTGTAGACAGAGAGATAAGGGAAGGGGATTTAGTGGTGTTGGACTATGAGATAGAAGAACTGAGCTCAGGTGAAGTTATCAAGGACGAGACTTCTGCTATAGTCGGTCAAGGGATGCTAAGACAGGAGATAGAAAAGGAGCTCATAGGCAAAAAAGAGGGAGATGAGCTGGTATTTGAAGAGCTAGACCTTTACAGCACCGAAGGCAAACCTGTGGGTAAGGCAAAGGTAAAACTTGTAGTAAAAGCAGTAAAGGAGAAGAAGTTACCAGAGCTTAACGATGAGTTTGCAAAGGAAGCGGGTTTAGGTGAAACTTGGGAGGAAGCTCAAGAGAAGATAAGAAGATCCTTAGAAGAGAGGATAGAAAGCCTGAGGAAGCAGGCCATATCTGAGGCCTTGGTACAGAAGCTTGTGCAGATGCACGACTTTGAGGTTCCCAAAACACTCCTCTCAAGGGAGCTTTCCTTCCTAGTAGGAAGAAGGTTAGAGACCCTAAAACAGTTAGGTGTAGATCCAAGGTACGTGGACATAAGACTCCTATCTCAAGAACTCCTCCCCTTTGCAGTCCAGAACATAAAGCTCAGGTACATACTAGAGAAGTACAGCCAGGAGAAGGGTTTTGAAGTAAGCCAAGAGGAGCTCGAAAAATACTACGAGGAGCTGGCATCCAGCTACAATACCTCAAAGGAAGAGTTCAAAGAGTATGTAAAGGAAAGGGGTTTGGAAGAGCAGATAAGGAAGGATCTAATAAGGCAGAAGGCCTTTGAAGATCTTCTGTCTAAGGTGAAAGTAACAGAAGAGGAGGAAAATAAGGATGAAGGACAATCTTCTTAATCAGCTAGTGCCCATTGTAATAGAGCAGACACCCAGGGGCGAAAGGGCTTACGACATATACTCAAGGCTTCTGCAGGACAGGATAGTATTGCTTGGCTATCCTATAGATGACCATGTGGCAAACCTAATAGTAGCTCAGCTCCTTTTCTTGGAGGCTCAGGACCCAGAAAAGGACATATACATGTACATAAACTCGCCCGGTGGTTCTGTGACAGCTGGCCTTGCCATATACGATACGATGCAGTACATAAAACCCGATGTAGTTACCATATGCATAGGGCAAGCGGCTTCAATGGCAGCAGTACTTTTGGCTGCTGGTGCTCCCGGTAAGAGGTATTCACTCCCACACTCGAGGATAATGATCCACCAACCCTTAGGTGGGATATCAGGACAAGCTACTGACATAATAATCCACGCTGAGGAGATAAGGAGGATAAAGAACCTCTTAAACCAGATCCTGGCCAAACACACAGGGCAGCCACTAGAAAGGATAGAAAGAGACGTAGAGAGGGACTACTTTATGTCTCCAGAAGAGGCAATGGCCTACGGCATAATAGACAAGGTTATAGAGAAGAGGCAGTAAGATGAAGCAGAAGGATATAGAAGATAGGTGTTCCTTTTGTGGCTCACCAGCGAGAGATGTTCTCTTCTTGATATCTGGCATAGGTGATGCTTTCATATGCGACAGATGTGTGGAAGCAGGCTACAGGCTAGTCCAGGAGCACAAAAAACAACTACAACCACGTACCCTTAAGGATCTACCCAAGCCAGAGGAGATAAAGAAGTACTTAGATCAGTACGTTATAGGCCAAGAGAAAGCAAAGAAGATACTCTCAGTAGCAGTCTACAACCACTACAAGAGGATAAGGAACAAGGAGCTAGGTCTGAACATGGAAGATACAGAAGTGGAAAAGAGCAACATACTGCTTATAGGTCCTACAGGCTCAGGCAAAACCCTTTTAGCAAGAACCTTAGCCAAGCTCCTGGATGTGCCCTTCGCCATAGCAGATGCAACAAGCCTTACAGAAGCTGGTTATGTGGGAGAGGACGTAGAGAACGTACTTGTCAGACTCCTGCAGAACTGTGGCTACGATGTTAAACTTGCCCAGAAAGGTATAGTCTACATAGATGAGATAGACAAGATAGCCAAAAAGTCTGGTATAAACCCATCTATAACTAGGGACGTTTCTGGTGAAGGCGTGCAGCAGGCCCTTCTTAAGATACTAGAGGGCACCATAGCCAATGTACCACCTCAGGGTGGACGAAAGCACCCACACCAGGAGTTTATACAAGTGGACACCACAGACATACTTTTCATCTGCGGAGGAGCTTTTGTAGGCCTGGAGGACATAATAAAGAGGAGGCTGGGCAAATCTGTAGTAGGGTTTGAATCTCAAATAAGGAACCTCAAAGAAGACCAGCACATCCTAGATCTTGTAGAGGTTGAAGATCTCATACACTTCGGTCTCATACCAGAGTTTGTAGGAAGACTTCCAGTTATAGCTGTGTTGCACGAGCTAACAGAAGAAGATTTGATGAGGGTCTTGGTGGAGCCAAAGAACGCTCTAATAAAGCAGTATCAGAAACTCCTTGCTATGGACGGTGTAGAGCTTGAGTTCACAGAGGAAGCAATAAGAGAGATAGCCAGAGAGGCCATAAGAAGGAAGACGGGTGCAAGGGGTCTTAGGGCCATCCTCGAAGAGATCATGACGGATGTTATGTTTGAGGTACCTTCCATACCAGGTATAAAGAAGGTGATCGTAGATGAACAAACTGTGAAAAATAGAACAAAACCCAAATACATATACGAAAAGGCAGTATAATGACAAGAAGGAGGTAATCATGAAGAGACTTTTAATTTTGTTGTTGGTAGGAAGCTTTGCCTATGCAGAGCAGAAGTTTGTATGTGTAGACCCTAACAGGATAATAGCTGAATCTAAGGTGGTAGCTCAAAAACAAGAAGAGCTAAAAAAGAAGGCTCAGGATTATCAAAGTCAATTGCAAGAGGTAAATAAAAGACTCGAGGAACTCAAGAACCAGATTCAGAGCAAGGGTATAAGCCAGCAGGCAAGGGAACAAAAGATAAAAGAATATCAACAGACTGAGGCAAAAGGCATAGAGCTTCAACAGAAGGCCCAAGCTGAGCTTATGGAGCTCAAAAGTAGACTAGAAAGTGAGCTTCTTGCACAAGTCAGGAATATAGGAAGCCAAATAGCTAAAGAGAAGGGTTACACTGGTATACTTGATTGTGGTGCCTTCCTTTATATACAACCGGAGCTTGACATAACAAAAGAGGTCATAAACAGGTTAGATCAAAGTAGATGAAGCTTTCGCAGGTAGCGAGGTTGCTTGAAGGTACCTTCTATGGACCTGAAGACCTGGAGGTTTACGGCGTATCTTCCGTAGAACATCCTAAAAAAGGTACCCTTGTCTTCTGCAGAAACAGAGAAGAGGCTTTAAACCTTCCTGAAGGATGCATTCCTGTAGTGTCTGAAGCTCTAGAGGATAAAGTTCATATACTGGTAAAGGACGTTAGGCTTGCCCTCGCGAAAGCCCTTGAGCACTTCTACACAGAAGAACATCCTGTGGGAATCTCAGAGAAAGCCCACATAGAAGATGGTGTAACCATAGGTAGAGATGTTTACATAGGTCCCTTTGTGTACATAGGTAGGGGAGTTGTTCTAGAGGACGGAGTAAAGGTCTACCCTTTTTCTTACATAGGGGATTACTCCCATATAGGTGAGGGAAGCGTTATCTTCAGCGGGGTACACATATACCCAAGGACGGTAATAGGTAAGAAGGTAAGGATTCACAGCGGGGCTGTGATAGGAGCCGACGGATTTGGATACCATATAACTAAAGAAGGTATCTATAAGCTGCAACATATAGGCAACGTGGTGATCGAGGATAATGTAGAGATAGGGGCAAATACTACTGTAGACAGGGCTCTTATAGACAGCACAAAGATAGGGAAGGATACCAAGATAGACAACCTGGTTATGGTAGGGCATAACTGTCAAGTAGGGGAAAGGAACGTATTAGTCTCGCAGGTAGGTTTGTCTGGTAGTGTTAAGACAGGAAGAGATGTGATACTGGCGGGACAGGTGGGTGTTGCAGACCATGTTAAAATCGGGGATGGTGTTACGGTCACAGCCAAGTCTGGTGTGGCCTATGACCTTGAACCTGGTAAGGTCTACGGCGCAAACCTCCCAGCCATTGAATGGACTAGGTGGAGGAGGATATATTTATACCTTCTGAGGCTACCAGAGCTCTTTAGAGGTAGAAGAGATGAAGATTAGGATAGCGCATAGTCCAGATTCGGACGATGCCTTTATGTTTTACCCTATGGTCAAAGGTCTTATAGACACAGAAGGCCTAGAAGTGGAACACATCCTCGCAGACATACAGACCCTAAACGAGGAAGCTCTAAAGGGTACATACGAAGTCTCTGCCATATCTTTCCATGCCTACCCTTACGTGGCGGATAAATATCTAGTGTTGCCGAGCGGTGGTAGCGTAGGTGACGGGTATGGTCCCATAGTGGTTAGCAAGAAAGAGCTCCAGAGTTTGAAAGGCCTGAAGATAGCAGTCCCTGGCAAGCTAACTACTGCCTTCTTGGTCTTGAAGCTCTACGAGCCAGACTTTGAGGAGGTAGTCTTACCTTTTGACAAGGTAATGGATGCTGTACAGGAAGGCCTTGTAGATGCAGGTCTTGTCATACACGAGGGACAGCTAAGCTACCAGGACAGGGGACTCTTTAAAGTGGTAGACCTGGGAGCATGGTGGAAAGAAAGGACAGGGCTTCCGCTACCTTTAGGATGCAACGTTGTAAGAAAGGATTTAGGTCTAGAGAACATAAGGAAGGTTGAAAGGGTCATGAGAAGGAGTGTGGAGTACGCATTGAAGCACAAGGATATAGCTCTTTCTTACGCTAGAGAGTACGCCAGGGATATAAAGGAGGATCCAGACAGAACCCAGAGGTTTGTCAGCATGTACGTGAACGAAAGGACCATAGACTACGGAGAAGACGGAAGGAGGAGCGTAAGGCTCCTGCTTAACATGGGAAAAGAGACAGGTATCATAAAGGCACCCATACCGGAGGTTATATTCAGCGATGAACTATAGGATGCTCATAATAGCAGGTCCGTGTGTTATAGAGAACGAGAGAGTAGTGTTCGAAGTAGCAACAGAGTTAAAGAGGTTGTCAGAGGAGTTCAAGGGTTTTGACTTTGTATTTAAATCCTCCTTCGATAAGGCCAACAGGTCTTCTGTAAAGTCTTTCAGAGGTCCTGGGCTTGATGAAGGTCTAAAGATCTTGGCTAGAGTAAAAGAAGAACTTGGTCTAAAGGTAACTACTGATGTTCACGAGACTTACCAAGTGAAGCCTGTGGCAGAGGTGGTTGACATAGTACAGATACCTGCCTTTTTAAGCAGGCAAACAGACTTGCTTCTTGAGGCTGGTAGAAGCGGCAAGACGGTAAACGTTAAGAAGGGTCAATTCTTGGCCCCATGGGACGTAAAAAACGTAGTTGAAAAACTTGAGTATGTAGGATGTAAGGATTATTACATTACGGAAAGGGGTGTATGCTTTGGGTACAACAACCTGGTGGTAGACTTTAGAAGTTTGGTCATAATGAGGAACTTTACCAGGGTTATCTTTGACGCCACCCATAGTGTACAACTGCCGGGCGGTGCAGGTGATAGATCTTCTGGCCAGAGGGAATTTGTTATACCGCTTATAAAGGCAGCTGTAGCTGTAGGCTGCGATGGACTCTTCATGGAGGTCCATCCAGACCCGGACAGGGCACTGTCAGATGGACCCAACATGCTTCCCCTTAAGGATCTCAGGTACGTCCTAGAAATAGTGCAGGCTATTAGAGAGTCCCTCAGCAGATTTCAAGTTCAGAGAATATGAAGGGTATCTCGTAACTTGCTGACTCTGGTGAGTCCGAAGCGTGGATGGCATTCTTACCTTTGTCAGTACCAAACAATGCCCTTATGGAGTTGGGAGCTACCTTTCTTGCCTCTTCACTGTCTGTGGGACCTATTATCTCCCTTACCCTGCTTATAGCGTTCTGACCTTCAAGCACACAAGCAACCACAGGGCCAGAGGTCATAAATTCCACCAGCTCACCGTAAAAAGGTCTCTCCTTATGCACTATGTAAAACTTTTGGGCCTGCTCCTTTGTGAACCTAAACATCTTTAGAGCTTTGATGGTAAAGCCTTCCTGGATAAACCTGTCCAGAATTTTACCTATTGCACCTTTTTCAACGGCATCAGGTTTAATGATTATCAGGGTCCTTTCCATGCTTTCCTTACCTCCTTCAGAACAAATATGGTTTATAGAGTTCCTAATCTTTCTAAAGCTCTTTTAACAGATGCGTCCAGTACGAAAGAATCCGTTACTACTACAAAACCACCTATTAGGTTTTCGTCTTTCTGTAGCTCTAGCTCAAACTCCCTTCCAAGCCTTTGTTTAAGGATTTGGGAGATCCTTGCTATATACTCGGAAGGAATCTCATGGGCTGTTATGAGCTTTGCCCTGGACATTCTAAGCTCTTTTTCCATCTCCTTTGCGTATATTCTTTTCACGTCGCTTATGAAACGTATAGCATTCAGATCTATTACGTGCTCCAGTACACCGTCTACAGCCTCTGGTAGACCAAACTTTTCTCTCAGAGTCTTTAGATACTTAAGCTTTTCCTCTTTTGGTACAGTAGGGTTAAGCATAAAGGCCTTTATCTCCTTCACCCTTTTGTAGGAGCTTTCAAGGAAGGTAAGGAAGTCCAAAAGATTACTCAGAGCTTTTTTGTCATCTTTAACTCTTTTGAGGAAGGCCTTTGCTATCTGAGAAGCTATGTGTGTTCTGTTCATCTTTCAGCCTCCAAAAGCTTTAGAGATCTCTCAAGGTACTTCTTTTGAACCTCTGGGTTTTTAAAAGTTTCCTTAAGCGTAGCAAACGCTTCTTCCCTTACTCTCTGTGCAGCATACCTGTATAGCTCTTCTTTTGCCCTAGTGAGCTCTACCTCTATGGCTTCTTTGGCTTTCTCTTTTATCCTCTCTACCATTTGATCTGTTTTCCTTCTTTCTTCTTCTCTTATGTAGTCTGCTGTTTCTTTGGCAAGCTTTAGCTGTTCTTGGTATCTCCTCTGAGCATCTTCATACTGAGCTTTTGCTCTTTCATACTCTTCTTGAGCTTTTTTTAGGGTTTCTTCTGAGCTATCTAAACCTTCTGTGAGCTTACGGAAAAATTCGTTGAAGGCTTGGGATATAGGTTTTCTACCAAAGTAGTAGACTATAGCCAGGAAGAGAAGTATGTTAAAACCCTTCCAGAAGAGCTCTAATGCGTGGTGTGAAGCTTCACTCATGCTGCCTCCTCCGTTATCCTGGAGACTATATCTTTTACAAGAGCCTTCACATGAGCATCCACGTTGGCCTTTTCTTGCTCAAGCTGGGCCCTTATGCTTCTAACTGCATCTTCTATCTGCCTCTTTACTTCTTCCTCTGCTTGGGAAAGCCTTTCCTGTCTTTCCCTCTCTGCCTCTTTTCTAGCCTGATCCAGTATAGCGTTTGATTCTTGTCTTCCCTTCTCAAGGATCTCCTTTGCTTTGTCTATAAGGTCTTTGGCTTGAGCCAAAAACTCCTCTGCCTTACCTTGGTTGTGGGATGTTAACCTTTCCCTCTCTTGTATGGCCTGCGTATATGGTTTGACTAACAGCAGGTTGACCAAGAAGACAAACACTAGGAACAGAATGAGTTGAAAGAAGAGTGTTACATTTGGGTAAAGAGCTTGCTGTATGTCCATCCCTTTCCTCCAACTAACATTTTAACTCAAACTCTTCAATCATGCCAACTCTGAGTTGGTGCCTACCTCCTTCAAACTCCTCTCTAAGCCAGGCATCCACTATAGAGAGGGCGAGCTCCTTACCTACTACCCTGCTACCAAGACATAGGACATTGGCGTCGTTGTGTCTTCTACTCATTCTAGCCATATACTCGTTTAAACAGAGTGCAGCCCTTATTCCTTTAAACTTGTTGGCGGCTATGCACATACCTATGCCGGTTCCACATATTAGAATTCCTCTTTCTGCCTGACCCTTTTGGACAGCTTGAGCTACAAGCTGGGCAAAGTTGGGATAGTCTACTGAGGTGGTGTCCTTGGTGCCTAAGTCTAAAACTTCGTGTCCTATATTGATTAGGTATACCTTTATCTCTTCCTTTAGCTCAAAACCTGCATGATCTGCTCCTAATGCTATCCTCATGAGCTTAGGGCCTCCTTTAGTATCTGGTTGACCTTCTGTGGGTTTGCCTTACCCTTTGCTTTTTTCATAACCTGTCCTACAAAAAAGCCGAAGAGCTTTTCCTCTCCCTTTTTGTACCTCTCTACTTCCTGCGGGTGCTCTTTTAGGACTTCCTCCACAAGCCTTCTTATTGTCTCTTCATCGCTTACCTGTACAAGTCCCTCTTCTTCCACTATTACCTTAGGTAGCTTACCGGTATCTACCATCTTCTTGAGAACTTCTTTTGCGAGCTTGGAGGATAGCACGCCTTCCTTAAGGAGTTTAATAAGCTGGGCCAAGTGTTCGGGGGTTATGGGAGCTTCTTCTAAGCTGAGTCCTTTTTCTCCTAGGTATCCAAGAAGGTCGTTCAAAAGAAGGTTGCAGGCCATCTTTGGATCTTGTGGGTAATGTTTTAGAACCTCCTCAAAGAAGTCTCCAAGCTCCTTATGCAATGTTAAGATGCTAGCCTCCTTCTGGGTTATGCCATAGTCTTTAACTAGCCTTTCCCTCCTCTGGTGGGGTAGCTCGGGCATGCTTGACCTTATCTCTTCTATCCACTCTTTTGGTACTATCAAGGGTAGGAGATCTGGATCCGGGAAGTACCTGTAATCTTCAGCTTCTTCCTTGGACCTCATGCTGTAGGTCCTGCCCGTTGATGGATCAAAGGTTCTTGTCTCTTGCTCTACCTTGCCGCCATCTCTTATTATCTGTATCTGTCTTTCTATCTCATACTCTATAGCCTTCTGCACAAACTTAAAGGAGTTTACGTTCTTTATCTCTACCCTTGTACCTAGAATGTTAGATCCCTTAGGTCTCACAGAGACGTTTATGTCGCATCTCAGCTGTCCCTTCTCCATGTCTGCCCTTGAGACACCTGCATAACGCATTATGCTCCTTAGCTCCTCTAAGAACATACGTGCAAGCTCTGGAGAGTCTATGTCTGGCTCTGTTACTATCTCCATGAGAGGCGTGCCTGCCCTGTTTAGGTCCACGTAACTTTTGTCTCCTTCGTGTATGTTCTTGCCAGCATCTTCTTCTAAATGAAGCCTTCTTATCCTTATCCTTTTACCATCCACATCTATCCAACCGTTCACAGCCAAGGGTTCTTCGTATTGGGATATTTGGTAGCCTTTGGGTAGATCAGGGTAGAAGTAGTTCTTCCTGGCAAAGATGGACCTGGTGTTTATCTGGCAGTTTAGAGCTAAAGCTGCCCTTATGGCCTTCTCTACAGCCTTCTTGTTTACCACTGGTAGGCTTCCAGGAAGGCCAAGGCATACGGGGCATACGTTGGAGTTGGGTTCGGCTCCAAACTCCACAGGGCAGGAACAAAACATCTTACTTCTAGTGTCTATCTGGACGTGTATCTCTAAGCCTATAACAGGTTCAAACTCCATGCACTAAATATTATAAAATTTTCACCTATGGAAGCCTACAATCCCAAAAGCATAGAAGAGAAATGGCAGAAGATCTGGGAAGATCTGGGTGTTTTCAAAGCTGAAGAAAACCGAGGAGAAAAGAGGTACGTGCTTGAGATGTTTCCTTATCCTTCTGGGCGTATCCATATGGGTCACGTGAGGAACTACACGGTAGGTGATGCCATAGCCAGGTTTCTGCGCTTTAGAGGTTACAACGTCCTACATCCCATGGGATGGGATGCTTTCGGTCTTCCTGCGGAAAACGCGGCCATAAAGCACGGTGTCCATCCTGCAAAGTGGACTTACGAAAACATAGACTACATGAGAAAACAGCTTAAAAGCCTTGGGTTTTCTTATGACTGGAGTAGAGAGATTGCCACATGCGATCCTGAATATTACAGGTGGAATCAGTGGATATTCTTAAAGATGTATGAAAGGGGTCTTGTATACAGAAAGCTTGCTGAAGTAAACTGGTGTCCCACTGATGAGACAGTACTTGCCAACGAACAAGTCATAGAAGGAAGGTGCTGGAGATGTTCTACTCCCGTTGTAAGGAAGGAAATCCCTTCGTGGTATATAAAGATAACCGATTACGCTGAAAGGCTTTTGGAAGACCTTAAACTCCTTGAGGGTAAGTGGCCCGAGAGGGTTATAGCCCAGCAGAGGAACTGGATAGGTAGGTCAGAAGGTGCCATAATAAAGTTCTTCGTTGAAGACATACCCATAGAGGTCTTTACTACACGACCAGATACCGTCTTTGGTGTTACCTTCCTGGTGCTAGCTCCAGAGCATCCCCTAACTTTGGAACTTGCCAGGAGAGGAGGTAAAGAAGCTGAGGCAAGAGCTCTTCTTGAGAAGATAAAGTCTCAGTCTACCAGGGAGAGAGGTCTTGTAGAGGAAAAGGAAGGTGTGTTCCTGGGTGTATACGCCGTAAACCCAGCCAACGGTCAGAAGGTCCCCGTATGGACGGCCAACTACGTCCTTTACGAGTATGGAACTGGAGCCATAATGGCGGTGCCAGCCCACGATCAGAGGGACTACGAGTTTGCCAAAAAATACAACCTGCCTATAAGGTACGTTATAGTGCCAAGAGAGGGTAACCCTCCTGCGGATAGAGCTTATGAAGATGAGGGTATTTTGATAAACTCAGACCCTTTTGATGGCAAAGAATCTTCAGAAGCCAAGAGGCTAATAACCAAGTGGCTTGAGGAAAAAGGCTTTGGATATTTTAAGGTAACCTACAGGCTGAGAGACTGGAACATATCAAGGCAGAGGTACTGGGGAACACCTATACCAATAGTATACTGTGACAGATGTGGCATCCTTCCCGTACCCGAGGAGGAGCTTCCTGTGATGCTTCCCATGAACGTAAACATAACGGGACATGGTAATCCCCTTGAGAAGGTGGAGGAGTTTGTAAACACAAAGTGCCCCAAGTGTGGTGGACCTGCAAGGAGAGAGACAGACACAATGGACACCTTTTTTGACTCTTCTTGGTACTTCCTGCGTTTCTGTGATCCTCATAACCATCAGATGCCTTTCTCAAAGGAGAAGGTAGACTACTGGATGAATGTGGACTTTTACATAGGCGGTATAGAGCATGCAGTCTTGCACCTTCTGTATGCTAGGTTTTTCCAGAAGTTCCTCTACGACCTTGGTCTTGTAAAAGATTTGGAACCTTTTAATATACTTATAACCCAAGGTATGGTTTTAAAGAGGTGGGTAAGCGTAGGTAAACTTTTGGAGTACTTAGATCTCTCCGAAGAGGATGATTTGGATGTACTCAGAAAAAAACTTATGGAGGTCTTCTATGACAAAGGAGTTTGAGATAGGTTTGGAGCTACTCAAGAAGGTAAGAGGGGAACTCGAGGCTTTGAGCCAGGCCCAAGATAAGCTAAGTGCAAGGCAGCTTGTTAACGCCATAATAAACCCTGTGACCGCATCCGCCTATCAGGTAAGGGTAGGAGATGGTCCAAGGAAGGAAGAGCTCCTTAAGGTGCTCTTTGAAGTAGTCAAGAACATGAGAGACCTTCAAGATCTTCAAGCTCTGAAGGACTCTGTAGCTTCCCTTTTAGACCTTCTGGATAGAGTACAGCAGGAGCTAAGCGCAGAGCAGAAAAGCTCCAATGGATAGGCAGGTAACCATAAGGACCCTCTTCCAGAAGAAAAAAGAGGGTAAGAAGATCACTATGATCTCCACATACGATTACCTATCCGCCAAGCTCTGTGATGAGGTGGGTATAGATTGCATACTCGTGGGTGATTCGTTGGGTATGGTCTTTCAGGGTATGGAGAGCACCTTGCATGTGAGCCTGGAGGATATGATATACCACGCTAAAGCTGTAAGGCGTGGGGCAAAAAGGTCTTTTGTAATAGCGGATATGCCCTTTATGAGCTATCAGGTCTCCTTGGAGGAAGCCTTAAGGAACTGTGGGAGAGTTGTAAAGGAAGCACAAGTCAACGCCGTCAAGCTAGAAGGAGGAGAGGAGATCTCGGAGCTCGTCTACAGGCTCACCAGCATAGGCATACCCGTGGTAGGTCATGTGGGCTTTACCCCTCAAAGCATAAACGTATTAGGCGGTTACAGAGTGGTAGGTAAAGGTGAAGAAAGGGAAAGGGTAAAAAAAGATCTTAAGGCCTTGGAGGAGGCGGGAGCCTTCATGGTGGTGCTTGAGGCTGTACCCATGGATCTGACTAAGGAACTATGGGAGAACTCAAGGAGTATACTCATAGGTATAGGAGCTGGACCTTACTGCGATGGGCAGGTTCTAGTTTTCCATGACCTTGTGGGGTTAGTGGAGGAGATAAAGCCCAAGTTTGTCAAAAGGTACGCAGAGGGTGCTAAGATCTTTAGACAAGCCCTTATTCAGTTTAAGGAAGAGGTGGAAAAGGGTATATATCCTTCTGAGGAAGAGAGCTATGGATGAAACAGCCCTAATACAACATTTTTACAAAGTGGGTTACATAACGAAAGAGCATATTGAAAAAGCTTTTGAAATACTTCAGAAAGATAGATCAAGAAATGTTATAGATGTGCTCTTTGAGATAGGTGCTCTGGATGACAATAAACTCTTGGATTTTTATAAAAAGCATCTCCCAGGTAAAATATGGAATGGTAATGTTGAAGAAGTAGAAATACCAGAAAACATCATAAAAGAATTACCTGAAGATTTACTAAGAAGGAACATGATAGCACCTGTGTCCTACAAAAATGGTGTACTCACAGTAATAACTCTTAACCCTTACAACCAGCAGATCATAAACGAGCTTAGGTTCAAAACCAGAATAGACAAAGTTAACGCGATGTTTGCTCCTAGAAGGACTATAGAGGCAGTTCTTGATAAGCTCTTTCCCACTGTTGGAAAGATTCTAGAGGATCTTGAACCAGAAGGTGAGGTAGAGATAGAACAGGAGGAGATAGACTTTTCGGATCAAGCTCTTCTTGCAGCTGCGGACGAAGGACCAGTGGTCAAGCTCGCGAACGCTATAATAACAGAGGCGGTAAAAAAAGGCGCATCCGACATACACATAGAGCCGTATGAGAAGTCTTTGGTTGTAAGGTATAGGATAGACGGTATACTGAGGGTTTACCATGAGTTTAAACAACCATCCTTAAAAGCGAGCCTTATCTCTAGGTTTAAGATAATGGCTGGTGTTGATATCTCAGAAAAGAGAAAACCTCAAGACGGGAGGATAAGGCTAAAGATAGATGGTAGGAGGATAGACCTTAGGTTTTCCTCAGTACCCACCATACATGGTGAGAAGGTGGTCATGCGTATCCAGAAGGCTGAAAGCTATCTTAATGTGAAGTTAGAAGATTTAGGCTTTGAACCCGATGATCTTGAAAAGTTTAGGAAGGCCATATGGACGCCCTGGGGAATGGTTTTGGTTACAGGTCCTACTGGTTCGGGTAAAACTACAACCCTGTACTCGGCTCTCATGGAGAGGAACACCCCGGACGTTAACATAATGACAGCCGAAGACCCTGTTGAGGTGGCAATACCGGGACTCAACCAGGTGCAGATAAACGAAAAGGCGGGTGTTGACTTTGCAACGGTGCTAAGAGCTTTCCTAAGACAGGACCCGGACATAATACTCATAGGTGAGATAAGGGACAGGGAAACGGCAGAGATAGGTATAAAGGCAGCTCTAACCGGACACCTTGTCTTCTCAACCTTACACACCAACGATGCTCCAAGCTCTATAACCAGGCTAGTGGACATGGGTATTGAACCCTTCCTTGTGGGTTCTTCCGTCATACTTATAGTAGCCCAAAGGCTCATAAGGAAGCTATGTCCTGTGTGCAAAGTTCCCGATCAAACACCCAGGGAAGCTCTTGTTAGGATGGGTGTTCTAAAAGATATTTCAGAAAACCTTGTCATATATACACATAAAGAAGGTGGGTGTGAGGAGTGCAACTATACAGGGTACAAGGGTAGGACAGCCGTGCACGAGATACTCGTCGTGGATGAAGAGATAAGGAAACTTATAGTTAAGGGTGCCACGGCGGAGGACATAAGAGACTTAGCAAGACAAAAGGGTATGAGGACCCTTTACGAAGCTGGTCTCCTGAAGGTAAGGAAGGGTATAACCTCTCTGTATGAGGTGGCCAGGGTTTTAGCCAAGTGATATACTTTAATCTCTATGGAGTACGACAAGGAGCTGGATATAAGAGGTGAGGTGTGTCCCTTCACCTTCGTCAAGAGCAAGCTTGTGCTTGAACAGATGCAAGTAGGACAAATTCTTAGGGTCGTAGTAGACTATGAGCCTTCTGCTGAGAGTGTCCCTAAAAGTATGAAGGAAGAGGGTCAGGAAGTTTTGTCGGTAAACAAAATAGGCCCTAAAGAATGGGAGATAATAATCAGGAAGGTAAGATGAAGTTTCTGCTTTTGGTAACAAGCAATCCCTTCTCCAAAGACTACAATACAGTCTTCAAACTTGCTAAAGAATTAAAAAATCACGGCGAGGTGGTCATCTTCTTTTCAGGAAACGGTGCTTACTATATCCTCAGGAAAGAGTGTAAAGAGCTTCATGACCTCGGTATACGTATGCTTTATTGCGCTCACTCGGTCCATCAAAGGGGTATAGAAAAGCCTTTGGATTTCTTTGAGAGCAGTTCAACCTATAACCTCTCCAGGATGCTGCCCGAGTTTGATAAGATAATAGCCTTTAACTGACATGAAGAGCATAGTGTTTTTGATAAAAGGAGATCCCTTCTCTTGGAAGACCCATGAAGCTGTAAGGGTAGGCCTGGCGCTAGCCATAAACTCTGAGGTTTACTTGGTGTTCATCAGGGATGGGGTCTATGCCCTCTCAAGATGGAGCCCAGAAGATCTTCAGATATATGGCTTTGAAAAGCTCCTTGAGAACATAGAGTATGTAAACGCCAAGCTCGTGGTTGAGGATAGCTCCGCAGAGGAAAGGGGTTTAAAGCCCAAGGACTTTATAAAGGAGCCTATCTTTATGAGCGTGGAGGATATAAGTAAGCTCATAGATCAGGCTGGAGCTGTGTTAGTATGGTGAACACTCTGTGGCTGGTGAGGAAGCTAGGAGACTTTTCCTCTGACCTGGTTCAAGAGGACGATGTGGTTGTGCTAATCCAGGACGGAGTTCTTAAGTTTCCAAGCAAGAAAAACTGGTATGCCTGCAAGGAGGATACCCTGGCGAGAGGTTTAAAGCTACCGGAGGACAAGCTTCTAACCTACTCTCAAATAGCGGAGCTGGTGGTTAAGGCCAAGAAGGTGGTAGTATGGTAAAGTGGGTAATAAGCAAAACTTTTAGGTTTGAGGCAGGACACCGCGTCTGGAAGCAGAACTTGACCATGGGAAGGGGTTCTGTGTTTACCAAAGAAATACCCCAGAACAAGTGCATAAACTTACACGGCCATAGTTACGTCTTAGAGGTTTACCTTGGTTCTGACACCCTAAGCCAGCAGGAGATGGTGATGGACTTTTATCACCTAAAAAATGCCCTTAAGGACCTCATAGAGGAGATAGACCACAGTTTTATAATAGACGTGCACGATCCCATATATCCAGAGCTCAAAGCTGTGGCGGAGAAGTATGGGGCCTTTAAGATATTCCCTGTAGAATTCTGTCCAACCGCTGAAGCTCTGGCCAAGTTCTTCTATGACTTTCTCAAAGAAAAACTAAAGGAGGCTGGGCTTTTAGAAGAGGTTAAGGTAGTAAAGGTTGTCCTCTGGGAAACTGCTACCTCCAAGGCCGAATACTCTGAATGTACCTGAGGGTTTCCCTCCCAAACAGTAAGACCATCAGTGTAGATGCAGACTTTCCCTTTGATACCAGTCCTCTAGGTTATAGGGTGCTGATTAACAACACCACGGGTATAGTGACCGGGATAGCTACAGCGGGTGAAAGGCAGGAGGTGGAGTTTCCTGACTATAAACCTGTCACCACTGTCCAGCATATAGAAGCGGTAAGGTTTGTAGCTAAGGCTTACGGCCTTATACCCAACCTTCTCCTCTTTGAGCTCTTACCTTCGGAGTTCTTATGGAGAAAGACTACGGTGGTATCTTACACAGGGAAGACTCCTTCTTTCTTAGACAAGAAAGTCCTGGAGGTTATAGAGTACGTAAGGTCTAGAGGAAAGATGGAGAAAGACAAACTGGTGGAAAAGTTTGGAAAAGACATTGTTGACAAACTCCTAAGGATGGGCTTTTTGAAGGAAGAGGACCTTTGGAAGGCACCCAACCTTAAAGTAAAGTTCTACAGCCTTGGGGTGAGTTTTGAAGAGGCCCTAAGGAGGATAGGAAGGCTTAGAAAGAAGGAAGAGAGGCTTACGCTTATTGCTTACCTCAAAGATAGGGTGGTATCATCTGAGGAGCTTTCGGAGATAGGCGTACCCAGGTCTGTTCTTAGGGACCTTGTAAAAAGGGGGATAGTAAGGGAGGAAGTGGGGTACGTGAGTGCAATAAGATCTCAGATAAAGCTCCTAAGACAGCCATCGGTAGAACTTCTAAGGCCCTTGGGTAAAAACTCGGTGGTTTACGGAAGCCTAAAAAAGCTACAAGACATGCTCACATCTTTAACCCACAGAAACCTGTCCGATGAAAGGTCCACTTTTGTTTTCTGTCCTAGCCTTGAGCTGCTCTCTGGGTTGGAAGATACGTTGGGGTCATTGTTTGGAGAAAGGCTCAAGGTCATCTCTTCCAAGGAAAGGCCTAAAGATTTGGTTCAGTCATGGTTTTCTCTGGATGAACCTTGTGTCCTCTTGGGAAGTCAGAAGTCACTTCTAGCTCCTGTTAAAAATCTGGGAACTATCGTGTACTTTGGACCTCCCGATGGCCGCATGCATAACGGCATCAGCTACCTTACCTTCTTGTTCCGTTATTCCAAGCTTGTGGGTGCAGACTTGGTAGTGTTTAACTCTGTACCCAACCTCTATCTATACATGGCTATAAAAGATGGTACCTTTCAGGGAATGGACCTATCTTACACCGCGCAGGTCTTTGTTCTCAAAAGACGCGGAGAGAATCTCATAGACGAAGGTCTAAAAAGGCTTGTGGATCCAAACAAAAGCACTCTTCTGCTCGTCAACAAGGCTGGGTATGCTTACGCTTACTGTGAGAGGTGTGCGGAGATATGTCAGTGTCCTGTATGCGGCAAGATGCTTAGTCTGTCCAAAGATGGTAGCAGGGTCTTTTGCGCCTCCTGTGGCTACAAGACTAGCGTGTGTCCTAAGTGTGATAGTCCTGTAAGACCCTTAGGCTTTGGTGTGGAGAAGGTTCTGGAGGAGGTTCAAGAGACATGGAAGAACCTAAAAGATTTTGACGTTAGGGCCATGCCTAGCTTTTGGAAGGAGTACGAGCAGGTTTTAGTCCTGAACGTGGACAACATCCTCTCGGTGGCTAGCTTTGAAGCCCGGGAAAAGCTCTTTAGCTACCTCTTTACCGCCCTTAGCGTGGCCAAGGAAAGGCTAATAGTCCAAACCTTCTACCCTGAGGAGGTAGTCTTCCAAGCTTTGATGAAAAAAGACCCTAAGATCTTCTTAGAGGAAGAACTTTTGGAGCGCAAGGAGGAGAACCTCCCACCCTTTACAAGACTGATAGTAGCCTACTACAAGGATACTTTTGACGAGAGGTACCTTATACCCATAAGGAAGTTGGTCCACTGGATGAGGACCGTAAAGACGGGAAGTCTAAAACAAGTCTATCTGTGCGTTCCTCACAGGAACTCCCCGCAGGTCCTTGCCCATGTAAGAAGGTACAAACCTATCAGGTTGTACGTCTACTGAAATACCCTGACTATGTTGTAGTAGGTGTCTCTCTGAGCTGGGATAAAGCCAGCTGCTCTTATGGCCTGGACCATGTCTTCCACCTTGGGTATGCTCACCTTGTAACTGGTAGAAGATATTACGTTTTCCTCTATCATCACGCTGCCCATGTCGTTGGCTCCAAAGTGAAGACCCACCATACCTACTTGCATGGTTTGGGTCACGTGTGAGCTTTGTATGTTCCTGAAGTTGTCAAGGTATATACGGGATAGAGCAAGGACCTTAAGGTAGTAAACGGGGGAAGCTTCTTGAAGGTGGTCCAGTTGAGTGTTTCCCTTCTTGAAGGTCCAAGGGATGAAGGCTGTAAAACCACCTGTCTGATCCTGTATACGCCTCACTCTCTCCAAGTGCTCCACTATGTGCTGAGGTTTCTCTATATGCCCAAACATCATGGTGGCCGTTGAAGTCATACCAAGCTTATGGGCAGTCGTGTGAACAAGTTCCCACTCTTCCACAGTACACTTTCCAGGGCTCAAAAAGCTTCTTACTTCCATAGAGAGGATTTCCGCTCCACCACCTGGTATGGAGTCAAGGCCTGAATCTTTCAATCTCTTTAGAACTTCCTCCACACTCAGCTTTTCTATTCTGGCAAGGTAGACTATCTCGGGGGCTGAGAGGGAGTGTATCTGTATGTGTGGGAAGTGCGCCTTTATGGTCCTAAAGAGATTCTCATAGTAGCTCAAGGGTAGGTCTGGGTTTAGACCACCCTGCATGAGGAGGGTGGTACCACCCCAGTCCACAAGCTCCTTGACTTTCTGAAGTATCGTGTTTATATCCAGTACGTAACCCTCTGGCGAGCCTACCTTCCTCTGGAAGGCGCAGAACTTGCAACCGGCAACGCAGATGTTGGTGTAGTTTACGTTCCTATCTATGACGAAGGTAACTATGTCATCTTTGTGGAACCTCTTTCTGACCTCATCGGCTAGAAGGCCAAGGGTTGAAAGGTCAGCCTTCTCCAGGAGGTAGAGGGCTTCTTCTTGGCTTATCCTCTTACCTTCCAATACCTTTACCTGTATAGATTCCAAGCTTAACGTTCTCATAACATTCTAAAATATAAGATACTATGCAATACCATGTGAAAGATTTGTCTTTGGCTGATGTAGGTAGAGACCGTATTGAGTGGGCCGAGAAGGATATGCCCGTGCTTAGATCCATAAGGGAAAGGTTTTCAAGGGAAAAACCCTTCCAGGGTATGCGCATAGGTGCCTGCTTGCACGTAACCACAGAGACAGCCAACCTGGTGCTAACCCTAAAGGAGGGTGGAGCAGAGGTATTCCTGGCTGCCTCCAATCCCCTTTCCACCCAGGATGATGTAGCGGCTGCTTTGGTTAAGTACTTTGGTATACATGTTTTTGCCGTGAAAGGAGAGGACACGCAGACTTACTACTCACACCTGAGGGCAGTGATAGAGAGCAGGCCAAACATAGTGATAGACGACGGTGCAGATCTCATTTCCACCATACACAAAGAGTACCCTTCCCTGGCTGAGGAGATCCTAGGTGGTATGGAAGAGACTACCACAGGAGTGATAAGACTCAAAGCCATGGCCAGAGACAAAGTCCTTAGGTTTCCCATAATTGCCGTCAACGATGCTTACACAAAACACATGTTTGACAACAGGTACGGGACTGGCCAGTCTACCATAGATGCCATCCTCAGGGCCACCAACAGGCTACTGGCGGGTTCTTACTTTGTGGTAGCCGGCTATGGCTGGTGCGGTAAGGGTGTAGCTCAAAGGGCAAGGGGCATGGGAGCCATAGTCGTAGTCACAGAAGTGGATCCCATAAAGGCACTGGAGGCTCGTATGGATGGCTTTTTGGTGATGCCCATGCGCGAGGCTGCCAAGATAGGAGACTTCTTCGTTACAGTCACGGGGAACACTTCCGTCATAAGGGAGGAGCACATAAGGCTTATGAAGGATGGAGCCATCATATCCAACTCGGGACACTTCAACGTGGAGATAGACATCCAGGCCCTGGAAAGGCTAAGCAAAAGCAAGAGGAGGATAAGGGAGTACGTGGAAGAGTACACCCTTGAGGACGGAAGAAGGATATACCTGTTGGCTGAAGGAAGGCTTGTAAACCTTGCTGCGGCTGAAGGACATCCGGCTTCTGTTATGGACATGTCCTTTGCCAACCAGGCCCTCTCGGCTGAGTATATCCTTAAGAACCACAGCAACCTACAGAAGGATGTCTATAAGGTTCCCGACGAGATAGACAGGCAGGTGGCAATGCTAAAGTTGAAGGCTATGGGTATACAGATAGACGAGCTCACTCCGGACCAGATCAGGTACCTCTCCTCCTGGGAGCATGGCACCTAAGGTTTAACTTTAATAAGTATGAAGGAGCTTTTGGTAAAGGAAAGTGATTACGTCTACGTGCTTCCGAAAGGAACAGTACAGGGACAGAAGGTACCCGTCTACTTTTACCTAAGTGACAAACTCTTTGAACTCCTTGAGGAAGATGCCATAAAGCAGGCGGCAAATGCCTCCACCCTTCCCGGTGTGGAAGGAGCCATATACGTAATGCCAGACGTACACGTGGGCTACGGATTTCCTGTGGGTGGTGTCATGGCCACAAGACTGGAGGACGGCATCATAAGCCCCGGTAGCATAGGCT